>CAYHYF010000015.1:0-13224 GCA_964360745.1 uncultured Candidatus Saccharibacteria bacterium | reverse complement strand
ATCTTTTTTAGAAATAGGATTACCCTCTTCGTCACTTTCGACAAATTCTAAATCCTCTCCTATTTCAGGATTATCGATATTTTCAAAATCTTCTTTTTCTTGCCCTGAGTTTATCGAAGGGTCATCTTTCATATGTATATTATAGCAAAAAACAGACTTTTTTGAAAGTCTGTTTTTTGTAAAATATTTTTAACGCTTACTCCACTGTGGAGCCTTGCGAGCCTTTTTAAGACCGAATTTGCGACGTTCTTTGGCACGAGGGTCGCGCTTTAGCATTTTTACTTTTTTCAATGGTATATGTAATTCCTCATCGTACTTTACAAGTGAGCGGGCTATACCATGACGTACTGCTTCTGCTTGAGAATGTATTCCTACTGCTCGAGTAGTGATAAGTGCTTCTAATTTTTGTTTTATTTCTGCCACTGTAAATGGATCAGTTAACAATTTTTGTAGATCAGCTGTAGGAAAATAAACTTTAATATCCTTACCATTTATAGTAAATGAACTTTTTGTACTTGGTATCAACTTTACAATAGCCGTAGAAGTCTTTCTTCGTCCGACAGATCTAATATAATCTTTTTGTGTTTTAGTATCTTTCATATTATTATTCATTTACTTTTAAATTCTTCATCATAATGGCACGGAGTTTATTGTTTGGAAGCATATTGTAAATAGCAAGACGATAAAGCTCAGCATATCCTTTTTGTGCAATTATTTTTTCATTTGTACTAATTTTTAATCCCCCTGGATAACCAGAATATCTTTCGTGTGGAGTATTTAATCTTCTTTTTTCTGTCATTTTTGTCTTTGAGGCATTCTCTATCACCACTTTATTTAAAGGTTTTAAATTTGGAGTATAATCAGGATTATTTTTACCCATCAGCATTTTAGCAGCCTCGCTCGCTATTCTGCCTAAAACCATACCTGTCGCATCAATTTTGTAATTATTATTTTTCATATTTTTATATAAATTCTATTACTGCCATAAAACTTGCATCGCCAGCTCTCTGTGGCATTTTTGTAATTCGTGTATAGCCACCATTTATATCCTTATACTTTGGTGCAATTTCATCAAAAAGTTTGTTTGCCTCTGCGCGTCTACCATAAAGCTTTGATACTACGAGGCGACGAGCAGAAAGATCTCCTTTGAGACAATTTGTAATCAATTTTTCAATCATTGGGCGAAGTTCTTTTGCTTTTGCAAGAGTCGTCTCTATCTTGCCGTGTGCGATGATAGAAAGAGCGAGCCCCTTCATAAGAGCATTTCTTTGATTTTTTTCACGTCCAAATTTTCTTTTGTTATTATGGTGTCTCATAAAATGATTTTATAGTATTAATATTTTATTCTTTAAGGGCGATGTCGAAATTCTTTAATACTTTTTTAATTTCTTGAATTCCTTTTTCTCCGATACCTTCTACTTCCAATAAATCTTCTTTTCTCTTACGAGCAATACCACCTACTGTGCGAATATTTGCACCCATTAAAGCATTTAATGTGCGAGTAGACAAATCCAAAGTATCAATACGAGTTTTTAGCATATCTGTAATTTCAGCACCTTCTGATGAAGATTTTTTGTCTTTGGATTCTGACGTTATCGAATCAGTCTTATCTTTAATCAATTCTTTTACAGCATCTTCTCTTGTTTTTACACTAAAACCAATTATAGATTGTAATTGCTCTACCATAATTACGATAGATCTTTCCAATGCTTCCCTTGGGGTCAAAGTACCGTCAGTTTCTATGGTCATACGTAGACGATTGTGGTTTGTCTTATCACCCACACGCATATTTTCTACTTCATACATCACACGACGAATCGGTGTAAAAATTGCATCGACAGCTATAGCTCCAATCTCTGTCTTTGTCTTTTGGTGCATATCTTTAGACACAAAACCTAGTCCTCTTTCGATAGTCATTTCAATAGAAAGATTTACCTTTCCTGTCACCTCGGCAATATATAAATCTTTATTTAAAACCTCTACTTGACCACCACCTACGATATCACTTGCTGTGATTGTTTTTGGGCCTTTCACAGATAATGTGACAGTCTGAGGCTCATCTGTAAAAAGCTTGAAGCGAACTTGTTTTAAATGCAATAACATTGTGATGACATCCTCTTTGACACCATCAATTGTTGAAAACTCGTGCTCCACTCCTTCAATTTTAAGCGAAGTAATAGCCGCACCATAAAGTGAAGAAAGTATTATTCTTCGGAGAGAATTACCTAGAGTATGGCCATACCCTGGATAAAGTCCGTCAATTTCATAAATTCCCAGATTTTCTTTCTCTGAGACGACAGACATCTTTGATGGTAATATTATATTTAAATCAGACATATTAAAAAATTAACCATACGCTAATAATGACTAACGACTATAAAATTCAAGCACAGTGTTTAAATCCAAATAACTCTCCGTATTTTGCAATTTACCTTCGACATTTCCTTTTAATGAAACAAAATCAAACTTAAGCCAACTTGGAATTACATAATCTTTCAATTTTTTATCCAAATCAACAAAAAGAGTACTTTTTTTACTTCCTTCGCGCACAGCGATTATATCCCCAATTTTTACTCTTTGTGATGGAATTGTACTTTTCTTTCCATTTACTGTGATATGTCCATGAGATACCATTTGTCTTGCCAATCTACGAGTGTGAGCCAATCCCAATCGAAATACTACATTGTCCAAACGTCGTTCCAATAATTCAAATAAAGTCTCGGTCGCTGGAGTTCCTTTGTGGGCTACAGATTCTTTTATTAAATTACCAAATTGTTTTTCTGATATTCCATATGTAAAACGAACTTTTTGTTTTTCAATAAATTGTGTCCCAAAAGAAGAAAGAGGCTTTGGTCTTTTCCCTTTTGAACCTTTTGCGTGACGAGCCTCAGATATAGTAAATTTTGATGTTTGGCATTTTGCAAACACTCCTGATCCCAATCTCCTACAAATTTTATACTGTTTTACTGTTTTCATTTTTATTAATATAATTTATTATTTAAACTCTTCTTGGCTTTTTTGGTTTTGGTCCATTGTGTGGTACTGGCGTCATATCTCTAATCCCAGAAATCTCTATATCATTTGCCATAAAAGCTCGAATTGTAGGCTCTCTACCTGATCCAACACCCTTTACCACTACATTCACTTCTTTCACACCCATTGAGGCTGCTTTTTCTCCGATAATTCCACCAGTTTTTGAAGCTGCAAAAGGAGTACCCTTTTTTGCACCTTTAAAACCCAATGCCCCAGCGCTAGTAGTGGCCAAAACATTGCCACTTTTATCTGTGAGAGTAGCGCGAGTATTGTTGAAAGTAGCTTCCACATAAAGAGTACCTGCCACAACTTTTTTCTTTGTAGCTTTTGTCGTCTTCTTTGGAGCATCTACTGCTCCATCAGATTCACTTTCTTTTGTTATGACTTTCTTTTGTCCCATTTTGGATTGATTTTTTATTTGATTAAACTTTTTTACTAAATGAAATTAACACTACAGACGACTATATCCTAAGTCTTTTCTGCTTTACGCCTTCCACTTCCCATCGTCTTTCTCACATTACCTCTGATGGTTCTTGAATTGGTCTTTGTCCTTTGACCTCTAGCTGGGAGTTTTCTCATATGACGTACTCCTCGATAACTTTTTATATCTTTTAGGCGTTTTATATTTCCTGCAACTTCACGCTTTAATGTACCTTCTATTGTCATTGCTTCTACAATTTTTCTTATATCATTTTCTTGATCAAGAGATAAATCTTTTCCTTTCATTGAGCCGTCTACTTTTGCTTGGGCTAATATTTTTTTTGATCTTGAAAGACCAATACCATAGAGCTCTGTAAGCCCTATTTCAAGTCGTTTTTCATTTGGAATATTTATACCTAAAATTCTCATAATTATTGTTTTTGTTTGTGTTTTGGATTATCGCAAATAACACGAAGATGACCGGCACGTTTGACCATTTTACATTTTGCACAGATTTTTTTGACAGAAGCTTTTATTTTCATAATAAACAAATTTGAAGCTATATAAATAAACAAAAGAAAATCAGGGTGCAAACCCTTATAAAATCTAATATAACGTATATCGGCATATATTACACTATTTCATAAAATATTGCAAGCCCTAAAACAATAAAATAGTGGATATCCAAATATAAGTCTAAATTTATATATATTTTTACAAACGCTTGATAATTCTACCTTTTCCGCCATACTTATCTATCAAAACCTCGACTTTATCTCCAATCAAAACTTTGATTCTATGCAGTCTCATTTTTCCAGACATATAAGCAAGCATTATTTGAGGCTCTTCTTGTGTACCGATATCAACACGAAATTCAGTATTTGGAAGAGCTTCTGTAATCACTCCTATCTTTGTATTTTTTTCATTTTCATTATCCATCATTTATTATTTTTAAATTATACTAAATTTTTATTTCTAAGTCAAATCTATGTAAACTAATTAGTAGCTTCTTCTATGATCTTAATTTTTTTAACATCATCTGGCATATTTCTTTGCCATGGTGGTCTAAATACTACTCGAGCTCTCAAAATCCCTACATCTTGTTTGAGTATACTATCTATTTCTTTTTTTGATACACCAGAAAGTTTTACAGCGAGATTTTCTACTATTGGATGCCATTCGAGCATCTTGTCTCCAGTCAGATTGAAAGATATTGAATCTACATCTTTTGTAATAATGTAAGCTGGGTCAGAAAAAGTAAACTTAAAACCATCAATTGATTGAATTTTTATTTCTTTAAAATCCATATCATTTGCACTCGGATATGCTCTTTTTATCAATTCTTTTTTAATATCTTCTTCTTTAAATATTACAGTTGTGATATGTCCATACGCCTTAATTTTTGCTTCTTTGGTTTTTGAAAGCAAAGACTCTTCATCTATAGATGTACTAAATTGCATACTATCTTTATATGTGATATAACCTTCTGGAATTTCAGCAGATATCTTATTTTCAAGAGATGTCTTCAATTTATTATTTATATCTGTATTAATTGCACCTTTTTCGACATCTGTCGGAAGATAAAAATTACCCACCGCACCTCCCGTAAAAGCCATCTTTGCCCTAGCGTAGACTTTATCATATTTTGGATTTCCTTTAAATCCTAAAATTTTAAAATCTTTTGGTTCACTGTTGTATTTATCTCCGGTATTTTGTGCTGTGACAGTCACAGAGATACTCCCTGGTACAACCTTTGTGCCAGATTTTGTATATCCAGGGATAGACAGAGCTTTATCTGTCATATAAATCAATCCTTTATCATCTACTAATCTTGTATTTATTAAAAGTTTTTGTGGTGTAGTGCTATATTCATTGTATATCACCACTGTTCCCTTTGCTTTTGTGGCAATTTCTTTTGTTTCAGAAAACGTCACATTTTTTTCTTCACTACCCTCTACAATCATAACTTCAAAAGGTAGAGTATTTGCAGAATTTCTGTTTGCTGTAAATTTTTCACTATTAAATGAAAATTTTTCAATCTTTGGTGTAATAAAAACTTTAGCACTTGCAAAAAAATTGAAAACAAAAAAAACCACAACCAATACCACTATACCAAAAAAGACATACCTCTTGGCTTTATTTTTCTTACGTGGTGATTTAAAACCCCTATCATCGACGAAAGATTTTTTTATAGAATTTTCTACCTTTATTTCAATAGGTTCTACATCCTCAGACTCTTCTTGGTAGTTATCAGTCTCATCATCTATATTTTCTTTGTCTATTTCTATATTATTCCTTTCTTGAAAATTGTTCGGTATGGATTTTTCATCACGATCTTTTGCAAGCAATGAGAGCATATCATCTTTTGGTGGAGTTTTTTTTATTATTTTTTTTTCTGATTTAACGATGTCTTCAATTTTATTTTTCATTTTATAAATTTTAATTATTTACTTTTTAATATTTATTATATTGTAAATCTATTATAACTCATTATGCTCTATAAACATAGGCCAGAGATAAAGCTTCACTCATTAAAAACTCATCACAACCCCCAGACTCTACCTTGCACATACTTTTTAAATCCTCTCCAGTTAGTGTGACAACAGAAAACTTTCTATCACCCAATATTTTAAGTGGGACATTTGGGTTTCTTAAAATATTTGTAAAGTATAGTGACGAATCTAGGTGAGAAACTAAATATACTAAATCTGTATATCCAGACAATTTTGATAAATCTGCGATAGACCTGTAGAAAATGTTTTTCCACAATAATTCAATTTCTCCCATTACTGTATCCATATCTTCTTTTGTTTTTTTCTCAAGAGTGTTTGAAGCATACAACTTAAACAGTGATTCTGCTTGATCTCTTGAAACAGATTTTTTCTTCATAATCTTTCTAATTATATAATTTCTACCAATTGGAAATGAGAAAAAAGAAGTGAGTATCCCATCAGAAACTATACCCACATCGGTAATCTCTGCATTTACATCGATCAAAAGATGTGAATTAGAACCTGGATATTTTAATCTTATTGCATTATAAAAAGATAGAGAAAAAGAATTGAAAGATATCGGTGTATGTGGAAAAACTTTTGCGATAGAGTCATCTGCCCCGATAAGCACGGATTCTGGACTGACACTTAAGTAAATCACAATATCCAGCATTTTTGCTTTTTTATCATACAAATCTGATACTTTATAGCCATTTACAGAACTTTCCAAAACTACATTTTCTATGAGTTTTGGTGTGTCGAGACTTCCCTTGTATTTATTATTGTATTCGGAAACTATATTCTTTAATTCTACCTCAATAAGATCATTTACTATCTTTTTTGTAGTAATAAATGTTTTTTCTTTTTCCATATGGATTACCCGAGTCTGGCATACATGCCAAGGCGAAGAAAGAAAACAGTATATTTTTTCTGGACGACCAATTTTTAGCATCATTAATTTTTCAGCTGTCTCATATAAAGCTTTATTCATATAAAAAGAAAATTTTTCAAAATCAAGCTCATCTTGATATTTCATTTCTGTGCGAGCTTGCCCCAATATCACAGGATCAAATGATTTAATATTAGAATTTTTATTTGCGACGAAAGATACAAAAGCACCTCCGACAGAACCAGAGCTGATGTCAAAAATCATAATTAATTTTTTTTGATTTTCACTTTTTCCAAAAGGCCACATATGTGATTAATTATACCACAAATTTTATTCCAAAGTTGCTTTTATGCGTCTTATACCTTGTGATGAAGCTTCTTCTTTTTGAATTTTAAATATTCCAAGCTCATTTGTATTTTCTACGTGTGGTCCACCACAAAATTCAATACTAAAAGCATTCGAGTTCCCCCTCTCCTTTACAAGGAGAGGGTCGGGGTGAGGTTCTTCAATAAAATACACACTTACCATTTCTGGATACTTTGCTCCAAATTCCATTTCAGCACCCAATTTTTCAGCCTCAGCCAAAGGCATCTCGCGACGAACAACATTTAATCCAGCCTTTATTTTTTCATTTACAATATCTTCTACTTGTTTTTTTTCCTCATCTGTCATCTTTCTGTCAAAAGTAAAATCCAAACGTAATCTCTCCTCGGTAATATTGCTACCCCGTTGTTTTACACTTTTCCCCAAGACTTGTTGCAATGATGCCAAAAGCAAGTGGTGCGCAGTATGCAAACGCACAGTCTTTTCATTTGTATTTGCAAGCCCACCTTTAAACATCCCTGCCGATGCGGTCTGCGACAATTTTTGATGCTCAGTCATTTTTTTATAAAAATCTGCTAAATCTATTTTTATATTTTTTTCTTTTGCTAATTCAAGTGTCAATTCAATCGGAAAACCATAAGTAGTAGCGAGCACAAATGCATCAGTCCCTTTTTCAAATTCTTTTAGTCCAAGCTCAAGACTTTCTCTAAATTTATTTTCTTCATTTTTGATCGTGGTGAAAACTTTTTCTTTATCTTTTATATGACCTGTGTCTTTATAAATTTCAAAAATCTCTTCCAGTATTTCAGAAAAAATAGAAATTGAATTTTGATCTTTAAATTTATCACCGAGCATTGTGCGCATTTTTATGATTGCTCTGCGCAGTAGTCGCCTAAGTACATAACCCTGATCTTTATTATTTGGAACCACACCTTCGGAAATAAGCATTGCTGAAGCCCGTATATGGTCAGCTACAATGCGAGCAGAGTGCTCATGGTATGTATCTCCAGAAACATGCTTTATAGCTTTCATAATAGGTGAAAATAAATCTGTGTCGTATGCTGTCTTTTTATTTTGCATGACAGCTGTGATACGCTCAAGGCCTGCACCAGTATCCACATTTTTTTGTTTCAATTTTCCAATAACCTTTCCATCTTTTTTTTCAAATTCCATAAACACATCATTCCAGATTTCTACAATTTCTTCTTTTTTAACTTTTTCTAAAAATTCTTCTTTAGAAAGGTCGCCCAATCCATCATCAGTCATATCGTAAAACATTTCAGTACAAGGACCGCAAGGACCATTGTCCCCAGGGCTCCACCAATTGTCTTCCACTCCAAGTGAATATATCCTATATTCAGTCAATCCCAAATCTTCCCAAATTTCCTGAGACTCCATATCTTCTGGTGCATCTTCATTGCCTTCAAAGACCGTCACATATAGACGCTTTGGGTCAAGACCTAAACCTTCCTCTTTTGAAGTCAAAAATTCATAAGACCATTTTATAGCATCTTGTTTAAAATAATCTCCGAGTGACCAATTACCCATCATTTCAAAAAAGGAAAAATGCCTATTGTCTCCGATATCTTCAAGGTCCCCTGTGCGTACACATTTTTGAATATCCACAATTTTATTGCCCATGGGGTGATCTTGCCCTAAAAGATATGGTACCAAAGGTTGCATTCCCGCAGTATTGAAAAGTACCGACGGATCATTTTCCGGCACGAGTGGTGCCGAAGGAATAATTTTATGCCCTCGCACCTCAAAAAATTTTAAAAACCTTTGCCTAATTTCACTTGATTCCATCCCGTTAGAAGTAGATAATCTTTAGATTATCGTACATAATTTAATTAATAAAATCAAAATATCACTACTATCTTAATATAACTCCCGTAGAAAGAATAACATATATGACTTCTAACGGGATCCATCTATACAATATAGCAAAAAATCTCAATTTATAAAACCTCCTGTTGATAGCACTTCTCGCAATACACTTTTTCTGGTCGATCGGGTGAATAAGAGGTTTCAAATTCATTATTACAACCTTCGTTCATACACGAACGGTGCCAGAGCTTCCATGGATTTCGATATTCCAATCTTTTGTAATGACGGCAATTGGGACAAATTCTTGGAAGTGGTAAATTTACTTTCTTATAAAAAGACAACTCTTCTTTTGTAATCTTAAAAGCAGTGGTACATTGATGCAAACAATTTCCTTTATGTGTGCATTCAATAATTTCATTTAAAATGGAGTCATCAACTTCTTTAATTGAATTTGGTATATCCTCGGTTTTTTTTGAAATTTGATAATTTTTTTCTTCTTTCTCTGTGTAATTAAAACCGAAATCTTTTATTTGTTTTTCTGTTAAAATAAGATGCTCTTGTGCCACACTTCCATTATATGCAAATGGAGAAAGTTCAATTGGAAAAAATTCTCCAAATTTATAAACTCGATCATTTTTCCCAACATAAAGCACTTCGTTCATATGTATTATAATTTTTGGTAAAATATTTTTATATTCATCTTCTGTATATTGTTTATTTAAAATACAAAATTTTTTATTCCGAATTCCAAAACAACCAAAAAGATTTGACGAGCTCCCACACCACCCAGAGTAATAAGATTCTGAAAGTGGATTCAATGCCGCCAGAGAACCGATAACTCTTTGTAAACGAGCACCTCCACTGGTATACTCATAGACAAGTTCAGATCCGAGTCCTGTATTATTTACATCCATAGAATCTTTGATTGCAAAAGATCTACTTACATATTTAACATTTTCTATATCATAGGCTTCAAAACAATTTTTTGCATTTTTGGTATTTCCTAAAGCATTGCCCGTAGAATCTACCGATTTAAAAATGTCTGCAAATCTATGTATCGCGTACAATTTTATTTTTTCAAATTCAACTACACATTCTGAAAAAGTATCGAAGTTTCCTAAGTTAATTTTTTCTATTAATTTATTATATTCTTCTTTTGTATATTGTTGATTTTTATATACATACTGTTTATTTCTCAGGTTTGAAGACATAAAACAGTTAGAACATCCGACACAATCAAACAAAAAAGCGGAATTTAAACATGAGCGAACTATTACAGAATAGATTACATTGTAATTATTGGCTCCATAAACAAGATTAAAACAGTTTTCACAGTCATTTATACATAAGCAATCTACAATTTGTCTTGACCTATCAACATTTTTTGAATAATGAACATCCTCTCCTACCACAACTGAATAAGATAGATAAACATCTTTACAATCACGGATAATATTACTGTAGTCTGAATTGGTAGAATTTACTTGAAATAAATTTAGTCTCGGAACTTTATCAAAAAGTTCTTTGAATTGCTCAAAAAAAGGTTTACTAAAATCATAATCCTGTCCATAATCCATAGGATCCCAAGCATCACTCATCCAGCAGTTGTGGCAAAAAATTGGATAAGTTCTTTTTTGTGGGTAAGCACTTAAAATATTTTTATTACAATTTCCACATATAGCTTTCTCAAGCGATCTTTCATTCCGCCAAGCATATCGCCTTTGAAATCTACACTCCGGACAAAATGTGGGTGGTGGGACTTTGATTTTTTCGTAGAATGAAAAGTCATCTGGTTCGATGGTAAAGTTTTGTTTGCAATTTTGACATATTCTATTTTCACTATTTTGTATTTGCATAAAAATATGGTTATGATATAATATAATATACATATTGATGTCCTTCGGGACTTCCGAGAATACCCGCCTTGTGCGGGTATTCGATTTTTACAAGAATAATTTTGTAAATAATAATCTAATTTTTTGTAAATCTTTTTCCATATTTTTATTATATCACAACACTTAAGCTTGATCCCCGCCTGACGGACGGACAGGCGCCTCCTTTAGTAATAACTAAAGGACTTCGGACTGATAACACTTCTCACAATACACTTTTTCTGTACGATTTGGATTGTATGGGCTTTGAAATTCATTTGTGCAATTGATGTTTGAGCAAGCTCTATGCCAAAGTTTACGAGGAAGTCTTTGAGTAATTCTATCTTTCTCTCGGCAATCAGGACACTTGTGCGGTAAAGGAATTGTTTCTCTTTTATAGAATGAAAATTCATCTGGGGTAATATTGTAATTTTTTGTACAAGTTTTGCAAGTAAAAATATTTTTAATATAGTCTTCGTTTATATCACAAATAGAATCTGGAACTTCACTCATTTGTACACTTCCTTTTCCAAAAACTCCGGGTATTTGCTCCTCCCAATTCCAACCCTTTTTCAAAACTTCATCTTTTTCCATTGGCATATAAATATTGGCGCGAGTTTCGTTGAAATACACAGGAGCAATTTGTATTGGAAAAAATTCTCCATACTCACTAGTATTTTTCATATGCTCTATTATTTTATTTTTTAATTCCAAATATTGTTCTTTTGAATACTTTTTATTAAAAATCATATACTCCCCCTTTTTTACAGACACACAACCAAATAAATTTTGACTGTTCTGACAAGAATCACAATATGTTAAATGCGAATTGTCATAACAAAGATGACAAAATAAAGCATTATAAATACCCACACAACCATGAGATTCATAACAAAGCTCTGATTTGCGCCCTACGTGATACAAATCCATAGAATCCTTTATATCCAAACTTCCGTATATATTTTTAGAATCTTCAGCACGATCCAATTCAAAACAATTTACTGCATTTTTGCAACCAAACAACAAATTACCAGAAGAATTTAAATTACGCTCACCAAGCATATATTTATGTATGGCTTTATTTTTTATCATATCTGTATATTCTTTAAATAATTCTTGACGAACGGAATAAGAAGATAGATCATACTCACTGACTAATTTTAAATATTCTTCTCGAGAATATTTTTGATTTCTAAATATATAATTTTGACTTCGTAAATTACACGACATAAAACAATTTCCCGATCCATTTACATCAAAACAATACAGGCAATCTGTAGAGCTATTCATAAGAATGCAATATTGAGATTTATATGAATTATGTATATCTATACATTCATAAAGTTTTTCTCCCTTTTCATAAATAAAACTACAATCCATACATTCACGAGAATTCATAATCCAATTTGCATATAAAACATTTTCACAATCAAATACAGTAAAAGAAATATAAGCATTTTTGTTGTTACCCGAATGGTTTGTAAAATCAGAATTTGTATTATTTTTATTCAAAACCGCCATACGCGGTACACTTTTTTGAAGTTCGGCAAATTGCTCAAAAAATGGTCGTGTAAAATCAAAATCACGCCCATAGCTTTCCGTATCCCAATCATCACCCCACCAACAAGAAATGCAATAAACTTTGTAAGGTTTATTCGGAGAATAGATTGTCACTGTATTTTTACCGCACAAGTCACAATTTCTTCTATACAACGTTCTTTCGTTTCTCCAAGCATATCTGCGTTGTTGCCGGCAATCTACACACCAAGTCGGAGCTGGAACTCCAATTTTTTCATAGAATGAAAAATCATCAGGTTCGATTACAAAGTTAGATTTACAATTCTGACATATCGTAGATACTGAACTTGTTGAATGTATTACATTTTGATTTATATTACTCATATATTTTTTTACAGCCTGCCCCGTTGGAAGTACTCTTTCCTTCGGGGTTTTGACATATCTTGGTTTCCATAATATTCATTATAATCTATAGAATTTAAATATTGAATCTTTTTATTCAAATTCAGTCGTGGCTGGAGGTTTTGGTGTCATATCAAAAAATACACGGACAATATCTTTATGCTTTGTGAGTGCATTTATGATTTCATTTACAACTTCCTCTTTAAAATAATAACCTTTGGCCGTCATAAAATCCACCGTCTGCACAGCTCGGATTGCCAAAGAGTGGCCATACACCCTCTCATCACCTTTCACTCCCACAGAATCAATACCAAGCAATGCCACAATCAACTGGGAAATTTCCTCATCAAGATTGTGTTTTTTTAATATATCCGAAACTATTTTATCTGATTCTCTGACGAAGTCCAATTTCTCTTTTGAATCAGGTGTACCTATAATTCGCACATAT
>CAYHYF010000014.1:0-14254 GCA_964360745.1 uncultured Candidatus Saccharibacteria bacterium | reverse complement strand
CGAGTGGGGTCAATATCAAATCTATCGGTGTACCGTCTGCCATATATGGCATTTCTTCTACTGGTAAAATAGTAGAGATGACTCCTTTGTTTCCATGACGTCCAGCGAGCTTGTCTCCAACTGAGATATTTCTAATTTGTGCTACTTCAATAACTATTCTTTTTATAATTCCAGACTCCAAATTGTGTCCTTGGTCACGTGAAAAAATTTTTACACCCACAATGCGTCCACGCTTTCCGTGCTCAAGTCTCAAGGATGTATCTTTCACATCTCGAGCTTTGTCAGCAAAAATAGAACGAAGTAATCTTTCTTCTGGAGTCAATTCTGTCTCACCTTTTGGAGTAATTTTACCAACCAAAATATCATTTTCTCGAACTTCCGCTCCCACGCGTACGATTCCATCTTCATCGAGATCTTTCAGTCTGACTTCGCCCACATTTGGGATATCACGAGTGGTGATTTCAGGACCGAGCTTTGTATCACGCACATTACATACGAATTCTGTGATATAGATACTTGTAAATTTACTATTGCGAACAAGTCTTTCTGAAAGAATGATTGCATCTTCATAGTTTGCACCTGCCCAAGACATAAATGCTACGAGTACATTTTGTCCTAAAGATATTTGTCCTGCATCAGTAGTACTTGAATCGGCAAGTATCATGCCTTTTTTAATTTTATCACCGACTGACACACTAGGTCTTTGGTGAAAAACAGAGAAGTTGTTTGTTCTTGAAAAATTTACAAGTGGGTATACGTGCTCTTTACCTTTATCATCTTTAATATTTATTTTCTTTCCATCAAGATATGATACCACTCCGTTTACTTCTGATACGACAAGTCTTCCAGAATCACGTGATGCTGATTCTTCGATACCTGTGGCTACAAGTGGAGCTTCTGGGATAATACAAGGCACAGCTTGCTTTTGCATATTACTTCCCATCAATGCTCTGTTTGCATCATCGTGCTCAAGAAATGGAATCATAGATGTGGCAATAGAAAAAGCTTGATTCGTAGCGACATCGATAAAATCAATTTCATTTCTTGAAACAAATCCTGGTTTTGTTTTTATGCGAGCTTCTACTTTTTCATTTTCAATATTTCCTTTTTCATCATAAGCCACACTTGCATGTGCAATATTGTATTTCTCTTCTTCAAGAGCATTTAAATACACTATTTCAGAAGTAATCCTACCTTTATTTACTTTTATATACGGAGTCTCAATAATTCCAAATTCATTTACTTTTGCATAAGTAGCTAAGTGTAAGATAAGACCAATATTTGGACCTTCTGGTGTATGAATCGGGCACACACGTCCATAGTGAGATGGGTGCACATCACGCACCTCAAGACCCGCACGCTCACGCGTGAGACCTCCAGGACCAAGTGCAGACAAAATACGCAAGTGCTCAATTTCTGCCATTACGTTTTCTTGACTCATAAATTGTGAGAGCTGGTTTGCTGTAAAAAATTCTTTTATACGAGCTTGCAGTGGTCTTTGATTTATAATCTGAATCGGCATTGAAGTTGCCACATCGATAGTAGACATTCTATCTTGTACATTTCTCTTTATTTGAGCCATACCCATTCTGATTTTTTGCTGAAGCATTTCACCCACATATCTTACACGTCTTTGACCAAGGTGATCTATGTCATCAGCTTTTGCATTGATATCAGCATTTAAAGCTACAATATGCTCTATGATAGATACCATATCATCTGCTGAAAGTGTGCGTCGATCCATTTCTGTCTGACCCATATCTTTATCGAATCTTTTATTGAATCTAAACCTTCCTACAGGAGAAAGATCATATCTCTCAGAACTCAAAAGAGATTTCATAAACTCTCTAGCATTTTCAGCAGTAGCAAGATCTCCATCACGAAGTCTTCTATATATCTCAATATATGAATCTTCAAGATTTTTGGCAGAATCTTTTTCCAATGATATCTCCACAGCTTTGAGAGCTTCAGGATTTTTAGAAAAAGCCTTTTTTATATCAGCGTCACTTACCATACCCAATACACGCAAAAGAGACACAATGCTAAATTTACGTTTTTTATCAATACGAGCATATATTGCTCCATCAGGATCAGATTCGATCTCAATCCATACTCCACGAGCTGGTATCATTTTTGCACCAAAAAATTTCTTACCTTTTACTTCTTGGTCAGTGAAAAATACACCAAAACTTCTTGTAAGCTGAGAGACAATCACACGCTCTACTCCATTTATTATAAAAGTCCCATGTTTTGTCATCAAAGGCAGATCTGCCATAAAAATCTCTTGCTCTTTTGATGTACCTATTGTTTTATTTAAAAGTTTAACTCGAATTTTTAATTGACCATCATAAGTGAGCTTATTTATCTTTGAATACTCTTCTGTAAATTTTGGTTCACCCACAGAAAAAGAGGAAAAATCCAATTGGAATTTTTTCCCCGAGTAGTCATTGATTGGTGAAAATTCTTTAAAGACTTCTTTGATACCAGTCTCTACAAGCCAAGAAAACGAAGTCAACTGATTTTCGATCAAATTTGGAAATTCGACCAAAGGTTTTTTATACCGAGAAAAATATTTTTTCTCGCGTGTGTTTGTTTTCTTCATAAGAAAAATGAAAAAATAAGCAAAAAATTATGCTTAGATTTTGTTATTTTAATTAGCTGATAATTTGTATTTTACACAAATGCACTTATAGTCTTGATCGAATCTCAGCCATAACTCAATCTATCAATCTGGGGGTAATCTTATATCATAAGGTCTTTTTTGTCAATACCTACATAGGTTTTAAATCTGTGGATAAACCCTATTGCCTAAATCCGCTATCTTTAGTACACTTTCTTCAATTTGGGTGAGCTTGAAAACCACCATACAAAGATCTTCGAAAATTCATAAACTTAATCAGAAATAAAATGACAGCTAAGACAAGTCACTTGGAAAAATTTTTATTGGTAATAACGCCAGTAAAAAAAGAATATGAGAGTTCTGTACAAAGAACAAATCATATTCAACAAATCTCGCGACTTGTTTGCGAGGTTAAAAATATTATAAATCAAGAATTGATAAATGTAGTAGGTGGGACTTTTTTGAAAAATGAATACTCAGAAATAATCGCCGAAAAATTTGAAGAAGAAAGAATTCAATTACTTGGGTTAAAGTCAGAAGAATATTATTCTGAAAAGGTTTTTGAAACATTGGATATTTTCATCCCTCTTTTAGGGCAACCACCAAATACGGGTGTGGTCATCTGTGGCTCAAGATCAAAAATCTATGAGATCGCAGAAATTTTACCAGAAGAAATGGTGAGGATAATACAATAAAAATCTTACAAAAAATTAGGGCTATCAAACAGCCCTAATTTATTTTTTACCCTTCTTCCATTCTTCTATTTTTTTATGGTCGCCGGATAATAGGACTTTTGGAACTTTATAACTTTTAACTTTATACTTGAGTACTTCTGGACGGGTGTATATTTCCGAGCTTGAAATTCGCTCTTCTTCTCTAGAATCAAAATTGCCAAGGACGCCTGCAACTTGGCGAGATATACAGTCTATAAGTATCATCGCTGGCAATTCCCCACCAGTAAGCACATAATCCCCGATTGAGATTTGTTCAAATTTTAAGGACTTGTCCTGAGCCTGCCTTGCCGGTAGGCAGGCTTGTCGAAGGATCTTATCAACCCGCGCATCAATGCCCTCATATCGCCCACAAATCAAAATAATATCTGTATACTTACTAACTGTCTTTTTTGCATAATTTGTATCAAATTTTTTACCAGATGGAACAAAATTTATTATCTTTATCCTTCGACTTCGCTCAGGACGAGTCTTCGACTCGCTTTTTTTTATTATACTTTCAACGGCCTTTAATATTGGCTCTGCCATCATCACCATCCCAGGGCCTCCTCCATAAGGTCGCTCATCTATTTGTGCCGATACATTTCCATCCGGCCAAACTTTCCTGTATTTTCCAGTTACAAATTTTCTTGGATTTACAAAATTCACTTTTATCTTTTTCTCCTTTATCGCCCGCGCCAAAATACTCTCGCCCAAGTACGAGTCAAACATCTCTGGAAATAATGTAATGATGTGAAATTGCATAAAGATATCATAGCATAAAACAAAAACACCCCAAATGGGGTGTTTTTGTTTTTTAAAATTACATCTATATCCCCTTTAAATCTTCCATTGCTTCGTCTACACTACTTGATGTGAGCGATGCTGGAGCTTTAATGCTACCACCTTCTGGTTCGTTAATTTTTAGATTAACACGAGAATTATTTTTCATCCCAATAACTCGGAGGAGTGTGCGGATAGCCTTTGCTGTATTACCTTGGCGACCAATGATTTTTCCCATATCAGCAGAGTTTACACTCATAGATATGAGTACACCCATCTCATCGACTGTCCTCTCAATCTTTACATCATCTGGAAAATCTACCAATGCTTTTACTACGTATTCTAGGAATGCTTTATCGTCTGTCATATTAATATCTGTATTATTCTTAATCTTTAATTTTGCAGTGTATCGACTACGAACTGCTAACACAATTTTATCATAAAAATATATTTTTATGCAAATTTTATGCAGTCGCTTTTAGTTCTTTTTTCTTTTTTGTAGGAGATTTCTTAGACAAAACATTTTTCTTCTTACCTTCAATGATTTTTTGAGTCACCAAGAAATTGTGTAATGTATCTGAAACTTGCGCACCTTTTGAAATCCAATGTTTTATGCGATCTTCTTTAAAAGAAGTATCACCCTTTAATACGTTGTACGCTCCGAGTATCTCTAAAAACTTTCCACTTTTTGTGGAATTTTTAGAATCAGTCAAAACCACCCGAAATGCCGGATTGTTCTTGCGCCCTGTCCTTTGTAATCGAATTTTTAACATAGAGCTATACTAACATGAAATGGATTTGAAATCAAGGATTTAAATCCGCCTCACCCCCTACCCCCTCTCCAGAGTACCAGCGAGGGGAAAATACAAAAAATATAAAATTATATTACCACATTCCCTTCTCTAGTAATCTGGGGAAGGGTCAGGGATGGGGTGTATTTATTTATGCTATAATCCATATATGCAAAAAAACCAGAAAAAGTCTGAGGGGGCTGATATTGCTCATAAAGATGGCATTATAAATATATCTCACAAAGGTTTTGGGAAGGTCAATTTGAAAGAAGAAGGTATCATGATCGAGATACCTCATGCCTTTTTACATACAGCACTCAATGGTGATACTGTGAGTATTTTTTTACATCCAAAAAGAAAAGAAGACGTCCAGACTGGCGAAGTTTTAAAAATCTTGCGTCGTTCAAAATCTGGTTTTGCGGGAATAATAGAAAAACAAAATGACACATATTTCTTAATACCGAGTGATTTAAAAATGTATACAGATATAATCATACCCGAAAATAAACTCAATGGTGCACAAGTCGGCAAAAAAGTCTTTGTAAAAATCGTAGAGTGGACTGATGCTAAAAAATCACCAATTGGAGAAGTAAAAGAAATTCTCGGTGATCCAAATGAACACGATGCAGAAATGCGAGCCATTGCACTCGAAAAAGGATTCTCAGCTGAATTCCCTCTCGATGTCCTCGAAGAAGCTGGACATTTAAATAATACTGGCATACAAGAAAATGAAATAAAAAACAGAAGGGATTTGCGTAGTATCCTGACTTTTACTATTGATCCGGATGATGCCAAAGATTTTGATGATGCTATTTCATATCAAGAATTGGAAAATGGTAATTACGAAATAGGTATTCATATTGCCGATGTCTCGCACTATGTACGACCCGACACTGTGCTCGATAGAGAAGCCGTCACACGAGGCACATCGGTATATCTAGTAGATAGGACCATACCAATGCTTCCAGAAGTCCTCTCAAATGATCTTTGCTCACTAAAGCCCGATGTAGACAGGCTCACTTTTTCAGCAATTTTTGAAATAAATAAAGATGGAGTTGTGTCAAAAGAATGGTTTGGTAAGACGATAATTCATTCGATAAAAAGATTCTCATACGAAGAAGCCCAGAAATCACTAGATGACAGTGGTAAAATATTTCACAAAGAACTAACCGTATTAAATAATATCGCAAAAAAAATTGCCAAAAAAAGATTTCAAGATGGTGCAATATTACTCGACCAAGAAGAAGTAAAATTTGAATTGGATTCTGCTGGAGTGCCAATACGTGTGTATAATAAAATCCGTGGTGATACTCACCGACTAATAGAAGAATTTATGCTTTTGGCAAATAGAAAAGTCGCCGAATTAATGTCGCCCAAGAAAAAGAGTGATCCTCAAGGATTGTTTGTATACAGAATTCACGATTTACCAAATAAAGAAAAAATGCAAGACTTGGCATTTTTCTTGAAAAAGCTTGGTTTTAAAGTCGGATTAAAAAATGGAATAATTCCATCAGACGAAATAAATCGTCTTATTTCAAAGCTTGAGACAAGCCCTCTTCGAAATACTGTGCATACTGCTATCATACGCACGATGGCAAAAGCTATCTATTCGACTAAAAATATCGGCCACTATGGTCTAGCCTTCAAGCAATATACGCACTTTACTTCGCCAATCAGACGCTATCCGGATATAATGGTGCACCGCCTGCTTGAAGCACATTTAAATCATAAAGCCATTGGCAAAGAAAAACTTCATCAATATCAAGAAGTGGCTCTTGAGGCATCATTGAGAGAAAAAGAGGCAGCTGAAGCAGAGCGTGATTCTATAAAATACAAACAAGTAGAATATATGTCTAAAAGAATTGGAGATATTTATATGGGTGTGATTACTGGTGTCACAGAATGGGGGCTATATGTAGAAGATGAGAAAACAAAATGCGAAGGTATGGTAAAAATGCGCGAGCTTGGAAATGACTATTATATGTTTGATAAAAAACATATGCGTATAATCGGTAAAAAAACCAAAAAAGCTTATATGCTCGGCGATAAAGTAAAATTTAAAGTGACAGGTGCTGATATGAATAAAAAAACTATTGATTATATCTTTATTTAAAAATCTTATGATACAAAAAAGTATAATCCGCACGATATATATAGTACCTGTATTTACAATTGCTTTTATATTTGGCTTATTTATTATAAATAAAATCCAAGGACAAAAAAATAATTCTGTAGTCTTGCAAAACCAAGTATAAAATACAGAAAATAAAATAGAGCAAAACTCTCCTGTGTCTAACGCACTAGATGCATCTGGCTCAGACCAATCGGCCGAAGTAGAAAAAATAATAGAAAAAGTAGAACAAAAAGATGCAGTTGCCGTATCGTGTCCAAAACCAAAAAAAGAATACATAGATATGTGGCTTTTAAATGTGGGTCAAAATATACCACTTTCTGATAAATCATACATACCAGAAAATCTTGAATTATTAAATAAAGATATGGCAAATAGAGATGGGATTTGTATTGAAAAAAGTACAAAACTTGCATTTGAGCAAATGGCTCTTGATGCAAAAAAAGAAAAGGTATTTATAAAAGTGACTTCCGGCTTCAGATCATACAACACACAAAACAATATATTGACTGAAGCAAAAAAGACAAATATAGAAGCAGATCTTTTTATAGCAAAACCAGGATATTCAGAACATCAGCTCGGCACAGCGATGGATATATCTGGCAAATCGATTTCTTATGGTGGTGCATCAAGAGCTTTTGATGGCACGCTTGAATCAGAATGGTTAAAAATAAATGCTCACAAATATGGTTTTGTTATGAGCTATCCATATGAAAAAGAATCCATCACCGGCTACGGCTACGAACCTTGGCACTATCGCTATCTCGGCCCAGAAATTGCATTTTCTATACACGAAAACAACCTCACAATCACAGAATATTTAGAATAAAATTTAGAAAAAATAACAAAAATTCCGAAAGCTTTATAGCTCCCGGAATTTTTTTAAAAATATTTTTATGTTTATGGAAAACAAATCATCCATAATCCTGCTAACCAAGTTATTAAAAAAACAAGGTGCAGTAGTAATGTGCCAATCAAAACTTTCTGACATAAAGTTCTATCTCTTACCCATCTAAATAATTGGATAAACCAATTTTCAAGAACAAGCCAAATGACTAAAAGAAAAAGCCTAAACCATCCAAAATCAATTTTCCCAATTCTTATTTTACCAATCTCTTTAAGTAATAAGTACAAGATAATTACGATTCCAATTAGAAATGCAATTATTGTATAGATAGGAAGTGATAGGATAATAGCTAAAATAAGTGCCGAAACAGCAAAAAACAAAATAATCCAGTATAAGCAACCATTAGATTTTTTTATTCCCGCTGCAGGTGGTAAACTTATCGGTCCTGAAAGTTTTGTTGGAGGTGGTAATTTGTGTTTTTCAAACAATAAGCTCAATAGCCATATTAATAAAGAAATCAATCCAATCCAAAATGGTAAAGCAATTGGTGCAATTATAGGCAGAATAAATAATCTTTCTGTCGCAATCACCACACTTGCTTCGACAAATCTCATTGTATCTAGCACAGACTTGTCTTGCATCACTTTAGCAACCTCCTCTTTAGAATTTAACTGCAACTCTTGAGATTTAACATCTCTAATAATCACATTTGTTATCCCTAAATCTGTAAGGTTTTTCAAAATCAAAGAATCTGTTCTCTCTAACCTTTTGTGGGCTAAATCACGATTCTCTTTTTCAAAATTACCAGGCTCAAGACTTTTTTTAAATCCATATTTTTCTGCTTCCGGAGAAGCTGTGCCAAATAAAGATATAAAGATCTTGGGTTCTTTTAGTTTGGCATTTTCTGGATTCACAGCATTTCTAACCAATGTTGACTGCTGATCATAATCTAAATCAGAATTAATAAATATTCTATTTAGACTGTCAAAAATTACCTGAGCGATTTCTTGGGCAACAAAATTTTCAGAAGTGTCATTGCTTGGTGGCACAACTTCAAAATGCGGACCAATCGGATACACTACCTTGTGCTTAAATCTAAGAGTGTCGTCAAGCACGTGCTGTGACTCGGTTTGCACTGGTGAAAGCAATGCCCACCAATTAAACTGATTGGTTTTACCATTATTTTTTTCAAAACGATGATAGGTGTTTACTTCATTTCCACCCATTAAAGAAATTGCACTCCATGCAAAAAGGAATACAGTAGAAATAGCAAGCAATATAATGCATGCGTAAATGATTGTCTTTTTCATATGCGTTTTTTAATGTTTTTTACATTATAGCACGAAATGAGTATAAAAGTCAAGAGCAAGAAATCTTTAAAATGGGCATATCTTTTAAGCCCTGTGTCAACCATAAGTCGGACTTATGGCTAAATGTATAGCTAATTATTTGAAATTATTTTGCGTAAACTTCGGCGTCGTCGAGTTTTACAGAGAGAAGTTTTGAAGCTCCACTTGAATCCATCGTCACGCCATAAAGAATCTGTGCTCGAGACATTGTCTCCCTATTGTGAGTGACGACTACTAATTGGGAATACTTTGAAAGATTTTCTAGCATATTGCCATATTTGCGAGAATTTGCTTCATCAAGAGCGGCATCTGTCTCATCAAGGACTAGAAATGGTGGAGGGTTTACTTGCGACATTGCAAACAAAAGTGCGATAGATGCAAGAGACCTCTCCCCTCCTGAAAGCATATGTAAATCTTTAACTTTTTTATGTGGCAATGATACATTGATCTCCACTCCTTTTTCAAGCTCAATAGATTCTGATGGTTCATCAAAAAATTCTTCCATCTCTTCATCTTCGTCCATTTTTCTATTTCTTTTATTTTCTACGACTACAGAAAGCGACGCATTTCCACCACCAAACATAAGTACAAAAAATTCTTGAAACTGTTTGTTGATCTTTTCTATACCAGTTTTAAATTCACTATACAAAGTATCTTTTAAATCTTTTATTAAATCCCGAAGTGCCTTTATACTATTGTTTAAATCTTCAATTTCTCGTGCCAAAAATTCATCTCTTTCTTTCGTATCTTCATATTCTTTTATTATATCTTTACTGTTTCCCACACCAGAATCTTCCAATTTTATTTTTATCCTTTCAATTTTTCGAGAAAAATCTTCTTGCACAATTCTTTCTATTTTTGGTGCCATATCACTTTCATAACCCTGTTTTACAGATGAAAGAATATGCGAACCAATCAAAACTTGCGCTTCATTTATCTCTTTTTCAAATAAAGTCTTTACAGAAAGAAGTTTTTCCTCTTCAAATTTAAGCATTTGTATATCAGAATTTATCTCATTTTTTTCTCGAATCAATTCATATTTGAGTTTTTCACCTTCTCGCAGAGATGCTTCATATTCTTTATCCAAATCTTCCAATTTTTGAAGTTCATTTTTTAAACCCACTTCTTGTCTCTTAAGATTTTCTATCTCTGAAATTATTTTTTGTTTATCAATTTCGAGTGTTGACAATCTCTCATCATTTTTATCTCCATCATTATCGGCATAATTTATATCTTTTTTTGAAATTATGTTTAATTTATCTTTTAAAGATTTTAATATAGAAAATACACTTTCAAGATTTTGAGATTCTAAAGCACGATTGATCTCTGTATCAAATAAAGATACGAGATTGTCCCATTCAATAATACTGACTTTTCTCTCGTCTTGCACTTTGACTTTATCATTATCTTTTATACCATCTATCATGCCTTCCAATCGCCCCAAAGCACGGGATAAATCAGAAAGTCCCATACGCACTTTTTCTATTTCTTTCTTTTTTTCATTTATAGATTGATTGTGTGGAGAATTTTTATTTTCACCATTATCTCCCAACTTTAAAATCCTATCTTCAATAGAAACCATCTTTTCATCGAGTAATCTCCTTTTATGTGTGAGATTTTTTGTCTGAAAATTTATATACTGACCCTCATTGAAAAAATATTCTTTATACATTGTGGAGAGCTCAGCTTGCAAAGATTCCACTTTTTCAGCTTTTTCAGCTTGTTTTTTAAGAAAATTTAAATGCGGAGCAATTTCTTTTCGAGAAATTCCCACTTCTCTCATATTTAAAATTGTTTTTTCCAATTTACGCTCAGATTCTTTTATGCGATATTGATAAATTTTTAATCCCAATGCATCTTCAATCATTGCTCGTCTGTCACGACTGGATGCATTGAGTACTTTATCCGCTTCGCCTTGAGATATAATATGGTGACCCGAACTACCGATGTTTACAGAGGCTAAAAGATCGATAATATCTTTGAGTCTTACCTCTGTATTATTTATACTATATTTATTTACACCGTCAGGATATACTTCACGAGAGATAGAAATCTCTTCATAATCAAGCGATACACCAGCTCCACTATTTGTAAATGAAAATATTTTCTTACTATTATCAAAAAAGATTGTCACACTTGCACGACTGGATTTTGCCATACCTTTTGAGCCTTTAAAGATAAGATCCACTCCTCCTTTTCCTCGAAGAGATTTCATCGATTGCTCTCCTAATACAAAACGCATAGATTCCACAATATTTGACTTACCAGATCCATTTGGACCTACTATTGCCACCACGGGTGTGGTAAAAAGCACCTCGCTTTTTTTTCCGAAAGATTTAAAACCATTTAATTCTATAGACTTTAGTGTCATATTAATCTAACCATTTTTTTAATTCCAAGGCATTTCGGGCGGCTACTTGCTCGGCTTCTTGTTTTGATTTTCCTTTTCCTAATGCTATTTTTTCATTACCAAAAAATATACCGATTGTAAAATGCTTGTCGTGGTCAGGACCTGTCTCTGATATTACTTTATATGCAGGAGTCGTACTAAAATATTCTTGGGCTTTTTCTTGCACCAAGCTTTTTGCATCACGCCAAAGTTTATTTTTCAATATTTCCGGAAGGCGCACAATCAAAGTATTTTTAACAAATTGATCACAAGCATCATAACCTTGATCTAAGTACAATGCACCTAAATATGCTTCGTAAGTATTTGCGAGTATATATGAGCGAGCTTTGCCGATATCTTTTGCTTCACCTTTTGACAAAAGAAGATAGTCATTCATATTTAACTCTCCTGCCACGTCAGATATGATGACAGCATTTACGAGCGCACTTCTATATGCAGTGAGTTCACCCTCGTCTTGATCTGGAAAATTTCTATACAGATAATCTGTGATGGACAATTCAAGCACTGCATCACCCAAAAATTCTAGGCGTTCATTGTGAGAAAGTTTTGCGCCACTATTTTCATTTATATATGAGCGATGCGTAAAAGCCTGAGCAAGAAGACTCTTGTCTTTAAAAATAAAACCTGTACTTTTTTCAAAATTTGAGAAATCAATCATATATTTTTGTCCCCTCCCCCTTACTAAGGGGGAGGACGGGTGGGGGTGTATTAGACTTTTGTGACTATTTCTATTGCTTTGGTTAATAATGGGATCATATTATCATACATTTTCAAACTTGCAATTTCATCAAGTGGAAACCATTTTGCATCATCGAGCCCGCCAGTACCTTTTTCAAGAGTAATATCAGTGTATTGAGATTCTCCAAGGAAAAATACGACTTGCTTTCGAATCTTGCCCTGCTCTGGATGAGTGGCGATATATTCATTTCTACCTAAAAGTTCTTTGATCTTTATGTCGAGATTCATCTCTTCTTTTATTTCTCTTATTGCACCCTGTTTTTCATCTTCACCTTCTTCTATACTTCCTTTTGACAGTGTCCAATATCCAAATACATCGTGCACAAATGCAAAATATATTCTGTCTTCGTGACGTGCATATACCACAGCTCCAGCTTTTTTCTCAATCGGGAATTTTGCCGGATCTGTCTCAAATTCTTTTTTTGTTTTTTTTACAGATTTATAATCCTTGTCCGGCTCGCCCATCTCTTTATACACAGCACCGAGGACTCCATTTACAAAACGACCGGAATTTTCTCCACCAAAACTTTTAGCAAGTTCAATAGCTTCATTTATAGCCACTTTGGGCGGGACTTGAGCCTTGTCTACAAACAAAAGTTCATAAAGACCGATACGCAATACATTGCGATCGACAACCGAGATTTTATCAATCGGCCAATCTGGAGCCGCCTTTTCAATAATCTCATCTATAACAGATTGTTTTTTAACAACACCAAAAAAAAGTTCATTTATAAATTCACCGTCATTTAATCCTGGACCAAATTCTTCTACATTACGTTCCAATTTGTCTTTATCCGGATCCAGAGAAACAGAAAAATCCCGCTCGAAGAGGGTCTGAAGAACTATTGATCTGGAAAGGTGCCTGTTTGCCATTTTTATTTAGGGGCTAGGTTCTAGTCGCTAGGGACTAGTGTGATACTAGAACCCAGTCACCAACACCTAGAAACTAATTTTTCTTCTTAATCTTTTTCTCTGCTTTTTTTACCACATCAATGACTTTTCTGCCACGATAAAATCCACAATTTATACATACTGTGTGTGTCTTTCTTGGTTGCTCACAGTTTGTACAAGCAGTAAAATTCGTGCTTTTTAAAGCATGATGTGATCGTCTGTTCCCTGTGTGGGAACGTGTATGTCGCATTCGTATTACCATATTTAAAATAATATATTATTTTCCCCAAAAATGCAAATTTAAAGGGCCTCTGTAAATAGTAGGCCCTTTTCAATATTGTTGAGATATCTTTTACCAAGCAATGAGGTGTTCCTGCTTCAAAAAAGACAGAAACTTTACCCAATCATTTACAAAATGACGGTGTCCGATGTTAAACTTCGGGTCATCCATTATTTCCTTAATTGGTATGAAGTCGAAGGTTTCATTCTCTTTATCTACCATATTTTTTGTTCTGGCAGAACCGGTTTTTTTGTTGACCCATAGAATGATTTTAAAGTGAGTATCACCATCATGGTCTTTCTCCTTTTTTTCATTAGAAGGAACTTTTTTGTAATCAATGAATGTCACTTCTGTGGGAATAAATCCCGTTTCCTCTTTGCATTCACGAATAATGGTTTCCTGAATTGTTTCATTTTTTTCAGAACAACCTCCTGGCAACTTTTTTATCACCTGATTTTTATTATTATCAGTGTTGCCAACAATCGCTAAATGCGTTTTCCCATCAATAATCTGGGGGATTATAAAGATTGTTGCAAGATTAATGCCGTTGCAATGTCTTAGTTTGTTTACCGGACCAACGTTTGTGTTGAAAATGTCAGTTAAAATCTGACGGCCATAATTAATGACAATTGTAGAATCATCTCTTTCTGAACTACTCATAACTTGATAAATTTTAAAATGTACTATTTTAGTGGTTTATTTTA
>CAYHYF010000013.1:2389-14282 GCA_964360745.1 uncultured Candidatus Saccharibacteria bacterium | reverse complement strand
TACAAACCACATAAATATTCTGCCCTTCGGCTCTCCTTCGACCCTTCGAATTCCTCAGGGTAGGATCGCTCAGGGCCATTCACCGCGCTCATGCTTGCCATGAGCAAGACGGAGCGAAGCGTAGGCGCGTCGAATGGTTGCGGGGGACCGAATCGAACGGCCGCCTCAAGGTTATGAGCCTTGCGAGATACCTCTTCTCTACCCCGCGTGTGGAAAACTAAATAAAATGCCCTTATATGAGCATATTTAGCATAATACCAGAAAAACACATTTTTGCAAAGCTAAATCACGCCAAATTCTTCAAAAACCGTCTCATACAATCGCATTATTCTTCTTGATTCCATTTGAGATAATGCAAAATTTGTCCCTTCATGGGCTATCTTATTTCGTATATTATGAGCTTCAAAAGCGTTGCTTACATTATTTGCAGTAAAACCACCACCACTTGCAGATTTTAATCTATCTCCCAAGGTATCTCCATAGTATCCCCTATCTTTCAATAAATCATCAAGCATCGCATCTGCTTCTATGATAGCTAGTCGCCAATCAGATTCATTTGGACTTTCAATCAATTCAAGCACATGCAACCATCTAAGATTTTTCTTATCTTCTTCTTTTTGATCTAAAGCCAATGCAATATTAATATTGTGATCAATGTGTCTCTTGTCAGTAAGTTGCATCTCACGAAGTCTCACAAGAGAAAAAACAATAATTACAATAAAAAAGAAAGAGAAAAATGCGGATATAGATCCAGCGACGACCCAAGTATGCCTACTAAATATAAATCCCACCACACCTAAAAGTTTTTTAAAAAAAACTTCAATATTTATAAACTTTACATCAAATAAAGTCTCTGAGCCAAATAAAAGAAATAAAAATAGTATAGCCACTACCACCAGTATCGGCACCAACGAACTATTATTTTCTTGTTTTACTTCAGCCATCCCGTTAGAAGTAGATCGCGATCAACTCGCGTGTCATACTTATCATACTGTTAATTTGTATATTAGATAAATTCATATTTATTTTTATTATTTAAATTGCGATCGCGACTTCTAACGGGACCATGTTCCTATTATACTATTTTTTCAAAATCTTTCCCAATGGAAAATAAAATATCTTCACGTAAAAACGGTGCCATAATTTGAAAACCAAATGGCAGGTTATCTTTATCCACACCAGATGGCACAGATATAGCTGGAATACCAGCAATATTTGCCGGTGCCAAAAATATGTCGGACATATACATAGAAATCGGATCTTTGGATTTTGCACCAAACTTAAACGGTGGAAAAGGAGAAGTCGGCGTGATAATTGCATCCACGTCGGAAAATACATTCATCAATTCTTTTCGTATTGCTTTGCGCACTGTCACCGATGCATTGTAATAAGCATTGTAATAAGCATCGTAATATCCGTGTGAAAGAATATATGTACCTAAAATAATACGACGACGAACTTCTTTTCCAAAACCTTTTCCCCTACTTTTATTATAAACCTCAAGCAAATTTTTGCCTTCTTCATGATATCCATAGCGAATACCATCATAACGCGCTAGATTTGAAGATACTTCTGCGGGCTGAAGAATATAATACACAGCCAAAGAATATTTCATCAATGGTAATGATACATCCACAATCTCATATCCAGCACTTTTTAATTTATCACAAGCAATATCAAAATTTTCCAAGACATCTTTATCGATACCTTCACCTTTTAAAAATTCACGAGGAACACCGAGGCGTTTTTTAAGCGGTAAAGATCCAACACCCCGTTTTTCCATCGGTGTGGAAGTCGCATCCATTGGATCATAATCATTTATAGCATTGTAAAGAATTTCGGCATCGGCAACAGTCTTTGTAATTGGACCAACTTGATCAAGTGAGCTTGCCATGGCTATTATTCCACTCCTAGATACATTGCCATATGTAGGCTTCATGCCAACAAGTCCGCAAAATGCTGCCGGCTGACGAATAGAACCACCAGTATCAGTACCCAATGCACACAGTGCCCCATCCATAGCTACAGCCGATGCTGATCCGCCTGATGACCCACCCGGCACACGAGAAATATCGAGTGGATTACGAGTGATACCATAAGCACTCGTCTCTGTGGAACTTCCCATGGCAGCATCATCCATATTTGTGCGTCCTAAAAATATTGCACCTTGCTCTTTTAATTGTTTTACTACAAAGCAATCGTAAGTCGCTTTATGATTACCGAGCATCGTGGATCCGGCCGAAGCAATATATCCCTCGCGAAGCATATTGTCTTTGAGTGCGATTGGAATGCCAGTCATGATAGTGGCCTTACCACTATTGTACATATCTTGAGCATTTTCCACTTGCTCCATCACATCAGGAAAAACTTCTATATATGCATTTATTTCATCATTTTTTATTTTAATATTTTTTAAATACTCCCCTACCAATTCAGCCACAGTAAAATCTCCATTTTTAAAATGATTATGGACTTTTTCTATACTTAAATTTTTTAAATCTATCTGCATATACTTTTATAATTACTAAAGAATTTTCTTTACTTTCAAATATCCATCTTCCTCGTCAGGAAATTGTGCAATTATTTGCTCACTGTACTGCCCACTTTCATTTGTGGCTACATCTTCACGCATCACATTGGTGAAAGAAAACTTTACTTCATCTTGCGGTGCCAATTTTACCGCTTCCTGCACGTGCCCCACATATTCCAAGATACCGTCAAAATCATGAGCCATAGCGCTCATTTCCTCATCGCTCATATCAAGCCGTGCCATATTTGCCAATTTTTTAATATCTTCTAATTGCATTGCCATATATACAAGTATAGCAAAATATAGCTATTTTTAAAAATTATACAAGAAGATGTATGAAATCTTGTTCAGAGAGGATTTTGATGTTGAGTTTTTGGGCGTCGGTGTGTTTGGAACCTGGGGAAGAACCGGCAACGAGGAAATCGGTTTTTGTAGATACGGACCCAGCGACTTTACCACCGAGAGCTATAATCTTTTTCTTGGCATCATCGCGATGCATTTGAGAAAGTGTGCCAGTGAGGACAAATACTTTACCGGAAATTGGCGAGCTTTGGGCTTTTTTATGATATGGAGCTACGCCGTTTTGTAAAAGCTTTTCAATAAAATTTTGATTTGTTTTTTGATTAAAAAATTCAAAAATACTTTCAGCTACAATTGGGCCAATATTTTCAATGCTATTTAGATCATCCATACTTGCATCCATAATTTTATTCAACGAAGTAAAATAATTTGCAATATCGCGTGAAGTTTGCTCGCCGACATTTAAAATCCCCAATGCGTAGATAAATCTCCAAAGTTCTATTTTCTTATGCAAATTTATAGAATTTATAATATTTTCAGCCGATTTTGCTCCAAAACGTTCAAGTCCTGACAAATCTGATTCTTCTAAAATAAATAAATCAGCAGAATCAGAAATGAGTCCTTCCTCTTTTAATCGTTCTAAAATCTTTGGACCAATTTCATAAATTTCGTACGCATTTACAAAATGTTGCATACCTCTTTGATTTCGCGCCGGACAATTTTTATTTGTACAATAGTATGCAACCGTTTCGGACGACTGCAAAACAGAACCAGAATTTCGCCGCTTTACCCTCTCTTCGGGGGCTCCGACACGGACAAAATTCTGATTCTGTTTCTGCGTCGTCACTCGTTTATTTACTGTTCCACCACATTCAGGACAAATGTTTGGCATTTTAAACTTTTTTTCTTTTCCAGTACGCATATTTACTAATACTTCCACAACTTCCGGAATCACATCGCCAGCTTTTTGAATGACAACTGTATCCCCAATTCTTATGTCGAGACGTTCGATTTGATCCATATTGTGAAGTGTTGCTTTGGAAACTTTGCTTCCAGCAACAAGTGTGGGCACAAAGTGCGCAAGAGGAGTGAGCACTCCTGTACGACCAATATTTACAGTAATGTCGGTGACGACAGTCGTAGCACGCTCGGCCGGATATTTGTAGGCAATAGAATACCGAGGGGCCTTACCCACGACACCGAGCCTTTCTTGCAAATCTATCTCATCCACACATATCACGAGTCCATCGGTGCCATATATAAATTTTTCACGCTTTTTTTCAACTTCATCTATAAATACAAAAACATCATTCATATTTTTCGCTACAATTTCATGAGAATCGACATTGAAACCCAAGTCGCGAAGTAATTTGTGTTTGGCGGAGTGGGTTTTTATTGCTTCATTTTCATTTACAAAAACAATATCATAAGCAAAAAAATCCAAATGCCTTTCACGAGCAAGATTTGGATCAAGCTGACGAAGAGAGCCGGCAGCTGCATTGCGAGTATTTGCAAAAGGTTGCTTGCCATTTTTTTTGTTTATTTTATTTAATTTCGCCCAAACGACCCTACTCATCACCACTTCACCTCGAATATATATTTTTTCAGGATATGGACTTTTTAATTTAAGTGGTACATTATCTATCATTTTTAAATTCTCTGTGACGTCTTCACCGATGAATCCATCGCCACGTGTTGACCCTTGGACAAATTTACCATTTTCATAATATAAAGACACTGCTAAACCATCCAACTTCATTTCACAAAAATAAGATATCGGCATTCCCCTCCCCAGATTTTTCTCTACCCTTTTTTCCCAATCAAGCATTTCATCTTTTGAAAATGCATCGGATAGCGATAGCATTCTTTGAGAATGCGTCACTTTTGTGAAAAATGGTAATGGCTCCCCTGCCACCCTGTTTATAGCACTATTTTCATCTTTAAATTCTGGATTTTCTTTTTCGAGTTTTACCAATTCACGTGTGAGAGAATCATAGACTTCATCTGTGACATTGGGATTATTTGTGACGTGATATTCATACCTAAGTCGCGTGATTTCTGTACGAAGTTTTTCTATTCGCTTTTTAATTTCAATTTTATCCATATTTAGTAATTAATTTCAATTCCACGCTCAACCCTATTGTTGAGAGTTGCCTTACAATTATTATAACCCTTGGCTTTTATCACAACGGGTGTAGAAGATTTATTTATACTTATATCAAAACACGGATCATTGTCGTTGCCGGTATTGGAATCTGTCAAAGAATAATTTCCAGAACCATTGACCGAGATACTCAGTGTCATATCACTGCAATTAAATGCAGACACATTATCTAAATCTATAAATCTGGATGCATACAATGCACATTCACCAGCAGTGTCGGCTTGATAAAATGCAATCTGTGATTCACGAGCAGTAGAAGAAAGTACAAGATTTTTAGAAAGAGTAAGTGCTGTGCCAGATGCAATAGCCACAATCACACTTATGATTAAAAGTGTAAACAATAAAGCAAATCCCTTTTGTTTGTCATTTTTCATATTAATTCCATTCTATTAAACTTGCTTTTAAAACTCTCTCTTTAGCTACATCTCCATTTTTCCATTGCACTTTTGATTCTATTTTTATCTCTTCGCAAGTCGTAGTACCAGTAAAACTCACACATTCTGTTGTAATTATATTTCTAAATTCATTATTTGCAAGTTGTGTCGTTTTTGATTTTTCCACAGCAATAGCTGACAATGAAAGATAAGGTGAAGAATTTAATTTTAAAATACTACAACCACCCGACATACAGTCTGTGGCTTTTAAAGCCGTCACAAAGCTTGCCCAATCACCGCCACCATATTTATTGAATGCGATACTGTCTCTTAAATTTCTCATATAATCGATACCCTCTTGAGCAATATACGAGGCTTTAATTTCATTTTTAGCATATCGAGCAGAAAATATAGAACTCGACATTAAAGACACTACAGATGTAATCACTAAAGAAAGTATCATTATCGCAACTAACGTCTCGATAAGTGTAAATCCTTTTTTATTTTTAAATTTAAAATTTTTCATATATTTATAGTGAGTTCATTAAACTATTATTTTGCATTTCTCTGTGAAGCTAGAGTGTGTAAATCAAAGCTTTCTTTTCCAGCGCTAGTTGAAACTTCTCCTTCAATGACAATATATACACTAGGCTGAATTAAAGCCAAGCTTGTATTTGCAGGATCAGGACTAACGACAAATTCCAATTTTGTGATATTGACTTCTTCTGCAGTAAGAGATGTGCAAGTTGTATTTGATATTGAGTTTTCGCATCTTTCAATTCTTGTGTTTTTTCCTGTGCCAGGTGGTGTGAAAGTACGAAAATAAACTTTTGGTGGAACTCCGTTATATGGCACAAAGCTAATTTGTGAAATGGGATTATTGTCGGCATAAGCATATCCCATCCTCAAATCTCTTGATATATTGTCCATTGCAAAATTTACATTGTCCATAGCTACGCGAAGTGCTTTTGATTTTTTTGCACCATTTGATGACGTCATAAATGCTCCGATTGCCACAGTCATCACAACCGTAAAAATACCGATTGAAACCATTAGTTCTATCAATGAAAATCCCTTCGACTCGCTCCGCTCGCTCAGGGCAGGCCCTTTATTCTTTTGTGATTTAAAATATTTCATATTATTTTACTCCCATATTTCCTGCGCTTTCGACATATATCGTCTTTATCTTTCCATTGCTTGATTTTACTTCAATTTGTGCTTTTGAACCAACTGTAGATCCGCATTTTATACTTGCTCCAAGATTTGGTCTTGTAAATACAATATCTAAATTGCCACTACACACAGTCGCATCGACATACAATTTATCGATAGTGTCATAAGAATTGATAGAGACTGTGTCTAAGCACTCATTTCCAAAGATTAAACTACTACTTCCACAACCACTTCCTGACCCAGCAGAATCATATATCTTATTACCAGATGCGCCAATACCAACGGCCAAATCAGCAAATAATACGTAAGACTTAGTATTTGAAGAACTAAAACTAATACCATACCCCGGTGGGAAAATTTCTTTTGAACTTATATCCATCACTCCTTTTACACCCACAGAATATAGCTGGGCTTTTCGAATCGTGATAGCCATATCTTGAGCCAAATTTTCAACCGAAGTAGAAGATTTTAATGTAGAATATCTGGCAAGCATTATTCCAGAAAAAACAATAAATATACCAATGACAACCATAAATTCTATGAGAGTAAACCCGTTCGCTTCGCTCAGGGCAGGACCATATTTATTTTTAGAATTAAAGCTTTTCATATTTTAAAAAGAAAACATTTGCGCAAGTGATAGAAAATTTAAATTAAATATAAAAGCAATCAATGTGCCCAAAATTAAAAACGGAGCGAAAGGAATTTCAGTTTTCATGCCGACTTTTTTATTTGAAAATACAAGCATCATTATGCCAAAGACTGCTCCAATCCAAAATGCCAATACAATACCTGCAATACCTGCCGACATACCAAGAATCCACCCGATTCCAAGCGCGAGCTTTGCATCACCGAGACCCATAAGCTTGCCTTTTGAAAAAATCCAAATCAAAGCAAAACCAAATGCAATAAGAGGGCCTGCAGAAATATCTACCAAGCTTGGCTTGATAAAAAAAGATCCTATACCACTTTGATTTATAAACAAAGAAATAAAAGAAAATACTGCTAAACCATAAGACAACTTGTCTGGAATAATTTTATGCTTCATATCGTAGACTGATATCACAATCAAAATAGAAAATAAAAACATAAAATAAATCAATAAAGATATAAATGTGGCTTGAGAAAAAGATAGAATTTTAGAAAAATGAAATGCTAGAAGTGCAAATATTATACCAGTAGCAATTTCTACAATAGGATATTGATGTGATATCTTTGAAGAACAACTTCTGCATTTTCCACTCTGAATTAAAAAACTAAAGACGGGTATGAGCTCATACCAACGCAAAGTATGTGCGCAAGACATACAGATAGACCTGCCACCTAAAGTCTTGCCAGAATTGAATCTATAAATTACCACATTCAAAAAACTTCCAATAATATTTCCAAACAAAAATATAATCACATAAGCAATAGTATTCATGCTTTTATTATATCATAAAATGGAAACTTCATATGCCACTATTCCACAAAAAATACCCTTTTAAAGGGTATTTTTTGTGGAAATTATTGTTATTAATTACAATTCCCCATAATAGTAAAGATTTTTTAATGGTATCTTTATTATATTATTGGTTTCATTTTCTTCAGAATATATTTTAGATGCAGTTGTGGAACTATCTTTGAATCCCATACCTACAAGCCATGTCCTTATAGAGAAATTTTGATTTTTTGGTGGAGCAGAGAAATCTGCAAATAATGTAATGGTTACAGTCTGCGTATCTTTTACTGTTATGTTATTACTAAGAGTAATACGTTTTGGAATTGGATTACCAGATGAGTCATAAAATGAGCCAGTAAAGGATGAAATTTTTCCCATTTCCACATTATCTGCCTTTATAATTATATTCTTTAAAACTTCCAATGATGAATACTTTACATTTTGTGATGTCTTATTATCCTGACCAATAAAATCAAAGTAGGAAACAATGGCATCTCCAGTCTTATCACCATCCTTGTGTCCAATTAATTTAAATGTGCCTAAGTTTGTTTGTGTCTGATCATTACCTGTAAAAATACTCGAATCATTCCATTGTCTGTTAATTTCTATATCTACAGCTTTAGATGATTTTTCTTCTTCTTTCTTTTTTTCCTCTTCTTTCTTTTCTTCTTTAACTTTTACTATATTTCTGCTAGGAGAAATCTTTGTGTACTTAGTATCTTTTGTATAAACTTTACATGGAGTACCGTATCCATCTTTAAATGCTATTCCACTAAGCCACGCCCTCATCTCAAAGTTTTCATACTTTGGTGCTGGAAAATCTGCAACCATTTTTATCACGACAGTTTCCCCATCTTTTATTATTACATCTTTATCGAGAGTAATATTTTTGGAAATAGCATACACACCAGTCTTGTCATAAAATACCCCATCAAATGCTTTTAGACTTCCGACTTTTTCACTACCTGCATATATATTTATGTTTTGTAAATCTTTCAAAGACGAGAACTGCACATTTTTTGAAGTTTTATAATCTGTACCAACAAAGCCAAGAGACGATACGACAACATCACCAGTATTATCCCCACCTTTATCTGCTGTGATTGTCCACAGACCTAAAGTCCTTTGTGTTTCAGCACTATTTGTGAAGTAACCAGTCTCATTATACTCTCCTTCTATTTTTATATTTTGAGTTTTTGAACCACTAAATGCATCGACTGCCATAGCACCAGCAAGCCATCGGTCAGCAAGACCTGGAAATTCCACACCTTTTGGTTTTTCTTGTGTCCATTTAACACCATCACTTGATGACCAAATATCATTACCGTTATCGTTTGGAGTACTGCTCTTTTTATCCCAACCACCAATACTCCATAATTTATTATCAAATACAACTATTGATGAATAATATCGAGTATAACCATCATTCCATAATTTGGTATCACTTGTAGAAATAAGATTCCAGTCTGTACCATTCGTTGTATTAATTACAAGTGGTTTACCAGTATCTCTATCACTAGAAATAATCCATACTGCATCTTTACCTTTATAATTAAGGTGTACCGGCATTGGATTAATATTTGTTGCAATATTAAAAGATTTAGAATCTTTTACATTTACCAAGTTTCCTTCATTTTTCCAATTTTTACCATCTGATGTTGAATATAAAGTCATTTCTGCCTCTGATTTATTCATACCAGGGTCCATATCAGTATTATTATAATAATATTTATTACGGTCTAAATCTTTATACACTAAAAAATACATCTTTTCATTGTTATTTTCATCTTTTATAACGTATGCACCTAAACTATTACTATCATAGTAACCCCATGAATTAGATCTTCTATCAAATGTAAACTGACCCCAATAATAGTTTGGATCATAGCTAGGTTCTGTTGTCCATTTTGCACCATCTGGTGAACTCCAAACTAATTGCTTGCTACTAATAAACCAAAATTTCTTTTTAAAGTGAACAACTGACTTATCATATCCTCTATGTGAACCAGGCATTGCACCAACATAACTCCAATTAATCATATCACTTGATTTAAAAACACGATTATCATCTAAACCTTTAGTTTTTCTATCTTCTTCCTGTATATATTTACTACCAAAAGAGTAAACAACGTCTTTGCCACCTTCTTTAATTTTTACAACCATCTTTTCCCAATTACGCCCCATATTTGTATTATCTTTCTCCCAATTTACACCATCTACTGTAGACCATACATCTGAAAGATCACTGACCTTGGTTGTTATCTTCTCATTTATATATTCACCATTGAATACAGCCATTTTCTTTTCAATTTTTGCTTCTTCTTTACAAGCATATTCTTTAAACAAAGTATTATCAGGAAGAGTGTCTATCATTGTAATTGTTTCAGGATCAAATGTGACACTAGCTGTATAGTTTTGAGTTGAGCCATTTTCAGCTTTTACTGTATATGTTTGTGGGTATGTAAAATTACGAGCAACATTTGATTTTGGACTAATTGTAGAAAATTCTGAAATACTTATGGTTGGAATAATTTTTTTGACACTTGTATTGTCAGGCACAGTGACTGTTATCGTTTTTTGAGTTTCATCAATTACGGCATCTTTACCTAATACTGTAAATTTTGTTATTTGTTTTTCAATAGATAATGGTGGAAGATTGACAGTCACAGTGTAATTTTGTCTTGATCCATCTTCAGCTATCACTGTATATATCTGTGGTGTTGTAAGATTGCGAGAAGTACTTGCTTTTGGAGAAAGAGTGGCAAATTTTGAAAGTACAACTTCTGCTTTAAGTTTTGTGACTTTTGTGTGTTTAGGCAGACCCACGGTTATTGTTTTTTGAGTTTCATCTATTGTCCCCTCTTTACCTAAAATTTTAAAACTTGTTATAGCTTTTTCAGATGATGATGGGTCCACAATGACCGTCACAGTGTAATCTTGTCTTGAGCCATCTTCAGCTGTGATGGTATAAATCTGTGGTGTTGTAAAATCACGAGCAACATTTGATTTTACGGAAACAGTGGCAAATTTTGAAATTGAAAATTTTGGTTTGAGCTTCGTCACTTTTGTCTTTTTTGGAAGTTGTACAGTAATAGTGTCATCAATTTCTGAAATTACACCAGTTTTACCAAGCATACTAAAACTTGTTATAAATTTTTCAGAAGATAGTGGTATGGCACTAACATTGACTGTATAATCTTGGGTTGAGTCATCTTCAGCTGTGACTGTAAATGTTTGTGGTGTTGTAAAATCCACAGGTGTCCCAGCATTGTGATTTATCTTGGCCAATTTTGAAATTGTAAATTTTGGAACAAGGCTCGTGAGATTCGAATATTTAGGTAAGATCATATCGATAGTATGATAAGGCTCTGAAATTATAGCTTTTGTTTTTTGTCCGACAATTGAAAAACTTTTTATTTCTTTACTTGGATCTAATGGAAGGACAGCCAGCATAGCTGTATATTTTTCAATAGAGCTATCTTCAGCTGTCACGATATATGTCTGTGGAACTGAAAAGTCTAGAGTGGTGCCTGAAGGAGGAAAAATAGAAGCCTTTTTTGAAACTTTAATAGTAGGAGTAAAAGGAATTATTGGTTTACCTGGAGGGACAGTGATCTCTATAGTCTTTGTGGCTTGATCAATTACAATTTTTTTACCAGAAATTCTAAAAGATGTAATATCTTTTTCTTGTGATTGTGGAAGCACAGCCAGCATAGCTGTATATTTTTGAGTAGAATTATCTTCAGCAGTCACAATATATGTCTGTGGGATTGAAAAATCTAGAGTGGTGCCTGAAGGTGGGAAAATAGAAGCATTTTTTGAAACCTTAATAGTAGGAGTGAAAGGAACTATTGGTTTGCCTGGAGGGACAGTGATCTCTATAGTCTTTGTGGCTTGATCAATTACAATTTTTT
>CAYHYF010000013.1:0-2289 GCA_964360745.1 uncultured Candidatus Saccharibacteria bacterium | reverse complement strand
TACCAGAAATTCTAAAAGATGTAATATCTTTCAGAGATGAAAGTACCAGTGGTGGAGTGGTAGTGGTACTACCCGTAGACCCTGTATCACCTGTGACGGCAAAAGAATTTTGAACACCGACCACCATTACGAATAATATTATAATAAATGAAACAACCGACAAAATTTTTAGTTTTTTAATCATAACTATATAATAGCAAACTCACAGTACGGGTCAATGATTTTTGTTGATAACTCTACGAAACAAAATCCCTCCACAAACACAAAAAATACCCATAAATGGGTATTTTTTGTGGAATTAAATAAATTTAATTTTTAACTACTTGTACATCCTTTTGTATCATCGGAGCTACATACAATTTCTAAATCATCTGATGCGCTTGATGCCATAATACTAAAACTACCAGCTGGATCAGTCGTTGATACATTATTCAAAGTAAGATCATGATCAGTAGTAGTTGTTGTCACACCATCACCATATATCCAAGTTGTTGGTAATTTTGGATAAACTCCACCAGGATTATTGGCACCACAAACAGCGGCAAGTTCAACAGGTGTAGCAAGATTTATTTGTGTTGCAGTTGTTCCAGATTTATTGTAATTATCTGCACAAGTATAAAGCTCAATAAGTAAAGTACGCATTGTGGATTCAGCTGCTGCCACACGACCCTTCTTACGACCGGAATTCACTGCCACCATAACCACAGCAGAGAGTATTGCGATGATAGCGATGACCACCAAAAGCTCTATGAGTGTAAAACCTTTTTGTTTTTTTGACATAATAATTTTAATTAAATAATAAATAATAATAAATAAACGACTTTCTTTATATACCTCATTATATCAGATTGCAAAGAAAAGCATATACAATCTGTTGATAACTTTTAAATATAAAGAGTAGTTATATATCCAAAAAAACAAAATACCACTTTACAGTGGTATTTTGAAATCAAATATAAATGATTTTTATCCAGCCACGCAAACACCTGTAGATAGAGTACAAGCGACTGTTCCACTTCCTGGAGTAGTAGCATTGTAAACGAGGGTTGCAGGACTAGTGCTCAAAACCACAGCACCACCAGCACTTGCAGCATAAGCTGATCCTGTAGGCAATGCAGGCCATGTAGCTGTATGTCCAGAAACTGTAGCTGCACCAGCACTTGTGACACAGATTACTTGACCTGCAGTTGGAGTACCAGTAGCAGTTGGAGCAACACCTGTTCCAGCTGTATTTACATATCCACCATCATCTCCACAAGAGATCAATTCTGGGATGACACCACGCAATGTAGCCACTGTCGCAGTCTTTGTAGCTTTATCTTTTGCTGAACCAATTGAAGTAAGTACAACTGAAGCCAATATACCGATAATTGCAATCACAACCAAAAGTTCAATAAGCGTAAAACCTTTTTGTTTTTTTAACATAATATTTTTTTTACTAATAAATAAATTTATATATTAGAAAGAGACCGACCAGTTTCTAATATTTCTATTATACCATATAAACAATTACAATTTGCAAATTGTATATATGTGGATAAGTCTTATTTTATTTAACCAATATTGCCAGCAATATTGTAAATAGGAAGAAGTATAGATGCAAGAAGTATACCCACTCCGAGTCCGAGCACCACAATCATAATCGGCTCGATCAATGCCACCATAGTATCGACTGCTTCTTTTGCACTACGATTATAAAATCGCCCCAGAGTTTTTAAAATATTGTTTATTGATCCTGTCTCTTCACCCACTTTTACCATCTGACTCATAATAGATGGTATTTCAGGATGGCGCCCCAATGCATCAGAAAAAGAACTACCAGCTTTTACCTTTTCTTCCGCATCATACAATATGTCTCTATATACCCTATTGCCTATCACTTGCGCCGTGATATTTATAGAACGAGCAATCGGAATACCAGAAGAAAGCATCGTGTCCATATTGTCCGAAAGTCTTGCTAAATAAAGTTTGACAAAGACATTTTTAAAAACAGGTAATTTTAATTTCAATCCATCAAGATATTTTTGACCTTTTTCTGTTTTAGACAAACGAAATAAATACCCCGCTCCGATAGCCAATACAATAAGCACAAATATGCCATATTTTACCAAGAAACCAGAAAGTCCCATTATTATCTTTGTATAAAATGGAATTGCTTGACCAGATTCTTTTATGATTTCTGAAAGTTTTGGTATCACAAGCACAAACATCAACGCCATTATGATGATAAATACGCCCACCACAACTGCCGGATATATGAGAGCATTTTTAGTCTTTGACGTACGCTCA
>CAYHYF010000012.1:0-14426 GCA_964360745.1 uncultured Candidatus Saccharibacteria bacterium | reverse complement strand
TTTGATTTTTTCTTCGCATTGAGCGATTGTTTCTCTACCCGACTTAATCCTTTCAGTACTTTCTTCAATCATGTTTTTTACACAATTGTCGATATCTTCTACTGATGGTGGAAAGAATTTCCACATAAAAGGTGACGGCATTCCTTTGAGAGAACCAAAAAGTATACCCATTGTTAAGCCAAAACCGGTTGTAAGTAAAATGAGCTTGTAATCGCTCATTCCAGAAGGAGCTTGTCCTTGCGTTGAAGTAAAAATTAAAGCCAGAATAAAGGCGATAAGTGATACAAGAATGGTAATTTCAAAAAACTTAAGGGTCTTACCTTTGAGGCTTTCGGTGAATGCCCTCATAATTAAATCTTCGTGTGTCATGGTGCTTTTGTTATATTTTTATATATAATACAACACAAATTAAATTATTGCAATTTTTGTAAGTAGCAAGGACAGTCCTTGCTATATACAATTGGTGGATTTATCCACATATTTGCATTAATTTTGGGGTGGGTGTATAGTGGGGAGGTGAGTGACAATTAAATATTTTGTAATTGGGGAAGTGAGGTGACCCACCTACGTCAAAGACTTTGGCGAGGCGAGGAATTCCTACACAGTGCCGCTACGGTAATCCGAGATTTGTAAAAATTGAGGGAAGTCCGAATACCAATTATGATGTAAATGAAATTTATATTTCATCCCGAGCAGGAAATCCATATTGTATAAATGTGGCACGATTACTCCTCTCGATGGGAGTTTTTTTAATGTATATATGAAAAAAATATCAAAAATCAAAATAAGCCTTATATTTCTTGCTATAATAGTGATTTTATTTGGTATTTTTACTTTTACAAATTATAAAAACGAGAATACAGAATATATCCACCCCACCCTAAAGGGTACCCCTCAAGAGGGGAATTTAATACAGAATAAAAATATAGAAAAAAATGATAAAAAAATAGATACAGAAAAGTTAGAGAATAAAGGAGAGGTAAATGAAAATATAAATAATTCAGATGTAAAAAGTGAGCAAATTACGCTAATTGCTGGAGATTTAAATATAAAATTGGATTTTAAAGAAGGGCAAACATTTTATGAAGTACTTATGGCAGAGCAAGAGAAAGGAAAGTTCACATTTAATGGGAAAAATTATACAGGGCTTGGATTTTTTGTGACAGATATTGGAGATTTGCACGAAGGTGATGGAAAAAATTTACTTTATTATATTAATGGCAAAGAAGCATCGTCGGGAGTATCGGTATATATACCCAAAAATGGAGATTTGGTGGAGTGGAAATTGGAATAATTTATTAGTTAGTAATCGCCTTTGTTTAAAACTACGGCGTATCGATGTATGAAAAAAATATTTAAAATCAGTTCATTGTTTGTTTTGTCCAGCATTTTTGTTTTTATTGGTTTTACAAATACGGTTTATGGAGACAGTGTTAATATTACACAAATCAATTTTACGAGTTTTGCACAATCTATAAATACTGATACTTTATCTGGTGTTATGAGCGTTCAAACTCAAAACGCAAGTGGGACAATAGAACAAACGAGCGAGACCAATCATTTAATTTTTTCATCAAGTTCAAGTACCGGCGAATTTTATAATGCTAATTCATCCAGCTGTACAACTGCCCTCACAGCTCCTTTTCAACTAACTCTTAGTAATGGCGGTGCCAATAAAAACTTTTGTTACAAGGATTCAACTGCGGGCACTCATACAATTACAGTAAGTGCCGATGGGCAAACTTGGACTTCGGCTGTTCAAGAAATTGTGATAAATGGAACGGAACAAGAAGATGAAAAAGAAATTACGCTTTCAAGTATTGCAATTACAACGCCAGCGACTAAATTAAATTATACAGTTAGTGACAGCTTAGACATAACAGGTTTAGTGGTGACAGGTACATATAGTGATGAGAGCACAAATACAGAAACAATTACTACTTCAAACATAACTGGTTTTGATAGTAGTATGTCTGCAACAGATCAAGTTTTAACTATTACTGTTGGTGATAAGACAATTACATATATAGTTAATATTAGTACTGTACCAACACAAAATATAACTTTGAAAGTTTACTCTGGTGGCAATGTTTTATTTGATGGTCCGAAAACTGTCATAGCTTGTGCTGAATCGCTAGTAATTGGTGCACCAATTACTTTCAATGGTAGGTGTGCTATTGAGCAATCAGGTTTAACTAATACTTGGACTTGGTATGATATAAATTTTAGTACAAGTAGCTCTCTACCAAAAACCCTTGGTGTATTAGAGGAGCTTGGTGGTAGTGCAAGTGATAATATAAATTATATTTATTGGGGATGGTTTAGTAATTTAGATTATGGGACTGTAGCTCTAAATAAACATGTATTAGTGGATTCTGAGGAATTACTCCTAACTTATAATTCGTATCCATTAAGAATTTCAGCTTCAAAAACATCTGGAGTAATAGGTGACACAATAATATTTACAGCAGAAGAAGAAAGTACTTTTAATCCAGACCCTCCTTATAATATGATCTGGACTCCATCTAAAGATGCAACTATTACATTGGGTGCTCAATCATGTATTACAATTACAGATGGAACTTGTTCTATTGTTCTTAATACTGTAGGAATATTTAATTCTGTTGGTAGTAAAACTTTATATGTGCCGTCTGCTAATTTAAGTATAAATGTTTCAAGCCCAGGTGGAGGGGGAAATACACCACCGACACCGAGTTTTAGCGTACCAAATGCAATTTCATATTTAAAAAGCGTTCAAAGTACTGATGGCTCATTTGGAAATTCTACTTTGTATAGCGATTGGACGGCGATTGCGTTTGGTGCATATGGCGTGACAGGAAGTCAAAAAGATTTATTGCTCTCATATTTCAATTCTCACAATTCTCTAAGCTCGTTGATCACCGACAATGAGCGACGTGCGATGGCATTGCTCGCGCTCGGGCAGAATCCATATTCGTATGGTGATGATAAAATAAATTATATTAAATCTATCACAGATAGTTTTGATGGCACGCAATTAGGAGATGTTCATTTAGACAATGATGATATTTTTGGATTGATTGTATTATCAAAAACAGGATATACAAAAAATGATGAAATAATTTCAAAGACAGTATCATTTGTATTATCTGCTCAAGTATCAAATGGATCTTGGGACAATAGTATCGATATGACAGCCGCCTCTATCCAGGCGCTTAAACCTTTTGAAAAACTTTTCGGTGTATCTGAGGCAATTGAAAAAGCCAAAGATTATTTGGCAATAGAGCAACAAGGTGATGGTGGGTGGGGCAATGCTTCGTCTACAAGTTGGGTAATGCAAGCAGGAGGAGCACTTGGTACGACATTTTCTAAAAATGGTAAAACAGGGCTTGATTATTTGGCAAGTTTGCAAACAAATGCAAACAACAATGGGTCAGTACTTGCATCGACTGATACTTTGGAAAACAATATCTGGGCCACAAGTTATGCTGTTCCGGCAGGCCTCGATATGCCTTGGGGTGAAATTCTGCAATCGGTAGAAAAACCAAGTCAAGATAGTGAAAATAAAAAAGAAGATATAAATAAAAATTCAGGAGATGATAAAAAAGAAGAAGTAAAAGAAGGTAAACAAGTTGAAAGTGAAAAGTTAAAAAGCCTGCCTGACGGTAGGCAGGTTGAAAGCATACAAACAGAAACTCTACTACAAGAAAAAATCAAACCTGATGTTGAGTCTGAAGTAAAAGCAATAGAGGAGACAGATGAGACAGATCTTTCATCCACACTTTCTGCAAGTGCTGGAAATGGTGGTACAAAAATACCGGTAGGTTTTATACCCGGTATTTTGGGAATAGGCACTTTATCGGTGCTGTATATTCGTAGATTTTTTTAATAAATAGTTTTTTTCATCATAAAATGATAAAATTATTTTTATGAAAGAAAATCATAAAATTGCAATCTATACTGATGGAAGTTCTTTGGGAAATCCAGGACCTGGGGGATTTGGTGTAGTTGTAGTGAAAGATGGAAAGATTATAGATGAGATTGGTGGTGGAGATAAAAATACTACAAACAATAGGATGGAATTAAGAGCTATCATAAATGCTCTAAAATACATCATTAAAAATTTTCTAAAAGAAGATGTGACTATTTTTGCTGATTCAGAATATTGTTTAAAAGGAATTACAACTTGGGTTTTCAATTGGGAGAAAAATGGATGGCGTACAGCAAATAAAAAAGCTGTGTTAAATCAAGATTTGTGGCAAGAGCTTTTAGGTTTGACACGAAGATTTGAGGATAATATAAAGTGGGAAAAAGTAAAAGGGCATTCTGGGCACGAGCACAATGACCGTGCCGACGAGATTGCTGTCGCGTATGCAAATAAATATAAATAAAAAAGAAATTTTTATAATTATAATTTTAGCTTGTCTCGCTTTAGTGCGATTTTTCTATTTCACACCAAGACCTATTGATGTGTACGATATGGCAATAGGAGAAAAAGTCGTAATAGAGGGAATTGTAAATGATTTTCCAGATGAGCGAATTTATAATCAAAGAATTACACTAAAACCAGATGGACAGAAATTCAACATACTTGTCGTCACAGATTTGTATAAAGATATTTCTTATGGAGATAAATTTAAAATAGAAGGAGTCTTAACGTTGCCTGAAAATTTTGACACGGATACAGGTAGACAATTTAATTATAAAAGATATTTAGCCAATAGAAATATTTACTATATTATGAAAAATCCAAAGATGGACTTGATCTCACAAGACAATGGCAACTTAATTAAAAGTCTATTATTTCGGTTTCGATATGCTTTTATTGAAAAAATAAATTTATCTATTCCACAACCCGAAAGTTCTCTTATGAATGGGATATTGCTCGGGGAAAGAGGAGGATTTGATAAAGAGCAAAATGATGAATTTATAGATACTGGTACGATACATATCGTGGCACTTTCTGGATACAATATCACGGTTGTAGCAAATGGTATCGTCGGATTTTTTAGAAGTTTTCTTTCAGCCACACTTTCTATATATATAGGGATGGTCGGCATCATACTCTTTGTGATTTTGTCAGGCCTACAAGCCACGGCTGTACGAGCGGGCATCATGGCTTGCATTGCATTTTTGGGAAAAACCACAGGGCGAAATTATATGGCAGGGCGAGCACTTTTTATCGCAGGGCTTTTGATGATTGCTTGGGATTTGCGTACGATCACAGATATTTCTTTTCAGCTTTCTTTTATTGCCACATTTGGCATAATATACCTCACACCAAAGACATCACTATGGCTCGGATTTTTACCAAAAGGATTGGGTTTTAGAAATTTAGTAGCCACGACTTTGTCTGCCACAATATCTGTATTGCCACTCATTCTTTATATGACAGGAATACTTTCTATCATTTCTCTTCCAGTAAATATTTTAATTCTTCCAGTCATACCGTATGCTATGTTTTTCGGTTTTGCGTCTGGGTCTTTGGGATTTATACATCATATTTTAGCCACCCCATTTGGATATATAGGTTTTCTTTTAAATAAATATGTATTGTCCACTGTGCATTTTTTTGCAAATCTCCCTTTTGCAAGCACTGTCATACCAAAATTTTCTGTATTTTTTGTAATTTTATTTTATATATTTTTGCTCTGGTGGGTGTTTAAAAAGAAGAAATAAAATTTTCTTCTACTGTTTTCCAGTTTAGATTTGTGAAAAATGCTTCGACATATTCTTTTTTCTTGCTTGTTGGATAGTCGTATACAAAAGCATGCTCCCACATGTCCAGTGCGAGTATTAATGTACAATCTTGCAATTGTCCCAAGTGTTGCTCATCTACCCATGCATTTAAAAGTACATCATTTTTCTGGTCATAGTAAAGCATTGCCCAGCCTATGCCTCGCGTCATAGCTATTATTTTGAATTCTAAAAACCAAGCATCAAAATTACCCCAAGTATCTTCAATTTTTTTATATAGTTCACTTTCTGTATTTTGCACAGCACTTCCTCTTTCGAGTAAATTGAAATAAACCTCATGATTACGCATACCATTGTATTCAAAGCCAAATCGGCGATTGATTTCTCCGAGTGCATAGGCATGAGCCTCGTCTTTCTTATATTCAGCTATTTTTTCTAAAATTAAATTGGTATTTTTTACATAGCCAGTATAAAGCTTTAGATGTTCTTCTATATTTTGTTTTGAAATTCCCGTCAGTTCTCCGATATTGAAAGTTTTTTGTTCAAATTTTGTCATAGTCTTTTAAAAAGAGTTATAATATTAATATTCTAATTATAACATGAAAACTCAAAACAAAAATAAGCTAATATTATCTTTGTTGTTTTTAATACTAATCGGTATTTTATTATTTTTCTTTTTCAAGAAAAATAATAAACAAGAATTTTTGAAAGTTGTATTTCTAGATGTGGGGCAAGGGGATAGCATATTTATCCAAGCTCCAAATAAAAAGCAAATACTTATAGATGGCGGAAAAGACAAAAAAGTACTTTCAAAGCTTGCAAGTGTGATGCCTTTTGGTGATAGGTCTATAGATATAATCATAGGCACGCATCCAGATGCTGATCATATCGGGGGACTTTATCACGTGATTAAAAATTATAAAGTCGGTGTGCTATTTGAACCGGGTTCCACATCGGAAAGTCAAATTTATAAATCACTACAAAAGACAATCGTAGATAAAGATATTCCTCATATGCAAGCTTTGCGTGGTACAGATATCATTCTTGATAAAGAAAAAAATATAATTTTAAAAATTTTGTATCCAGATGAAAATCCAATAGGTTGGGAGACAAATGATTCTTCTATCATCGCTATGCTTTCCTATGGGCAGACAAAAGTGCTTCTTACGGGAGATTCACCAATAGAGAAAGAATTGTATTTGATAAAACAAGCTCTGAGTTTAAAAGCAGATATTTTAAAACTTGGGCATCATGGCTCACGGACTTCAAGCTCGGAAGTTTTTCTAAAAACTGTTTCTCCCGATATTGCCATAATCTCTGCAGGTCGCGACAATTCCTATGGTCATCCACATACTGAAGTTCTAAGTATTTTAAATAGATTAAGTCTTAAGTATCTAGAAACTTCCAAAGAAGGTAATATAGTCTGTGAAATAGAAATTTCTAAATTTGTTTGCAAATAAAAATCCCTCGTTATGAGGGATTTTTATTTTATAATTCCTGCTTTGTGGAGGGTGGCGTAGGCGCCGTTTTTATTGATTGTCTTTATTGCTTGGGTAGAAAGTGTGAGAGGGAAGTACTTTTTAAGTTCAGGGACATAAATACGCTTTTTTTGAAGATTTGGGTATTTGCGGACCATACCTGTGGGGTTGAATTTTGTAGCACGAACACGGTTGGAGTAGCCTCCAGCCATCTTTGAACCCTTTCCTGTTATGTCACAAACTTTTGCCATAATGGATGTTATGTTATCATAAGAGTCATATATATGCAAGCCATTGATTCTATATTTTATGTAATAGTTTTGATTATGTCCGTGGTGATCCATGAATTTGCTCATGGGTATACAGCGTATCTTTTTGGTGACCATACAGCAAGACTTTCTGGTCGGCTCACACTTAACCCTATAAAGCATTTGGATTTATGGGGATCAATAATTATTCCACTTATTTTAATAATTTCACACGCTGGTTTTGTGATCGGCTGGGCAAAGCCTGTGCCCGTAAATCCTGATAATTTAAAAAAGGGTAGATGGCCTAGTATACTTGTATCTATATCTGGAATTTTGGCAAATATCTTACTGGCTGTGATATTTGGATTATTGATTAGATTTGCTCCATCTCTTGGATTTCCAATTTATGATCCAGCATCTCCGCATCCTTTTTATATCATCACGCAGACAATAGTGCTTTTAAATTTGATTTTAGCATTGTTTAATATCTTGCCTATACCACCACTTGATGGATCAAAGATTTTATTTGAATTATTGCCAACAAAATTTCGCTACATAGAAACATTTTTGGAAAGATGGGGGATATTTATAATGCTTATTTTTATTTTCTTTATTTGGAAGTATATCGCACCAATTGTATTTTTTGCTTTTTCTTTTCTGACAGGCATATACTAAATTTTTTGTATATTATATAATAAAATAGTAATGAAATTTATTTTTTCTAAAAAAAGTAAAATAGTTTCTTTCTTTGTAGTAATTTTACTCCTTACTTTTTTCAACACCTTAAATGCTTCTGAAACTTCTGGCACAATTTTATCTTCTTATTCAACTGCAAATTTATGCGAAGATTCCCTTTGCTCTGCGACGGCTACTAGCTCTATAAATTTTGGTAGTTTTACAACCCAATCAGCACGTAATGTGGTGGTCGAAGACAGTGGATTATCGGGGTATATTTGGGGTGAGAGTTTTGGTTGGGTGGTACTTAATTGTGCCAACACTGTAGCTTCTGGTGGTGGGGCAGGAAGTGGATGCTCGAGCACAAATGGTAATTTTAAGGTTGCAAATGATGGTGAAGGAAATCTTTCGGGATATGCTTGGGGGAATGCTACCGGTTGGATTAGTTTTAATTGCTCAAATGCAACACCAAATAATTGTGCAACTAATGATAATTTTAAAGTGACGATAAATTCTTCAGGTCAATTTTCAGGTCATGCTTGGTCTCAAAATTTTGGTTGGATAAAATTTGATTGCTCTTTGTCGACTTCCTGTGTGACTACAGATTGGAGACCATCTAGTGCTCGATCGACGACTCCGACTACTACAATTACAGGGTCTTCTTCTCCTGGTACAAAACCGACACTACCGACATTTCCTACACCGCCACCACTATCACCGACAATTCCACCGACTTTACCACTAATCCCTATTGTTCAACCAGTCTTACCTTCTGTAACACCGAGTACTCCTGCTATACCCGATAATCAAGAAATTCCACGTTCGACCCCAAATACAATTATAGATCAAATCAAAATCGATTTAGATTTTTTTAAAAAGATATCACTAAATTTGTTTGATTTTATAAAAAATATATTAAATAGTAAATTGGGTGATTTGGTCACAAAGATTATCGCTATCGTCGGTCCTATCTCTGTGCTTATGGCATCCCTTCTTTCATCTTTATTCTTAAATCCACTTTCATTGGCAGAATTATTCCTATTGCCTGCCCGTCTTTGGGGGCTACTGATGACTGCTCTTGGATTGAGAAAAAGAAACAAACCTTGGGGTACGGTGTATGATAGTATCACAAAACAACCGCTCGATCCGGCATATGTAGTACTTCAAGACTTACAAGGCAATGAAGTCGCGACTTCTATCACTGACCTTGATGGCCGTTATGGATTTTTACTGTCTGTCGGTACATATAAAATAATTGCGAATAAGACAAATTATATTTTTCCATCCGTAAAACTTTTTGGTAAGACTCAAGATGAGCTTTATAATGATTTGTATTTTGGTGAGATCATTAACGTCACAGAAGAAGGTGGAATTATCGGAAAAAATATTCCACTTGATCCAATAAAATTTGATTGGAATGAATTTGAGAAAAACAAACAAGGGTTGATGCGGTTTTATAAAAAGCGTGATTTGTGGATTGCGCGAGTATCTGAATTTATGTTTGCATTTGGATTTATCATTACGAGTATTGCCGTACTTGTCACACCAAAGACTTACAATATCTTAACTTTTATACTTTACTGCATAATCTTTGTTTTGAAAAAGACGACATTAAAACCAAAACCGTATGGATCTATTGTTGAAAAATCTTCCGGTATACCAGCATCATTTGCAATTATCCGAGTATTTAAAGAGGGATCTGAAAGAGAGTTTATACATAAGGTGACAAATAAAATCGGTAAATTCTTGTGCTTGATTCCAAACGGAAGATACTATGTTTCCATTGAAAAGAAAACTTCTATAGACACTTATACAAATGTATATAAATCAGATATTATAGAGGTCAAAGAAGGATATTTAAAGAAAATTTTTGAAATTTAAATTGGTATTGCTTTTTTACCTACTATATAGTAAAGTATTTCTACTGGCCTCTAAGGCTAGTGTTTAATATTATGCCGACAATAAATCAATTAATAAAGAAAAAAAGAAAAAAGGTTGTAAGGAAATCAAAAGCGGTCGCACTAGCCCGTGGTTTTAATGCTATTAAAAACAAGCCTGTATTTTACCCATCACCATTTAAAAGGGGTGTGTGTACAAAAGTGACTACTACTACTCCTAAAAAGCCAAACTCAGCTTTGCGTAAAATCGCCCGTGTCCGCCTCACAAATGGTATGGAAGTGACTGCATATATTCCTGGAATGGGTCACAACTTGCAAGAGCACTCAGTGGTGATGCTTCGTGGAGGTCGTGTAAAAGACTTGATCGGAGTACGATATCATATAGTCCGTGGACGACTCGATGCGACCGGTGTAGACAAGCGTAGAAAAGCTCGAAGTCGATATGGTGCAAAGAAACCAAAAGCGACAGATAAGAAGTAATTTACAAACAATCGACATCTAACATTTAATAAAATCATGCGAAGAAAAGTAAAAAATAGAAATATAGTAGATCCAGATATCCAATACAATTCTGCAAAATTGGGTAAATTTATAAATAATATAATGTTATCTGGGAAAAAAGAGACTGCACGAAAAATCGTGTATAGTGCTTTTGATGTCATAAAAGAAAAGACAGGTAATCCAAACCCACTTGAAGTTTTTGATAATGCTATAAAAAATGCAAGTCCACTTATCGAAGTGCGAAGCCGACGTATCGGTGGTGCAAACTACCAAGTGCCTCGTGAAGTTCGTCCAGAGCGAAAGCTTGCTCTTGCAATGCGATGGATCATAATAGCTGCACGTGGTAAAAAGGGTGCCGCTATGCACAAAAAACTTGCTGAAGAAATAATTCTTGCTTCAAAAAATGAAGGTGCAGCTGTAAAGAAACGTGAAGATACTCATAAAATGGCCGAAGCCAACAAAGCCTTTGCCCACTTCGCTTGGTAATCTAAAAATATTTTTGCAAAACTCCCCGTTTGGGGAGTTTTGCTTTTGTGATACAATTCTTTTATGTCAAAATTTGATATGCCACAACAAAATAATTCTGCCGAACAGCCATCAAATCCTAGTCGGAGACAATTTTTAAAAGATTTTACAAAAGCTCTTTTTGTTGGCACTGGAGTGGCAGTCTTGGGAACTGATGTTCTTGCTAGCGACAAGAAAAAAATAGAAAATGATCAGGAAGTAAGAAAGATGGAAAATCCAAGACTATCAAAAATGCCAGACCATAATATGCCTGATGGTTTTGAGCGTAAACATGTTTATTCAGAAATAAAAGGGAAAAAAACAAATATTGCATCCGTCTTTTATTTTGAAAAAGGAAAAGCTCACGCATATTTTATCTCTAATGATAATCACCCTGAATGTTTTCCAAATAAGGTTAACTACCAAAAAGTAGAAGAAGTTTTACAAAAAGATAATAAAGAATTAGTTGTTGCTTTTGCTGGAGCATATCGTTCCCTCTCTGGGAATATTGAGGGTAAAGCATTTGAAAAGGGAAAGTTTGTTGGTGAAGATAAATATTCAAAATGGCATGGATTTGTTTATATTACAAAGAATGGTGATATTGAAATGCATAGAATGAAAGATTTACAAGGGAATTTTGATCAAAAAAAAGCAGATGATCTTATTGCTCGTGTTGTGTCTGAAAAAGGTTCTGTCTACCAACAAATTCCTGCTATTTGGAATGGTGTTCAAAAATTTGAACCATCAAAAACTGGTTTATATGAAATGCGAGCTATTTGTGAATCAAAAGATGGAAAAAAATTTGTTATAAATTGCACAGAAAAAATTACCCAAGATGAATTTTTAAAGATGTGTTTAAATTTAAAAGATGAAACTGGTAATCCTGCTGTTTATAATCTTATGCTTACTGATACAGGAGAATGTTCGTTGGGAGTTTTTCGTGATAAAAATCAAATTGAATCTGATAAGAAAAATCATAGTTTTACAAATATGCCAATGGTTGATGAAAGCTGGGAGCAAAAAGGTTTTACTAATATTGTTGCCCTAACAAATTAATATTTCACAGTTTACCAATGTAGAGCTATCGCATTTGGTTGGTAAATGGGGTATAATGTATTTATGAGTATAGAAAGAGAGATTCTTAAGTATTTAAAAAAAGAAAAAAATAAACTTCATGCAAATTACAAAGGTATACGCACTGGATTCCTTGGTTTACCCAATTTTAAATATTATAAATATCAAACACTCGCAAATAGATGTTCTGATTTAAAAAATAAAGGATATATAAAAGAAGTAAATGGTACTTTTCTGATTACATACAAAGGTGAAGATTTTTTGAATAATAATATTCGGCAAAATTTAAAAGTCTTTGAATCTGAAAGATGTGACAAAGACCCAAAAGATTTACTGTTGCTTTATGATATTCCTGAAGATAAAAGATCCGAAAGAAATTGGTTTAGAAGGGAACTTAGAAAGTTTCATTTTATTATGATTCAGCGAAGTGTTTGGGTTGGCCCGTCACCTTTACCGAAAGACTTTTTGGATTATTTGAAAGACGTTGGTTTGAAGGGTACTATTAAAACATTTAAGCTTGCGAAAGGATATACAGTAAACAAATAACACTTTACCAATGTAGAGCTATCGCATTTGGTTGGTAAAGAATGTATTTGTGTATAGATTATTTACGGTGTTTGAAATTTGTAGTGTTGCAAAAAAGGGGGATATGGGGTATATTGTGGAGTATAGAGCTTTAGGGCTTTTTTATTTTACTTATTAATTTATATAGATAAACATACACATGGAAAGAGATTATCCACTGGAAAAAGTTAGAAATTTTGGAATTATTGCCCACATTGATGCGGGTAAGACCACGACGAGTGAGCGTGTGCTTTTTTATACTGGAATGAGCCACAAGATAGGGGAGGTGCATGATGGAGCAGCGACTACTGACTGGATGGAGCAAGAAAAAGAGCGCGGTATTACTATTACATCGGCTGCCGTCACTTGTTTTTGGACACCAACATACTTGTCCGTCGAAGCTTCAGCGAAGGCGGATGCAAAAAACGACAAAAAAGTACGTTTCAATATTATCGATACCCCTGGGCACATTGATTTCACTGTGGAAGTGAAGCGCTCTTTGCGAGTGCTCGATGGTGCCGTTGTTGTATTTGATGGAGTGGCGGGAGTGGAGCCACAATCAGAGACAAATTGGCGCTATGCTGATGAAGCAAAAGTTCCGAGAATTTGTTTTGTGAATAAATTGGACCGTACTGGTGCATCTTTCGAGCATTCATACAAAACAATTCTTGATCGTTTGAATAAAAATGCTGTGCGTATGCAAATACCTATCGGCCTTGAGGAAAATCATGAAGGAGTGATCGACCTTTTGAAAATGAAAGCGTATTATTTCGAAGGTGTGATGGGTGCGGAAGTGATTGAAAAAGATATTCCCGAAAATCTAAAAGCTGAAGCACAGAAATACCATGCAGAATTGATAGAGAAAATCGTGGAGCAAGACGATACTGTAATGACAGAATATTTGGAAGGCAAAATTCCAGATGTAGAGACTTTGAAAAAACTTATGCGTAAAGCTGTGATTACAAACGACATTTTTCCAGTTTTTGCAGGAAGTGCTCTGAAAAACAAAGGTGTGCAACTTGTGCTTGATGCAGTTGTGGACTACCTACCAAGCCCTCTTGATATCCCAGCCATCCAAGGTATTAATCCTGACAATGATGAAGTGATGGATCGCCCAGCTAGCGATACAGAGCCATTTTCTGCTCTTGCTTTCAAAGTGGCAACTGATCCATTTGTCGGACAAATTATTTTCTTCCGAGTGTATTCTGGGTCTGTATCTGCAGGAAGTTATGTATATAATCCTCGTACTCGCAATAAAGAACGCATCGGACGAATCCTTCGTATGCATGCCAACGAGCGTGAAGAAGTAAAGAAAGTTTATGCTGGAGAAATTGCAGCCGCGGTAGGGTTGAAAGATACCGTTACATCCGACACACTTTGTGATGAAGATAATCCAATCGAGCTTTACCGAATTGTATTCCCAGAGCCAGTTATTTCGCTTCGTGTGGAACCAAAGACAAAAGCCGACCAAGAAAAAATGGGTATGGCACTTTCGAGACTTGTGCAAGAGGATCCTACATTCCGAGTGACGACTGATGCCGAGACAAATGAGACAATTATTGCAGGAATGGGAGAATTGCATTTGGAAATTATTGTGGACCGTATGAAGAGAGAATTTTCTGTAGAGACAAATGTGGGTAAACCGCAAGTAGCATATCGCGAGACTATTACTGGGAATGCGGATGTGGAAGGAAAATATATCAAGCAATCCGGCGGACGCGGAAACTACGGACACGTGAAGATCAAAGTTAAGCCAATGGATACGACTTTGACAAAAGAGGAAATCGAAGATCTGCCAAAAAATACAA
>CAYHYF010000011.1:13452-15459 GCA_964360745.1 uncultured Candidatus Saccharibacteria bacterium | reverse complement strand
GAAGAAGAACAAAAATCAAAATTTGGGCACATTCTAGAAGCTTTTACTTATGGCGCACCACCACACGGAGGATTTGCTCCAGGAATTGATCGCATAATGATGATACTACAAAATGAGCCAAATATTCGCGAAGTGATTGCTTTTCCAAAAACAGGCGAAGGCAAAGATTTGATGATGGGATCGCCAAGTGAAATGGGAGAGAAACAAATCAAAGAATTGGGAATTAAATTTGAAAAATAATATGCAGGACTGTATTTTTTGTAAAATTGTAAAAGGGGAAATGCCATGTCATAAAATTTGGGAAGATGAAAAACACCTAGCTTTTTTAACTATTTTTCCAAACACTCCGGGTTTTACAGTGGTGGTCACAAAAGAGCATTTTGATAGCTATGCTTTTGATTTACCTGATAAAATTTTGACAAATTTGGTCTTGGCTTCAAAAAAAGTTGGTAAATTACTCGATGAAAAACTGGAAGATGTGGGTCGCACAGGAATGATATTTGAAGGTTTTGGTGTAAATCACATACACTCGAAACTTTTTCCAATGCACGGCACAAAATCTGATGTATGGGAACAACACATTGGTAAACCATACAAATTTTTTGAAAAATATGAAGGATACATATCGAGCCACGATTATGAGAGAGCCGACGACAAATGGCTTGCAGAAATTGCTAAAAAGATAACGGGATAAAAATGGATACAGAAAATATTTACAAAGTGAAGACGCAAAATTTTGAAGGGCCATTGGACCTTCTTTTGTCTTTGATAGAACAAAGAAAACTTTTTGTAAACGAAATATCGCTTGCAGAGGTGACAAATGATTATATCGCTTATATAAAAAATTTAGAGGACACAAATAAAGAAGATAAAATTTCAAATATTTCTTATTTTATAATTATAGCCTCCACCCTAATACTAATCAAATCAAAATCTCTTTTACCAAATTTGGATTTGACAGATGACGAGACAGAAAAAATAGGAGATCTAGAAAGACGACTACATCTTTATAAGATCATCAAAGAAGCAAGTATCGATGTAAAAAATAAATTTGGTGTACAGATAATATTTTCTGCGCCGGAAAAAAACTATAATAATCCAATATTTAGCCCTGATCCACAAATCACTATTTCGACCATTTCTACTTCTATAAATGAAATTTTGCAAAATTTACCAAAAGAAAAAGAAATTCTACCCGAAGTGGAGGTGCAAAAGGTAGTAAGTATAGAAGAAATGATAAATAATCTTACAGATAGAATTCAAAATTCTTTAAATACTTCGTTTCGTGACTTCACGAAAAATAAAAGTAACCTAAATCAAAAAGAAATGAAAGTCACGGTTATCGTTTCTTTTTTAGCTATGCTAGAATTAGTCAGAGAGGGAATAATAGATGTGATACAAAATAATAGTTTTGAAGATATTACAATGAATAAACTCGAAGAATCTGTAGAATTAGAAGAAGAAAATCCAAATATAATATGAATGATGACTTAGAATTAAAATCAAAAATAGAAGCACTGCTTTTTTTCAAAGGTGAGCCACTTAGTGTGAAAAAAATAGCCGATATTTTGAAAGAAAATATTGAAGATGTAAATTTAGCAATTTCAAATTTGAAGATTGATAAAGAAACAAGTGGACTATGCCTCGTGACAAATGGGGAAGATGTGACGCTCGGTACAAATCCAAAAATGAATGTTTTCTTGGAGGATATGAGAAAAGAAGAATTGTCGCGTGATTTATCAAAAGCTTCGCTTGAGACTTTATCCATAATCTTATATAAAGAAGGATCAAAAAATGTGACAAGGAGTGAGATTGATTATATTCGTGGAGTAAACTCCAGTTTTATATTGAGAAATTTATTGGTCAGAGGTCTTATAGAAAAGACTGTTGATAAAAATGACGCTAGAAGATACGTGTATAGGCCGACACTGGATACTTTACAATTTATGGGCATTACTGAAATAAAAGAATTGCCAGATTATGAGGAAACAATCAAAAAATTGAATC
>CAYHYF010000011.1:7811-13352 GCA_964360745.1 uncultured Candidatus Saccharibacteria bacterium | reverse complement strand
ATTACTGAAATAAAAGAATTGCCAGATTATGAGGAAACAATCAAAAAATTGAATCAGACATTATCAAATCAAGAAAAAATAGAAAGCAATGAGTAATGCAATTAAAATTTTTATTCCAGCTATCATCAGCTTCGTATGTGGTATCTTGATGACGCCGATTTTGACTCACTATTTTTATAAATATAAATTTTGGCGCAAAACTTCAAGAAATGAGGTGGCCCCAGATGAACATTTTAGAAAAATAAATGGAAAAGAAGAGCTCTCCACTCCTCGTACAGGTGGGATGATAGTGTGGATGTCTGTAATTTTTACTATATTTATCCTTATTATTTTATCTTTTTTTATAGATAAAGAAACATCAGACGGATTAAATTTTCTTTCAAGAAGTGAGACTATCCTACCATTTTTTGCACTTATATTTGCTTCTCTACTCGGGTTATTTGATGATTTTATACAAATATATGGATTTAAAAATCTTACGGGTGATCCTATCGTCTTGCGATATATAAAAATAAGTACGATACTTTTAATTGCCTTTATTTTTGCTTGGTGGTTTTATTTTAAATTGGGAATGACATCTGTATATATTCCATTTATTGGATATTATTTTATTGGAATTTTATTTATACCATTTTTTATAATGATAATGCTTGCTATGTTTTCTTCAAGTGTGATAGATGGACTTGATGGCCTTTCTGGCGGAGTGCTTGCTAGTATATTTGTGGCTTATACAGTGATAGCATTTTTCAACGGACAAATGGATTTAGCAGCATTTTGTGCAGTAGTCACATCTGGAATACTTGCATTTTTATGGTTCAATATTCCACCCGCCCGTTTTTATATGGGAGAATCTGGGATGATAGGACTCACTGTGACTATATCTGTAATTGCCTTTCTCACAAACACTGTGCTTCTTTTACCTGTCATCGCATTTCCTCTTTTTGTCACATCTGTTTCTACTGTAATACAGATGGTATCTAAAAAATTACTAAACGGTAAAAAGGTTTTTCTTGTGGCACCGTTGCATCATCACTTTGAAGCACTTGGTTGGCCAAAATACAAAATTACAATGAGGTATTGGATAATCAGTATTATCACTTCTATAATCGGTGTCGTCTTGGCGATATTGCAATAATATGAGAGTAAAAAATATAGACAAAGTATTTTTGGGAATTGTAATTGCTCTTGTCCTTATCGGTATTATAATGGTGACATCGTCATCACTCGGAATTTATGGGAAAAATGCAACAAAGTTTTATGGAGTTTTAAAAAGTCAATTTATTTTGGGACTCCTAGGTGGAGTGGTAGCTTTTTATTTTACCTTAAAAATCCCATACAAATTTTGGCGTGAATATTCCTTGATTATATTTTTAGCTGGTATTGGTATCACAGCCCTTGTATTTGTACCTGGCTTAGGACTTTCTCATGGTGGTGCTAGAAGATGGATTAGTATTGGTTGTGTATCTTTTCAGCCTGTAGAATTTTTAAAAATAGGTTTTGTAATTTATTTTGCATCATGGCTATCTTGGGTAAAAGCAAAAGTACGAGATCTAAAATTTAGTATATTACCACTTATGGTATTGCTCGGAATTATAGGTATTATTTTAGTTTATCAAAGAGATACAAAAAGTATTATCTTATTGATTATCACGGCGATCGTAATGCTTTTTATTTCTGGTATGCCATGGAAATACATAGTGGGGATTTTTTTAGTGAGTATCGTTTGTTTTGGGATATTGATTATGTCGAGACCATATTTAAAAGCTCGTATTACAACTTATATAAATCCTACAAGTGATCCGAGTGGAGCTTCATATCAACTTCAGCAATCACTGATCGCAATTGGTTCTGGTGGGATTGGTGGTAGGGGGCTTGGGCAAAGTATTCAAAAATTTAATTATCTTCCAGAACCGCAAGGTGATTCGATTTTTGCTGTCATTGGAGAAGAACTTGGATTTGTAGGTAGTGTGGCTATCATTATCCTTTTTTTGGCCTTTGCTTTTAGGGGATACAGGATTGCTTATAGGGCTCCAGATTCTTTTGGAAAACTTTTTGTAATAGGAATAATTACACTTTTCACAGCTCAAGCTTTTATGAATATCGCATCTATCACTGGCGTCTTTCCGCTCACTGGTGTACCCCTGCCATTTATATCCCATGGTGGGACGGCTCTGATGATAGCTATCGCCACAATGGGAATAATCCTAAACATTTCCAAAGGCGGAAAAACCACATAATCTAAAAAAATTTTAATAAAAAATATAAATTTGCTATAATATAGATATGAGAATATTGCTTACAGGTGGGGGGACTGGGGGGCATTTTTATCCACTAGTTGCCATTGCAGAAAAAATAAATGAGATAGCTGACCGAGAAAATTTAATCGGTCTTAAGATATATTTTATGTCTGATGCACCAATAGACAAAAAAGCTTTATTTGAAACAAGTATCATTTTTGTGCAAGTACCAGCTGGTAAAATGCGAATATATTTTTCTATAAAAAATTTCTTTGATATTTTTAAAACTTTAGTCGGCGCAATCATTGGACTTATGAAAGTATTTGCTATTTTTCCTGATGTCATAATCTCCAAAGGTGGGTATGCTGCATTTCCAGCAGTATTTGCTGGAAGGATTTTAAGAATACCTATCATTGTCCACGAATCAGATTCATCTCCAGGAAGACTAAACCTTTGGACTGCAAAATTTGCAAAAAGAATTGCTGTGTCATACGCCGAAGCTGGAGAAAAATTTCCAAAAGAAAAAACTGCTTGGGTTGGTCAGCCAGTACGACGTGAAGTCTCCAAAAAAGCAGAACACGGAGGGCATGAATTTTTTAAACTTGATCCAGAAATCCCGACAATTTTTATACTTGGCGGATCTCAAGGAGCAGATATTATAAACAATACTGTTCTTGAATCATTACCTGAGCTTTTATCTAAATATCAAGTAATTCATCAAACAGGGATAAAGAACATAAAAGAAGTGAATATGCGTTCTGATTTGATTTTAGAGAAAAATAATTTTAAACATCGATACATACCATTAGGATATCTTGGAAATCTTGAGACAAAAATGGCTGCAGGTGCATCAAACTTAGTAATCTCTCGTGCAGGATCTACTATATTTGAAATTGCATCATGGGGCCTTCCTTCCATTATTATTCCAATCACAAATTCAAATGGTGACCATCAAAGGAAAAATGCTTTTACATATGCGAGAGCCGGTGCCTGTATAGTACTTGAAGAAGAAAATCTTCAACCACATCTTTTGGTATCAGAAATAGAAAAACTTTTAAACTCAAAAGATAGAACAGTACAGATGAGTGAAAAGGCAGAAGCTTTTGCCACACCTCTTGCAAGTGAAATGCTAGCTCAAGAAGCAATAAATATTTGCTTAACTCATGAGTGATTTTATGCTATATTTAACAAATGAGTCATAAAATCGTCACTCGTTTTGCTCCATCACCCACAGGCCACTTACATATAGGCGGCGTGCGTACTGCATTGTTTAGCTATCTATATGCTCGTCAAAATAAAGGGACTTTTATTTTACGTATTGAAGATACTGATAAAGAGCGTTCAAAAAAAGAATACGAGGATAGTATTTTGGCCTCTTTTGAGTGGCTTGGTTTAAATTATGATGAGCTTCATCGTCAATCAGAAAATACTGAAAAATATAAAGTGTATTTACATAAATTAGTAGATGAAGGCAAAGCATATATTTCTAAAGAAGAAAAAAAAGAGGAAGGCGACAGAGATAGTGTTATAAGATTTAAAAATCCAAACAAAGACGTGACATTCAACGATCATGTGTTGGGGCAAATTACTGTCGATACTACAGACTTAGGAGATTTTATAATAGCAAAAGATTTTGATAATCCTATTTTTCATTTTGCAAATGTGGTAGATGATCACGAAATGAATGTGACCCATATAATTCGCGGGCAAGAACATGCGTCAAATACACCAAGACAAATACTTTTATGGGAAGCACTCAGTCTTGAAATACCGGAATATGCCCACATACCATTAATCCTTGCAGAAGATAAGACAAAGATGTCTAAGCGTGCAGGCGCTTTAAATGTATTTGAGTATAAAGAAATGGGATATTTACCAGAAGCAATATTGAACTTTATGTCTCTAATTGGATGGAACCCCGGTGGAGAACAAGAGATATTTTCTATGACTGAACTTGTCGAGAAATTTTCAATTGATAGAATTCAAAAAAGTCCCGGAGTTTTCAATATGATAAAACTTGATTGGATAAATAAAGAATATCTAAAAAAGATGCCCTATGAAAACCAAGAAGAATATATGATTAAATTTATACCAGAAAATTTTACTAAAAAATCTCAATATACAAGTGAAAAATTGCATTCTATCGTACCGATCGTAATGGAAAGGATCTCAAAAGGTTGCGAGATCACAGAAATGGCAGAAGCTGGTGAACTTACATATTTATTTGAAAATCCAAATATTAATAAAGATATATTATTATCTCAAATAAAAAAACAGCTCAAAGATACTGACAACGTCGGGTTAGAAACTAAGACTAAAGAAATTTTAAATAAAATTATAGAATTACTTACCAATCTTGATGAAAATAGTTGGGAAAACGAGATGATTAAAACTACTCTTTGGGATTATGCTACTGACGCTGGCAGAGGGATAGTACTATGGCCAATGCGCTACGCACTATCGGGGCTTGAAAAATCACCAGACCCATTTATACTTTCACAAATTTTTGGTAAGAATGAGACAATTTCTCGCATTAAAAAAGCTATTGAAACCCTAAATTAAACACGGGATTTATGTTAAAATAGAATTGATGAATATATATAAAAAAATATTCTTTCTATCTATGTTTTGTCTTGTGCTGACTTTTATGTCGGCTTTTAGTGCCTACAGTGCAAATCCCACAAAAGAAGAGCTGAGTAGTAAGATAGAAGATGTAAATGCTGAGATAATGCGCCTAGATACTGAGATTGCAAAATATGAAGTTGAAATTGTAAAAACTGGAGCTGAAGCAAAAACACTCTCAAATCATATAAAAGAATTAAATCTCACTAGAAATAAACTTTTAAAAGAAGCTGAGCAAATCGCCAGTCAAATCAAACTAGCAGATAAAACTATAAGCAATCTATCAGAAAATATTCTTACGAAAGAAGAGCAAATCAATCTAGCCAATAAAACTTTGGCTAAAACTTTCTATGATTTATATCAATCTGAAAGTATTTATCCTATTGAGATGATCTTGAAAGAAGGCAAGTTGAGTTCATTTTCAAAAGATTATAATGAGAAAATTTTACTTAGCAATAAAATAGATACTTTTATATCGGAAATAAATAGTATAAAAATAAACTTAGAAGAATCTAAGGGTGCGAAAGAAATCGAGCGTGAAAAATTGAATAAACTAAACCAAAAACTTTCTCTTGAAAAAGAAGCTGTGACGGCTGTGAGGGTGGAAAAAGATAAATTATTGAAAGAAACAAAAAATCAAGAATCTGCATATCAAAAACTTTTAGCAGAAAATAAAAAAAAG
>CAYHYF010000011.1:0-7711 GCA_964360745.1 uncultured Candidatus Saccharibacteria bacterium | reverse complement strand
TAAATGCATATCTTGATCCTATGTCATACCTACCAAAAACTACTGCTTCTATGTATAAAAAAGGTATATAATAAAAATATGAAAAAATCTATTAAGTCAAAATCAAAAAGTAAAATAAAGACATTTGTAATCTGTCTTATACTTTTTATTATTTTTATTTATTTTAAAAATATATTAAAAGATACGCCTAATAAAGAGATAGAAAAAAATACAAATCAAAAAGTAGGGGTTGTCGAAAATTGGCCAGAAATAAAAATAGATAAGTTGGAAGACAATTCTAGTAAGTATCTAGACATAAAAGCAGAATTTCCCGTAAGTGGTATTGGTAGCTTGAGTGTAAAAAATGAAATTCAAAATATTGTAAAACAATTTAAGATAGATAATGATTTCAGCAACAAAAAAGAAGATGAAATTGTTTTCTTGGGATTAGATAAAGATAATAGGTATACACTCGATATCACATATGAAAATAATACTAGTGAAAAATACATAACTCATCGATTAAATCAATATGTATTTACTGGTGGCGCTCATGGATCTATAGTTGTAAAAACTTACACATACGACAAAAATGGTAAAAGATATTTACTACAAGATTTATTTATCAATGAAAATTCTTTAGAAAAACTTTCTGACTTTCTTAAAGTAAAAATATTAGAAAATAAGGATTATAAAAATAATATAGAAGAAGATTGGCTTTCAGATGGAGCTTCTCCTAAAATAGAAAATTTTGAAGCATTTATAATCGATGGTGAAAATATTATTTTTATTTTTCAACAATATCAAATAGGACCATATGTACTAGGAATTATTGAGATAAAAATACCCATAAAAGAATTGGTAGAAATTCTAAAGTTTTAGTTATCCACAGTTTTATACTTGCATGTGAACGCTCGTTCACATATAATAGATATATGACTCAAGAGCAATACATAAAAATACTAGAAAGAGAATTGGCAAGAATCAACAGAGAAATTGATCTTAAAATTATTTCCAAAATGAATTATTCCAAAGAAGCGACTGAGCATAAGTTGATACTAAAAAAAATGCGTCAGCATACGCAAAAGAGTCTCTTGAAAAATTTCTTTTCCAGATTTTATCGTGATGCATTACTTCAATCTTAATTTATAATTTATATAAACAATAATATATGACTGAATATAAAAACAAACTTCTATCTTTTTACTCATCACAAAATAGGATGCCCACATATACAGAAATGATGAAAATCTTTGGCTTCAAATCAAAAAATTCTGTAGCTAGATTAGTAGAAAAATTTATAGACAACAATCTAGTAGAAAAAGATTCTCAGGGAAGGCTCACACCCACATCATCACTATCTGACATACCACTCCTTGGGCTTGTAAAAGCTGGTTTTCCATCACCTAGTGAAGATGTACTCGAAACTACGATCAACCTAAATAATTTTTTAATACAAAAAAAGGAAAAAACTTACATCCTCGAAGTCGATGGTGATTCGATGATCGATGCACATATAGCAGATGGTGATATGGTCATAGCAGAGCGCACAGAGACAGCGCGTGATGGTGACATAGTAATAGCACAAATAGATGGTGAGTTCACGATGAAATATTTTAAAAAAGAGGGGAGTCGAGTGTGGCTTGAGCCTGCCAATAAAGATTTCAAACCAATTTACCCCACAATAGATCTAAAAATCTGCGCCATTATAAAAGGGGTGATGCGAAGATACTAAAATTTAAAGAGAAAGTTATTTTACTCAAATTAATTACAACGTATTTTTATAGAGGGGACCCTTATTTGAATTTAGATTAGCGTCGCACAATATATCTTTACGGCATAGTGTGTAGATACAACAACTATTAAGTTGTAGCTTTTTCTACACAAAGATTAAAGCCTTTGACTTTTATATTGTATGTATCTATATCTTTTTTTACTTTATTCAATAAATTATTATATTCTTCTACTAAAATATTGTATTGTTTTATTTGATCAGAATTTGTAATACCCTTAAAGACTCCACCTGTTTTAATTCCCCTATCCATCTCTTTTAATTTTATTTGCATATCATTAAGTATCTTTTGATTACTATCAATTGAGGATTTCAATACATTGTCTATTTTTGGACAAGCACTTTTGGGTAATCCAAAATGCTGTACTGCAAGCCATACATTTTTACCTTCAAACATACCACGACCTACAGCTATACCTATGTCTTGATACTCAGTATTTAAAATATTTGCCCTATGTCCAGGACTTGCCATCCAAGCTTCAAGTACAGCTTGATCATTTTTAAAATTACCCATAGCCAGATTTTCACCTATCAATACATATTCATAACCGGATTTTTTACCCAAATCTCCAACACCGACACCAGATGGTGATACGTGTTCAAAATATTGTTTTGCAAACATATCATCCAACTTTTTTCTTGCTGAAATATTCAACTGGGTATTATTTTTTAATGAGACCAAACCATTTTCTTGTCTATTTATATTTGTCCATTTAAAGACACCGTCGAGGGTTAGATTTGACAATTCTTGCGTGGTTGAAAAAACAGAACTTATTACTTTTAGTGCTCCTGGTGTTTCAGATTTTGTGTTTACTTCTTGTAATTGTTCTTCATTGTTTAAATTTTGTTTGTCTTCCTCTATTATATTACTAGAATTTTCAAAATATCCTTTTATATCCTTATATGCAGAAAAAAGATCATCTTTAACGACATATAAAGAAATTAATACAAAAATTACTATGCAAATATTAAAAAAAAATTTCATATTATTTATGGTGCACAATTTTTCGCTGGCGTATATCCTTTTGCTACAGCTTCTTCTTTTGTGCTAAAAAAAATCTTATTGGCAACAGACAGTTTTGTAGATCCACCACAGCCAATCCTATAGTATAGTTTACCACGAGAAGAAGCTACATATACAGCATTTTGAGGCATATTAGGGCCTGTCATTTTATTAATAGTTGAAGGATTTGTCTCTAAATACTGTTTTATAGGCACAATTGCGTTTGCTGATTGGGCTTCTACCCTATCCCCTACTTTACTATTGACAATATATATATTATCATTGTCTAATGTAGATTGTGAAGATTTACCTAGAAAGAAAGCCGAAATACCAACAATTATCACTATAAGAGGCGTAATTACTAAATCAAGATTGTCCTTTAAAAAAGCCTTGATTTTTGTAGATAAATTATGTATACTACTCATTACATAATTATATTATAAATCACTTAATTAACACAATAAATATATGGCACATAGGAAGGCCGGAGGAACGGCTAGAAATTTAAGAGACTCAAACCCAAAATACTTAGGTACAAAACTTTATGATGGGCAGATTGCAAAAGCAGGATCAATAATCATACGCCAACGTGGTACAAAAATAATGGGTGGAGACAATGTAAAAGTAGGTAAAGACCACACAATATTTGCATTAAAACCAGGAATTGTAAAATTTACATCAAAAAGAAAGAAAAATTTCAATGGTTCAACTACTGTGAAAAAAGTAGTCAACGTAATCTAAAAATAAAACACTCCATCGTATGGAGTGTTTTATTTTTAGATAGAATCAACTCTTATCTTGCATTCACCTGTATTCTGTTTATCGTTAAACTTTATAGTATGTTCACCTATCGTTTTTATATGACCAATATCTATAAATGCTTCATTTAACTCAATTCCTGTTTTAGTAAACAATTCTTTTAAAACTTCTTCTCTTGAAACAGTTTTAAACAAATGACCTTTTTCATTTGCACGAACTTTTATGATTATCTCTTCCGTATTTATTTTTTCTAGAAAAAGTTTAAAATTTTCTTTACTCATTTCTTTTTTATATTCTTCTGTCTTTCTTTTTGTTTCAAGCATAGAAAGGACGCTTGATGTGGCTCTATCTGCCAAACCTTTTGCCAGCAATGAATTACCATAACCATCTGCTACATCCTTTAACTGCCCTCTCTGCCCCACTCTCGGCACATCTTTTATAAATACAATTTTCATATAAATTTATCTTTCTATTTTAATAATTCTAATGCTTTTTCCATTTGAGGGTCATACTTGGCCTCAAGATCTTCTCTTGTGATCTTGACTTCGTAGTCAGGAGTCAATCCTTCTTTGGATATTGAAACCCCGTTTGGTGTAAGCCATTTTGCAATCGTGACCTTTAGTGATGTATCTTTTGTAATTTCCACAAGCTCTTGTACTGAACCTTTACCAAAAGTCTTTGTACCTACAAGTTTTGCCACATTGTGCTCTCGTAAAGCTCCAGCCATAATCTCAGAAGCAGACGCCGATCCAGCATCTACGAGAATTATTAATTTACTTTTTTTATCATCAAAAAGTTTTGGACCGCGACTTCGAAAACTATCTGGCTTTTTTTTATCACCAAAATCCTGTATTGCTACAATCTTACCATTGTCTAGAAAAAAACTACTTATTTCTACAGCAGAATCCAAATATCCACCAGGATTACCACGCAAGTCTATTATCAATTTATTCAGTCCTGAATTTATAAATTCATTCATCGCTTCACCAAAAAGATTTTTAGAATTTTCTGAAAATGTATAGAAGTTTATGACAAAGACATCTCCCTTTTTCTCTGTCTTAATCGTAGGGATATCTATATTTTCACGTATAATATTAAAATCACGAGTCTTTTTTTCTCCCTCACGCAATATGGTTAGTTCTACATTTGTACCTATTTGCCCTCTTATCAAACTTATCGCTTTATCGATAGTTATATTTGTGGCATCTTCCTTGTTTATTCTTAAAATTTTATCTCCACTTAAAATACCAGATTTTTCTGCTGGAGTACCCTTTAATGGGGCCACGACGATCAGTATGCCATCTTTTTTATCTATTTCTGCCCCTATACCACCAAAACTACCGTGTATAGAATCTTTAAAAAGCTTATTTTCTTCTGGCGGAAAAAATACAGTATATGGATCGTCAGTGGATGAAGCAAGCCCCTCTATAGCTCCCCAGACTCTCTCTTGGTCGGTCTTATCTTTTATTGTTATAGATTTTTCTTTCAATACGTTCCAAGCTTTCCAAAATGGATCAAAATCAGCATCTGTCATAACAGTAGAATCTTTATTTGAAAGTCCATATACACGATCAATAGCAGGACTATCTTTTGCGCCAACATAAAATCCCACAGTAAAAACACCCAACATTATTATAATAATGTATATAGATGTAAAAATTATATTAGCTTTTTTATTTTGCATTGTTTTATTATCTCAAAAATATTTCTATATTTCAAGAGCAGATTTTGTATACTTATTTGCTGGATTCCAAAGCATCCAAGAGGTAAGACCCACATCATAGGTGGCTTTTATTTGAGCACGCACCATTTCTTTTGTGTATGTAGCACCCATATCAAAGTCTTGAAGCCATGGTCGCAATTTTAACGGTGACTCTCCTATTGCTTTAGCTTTTTCTACACCTTTATTCATTGAGTACTGTATTACTTCATATGGTACAACGGCCGGTTTTGGATGACCATTCCAATTTGGTGGAAAATGAGATGGATATACCATAGGTGCCACAAAATCAAAATTGCGTAGCGCGTCTTCTAAAATTTGACCAATATTTAAATCATCAGTATTTGTAGTTGTCATACCAAAAAGATCAGCTGATATGGGTATATTTATTTCACCTTTTAAATTTTTATTTAAATATTCGTAAAAAGATTTCATTACTTCGGGTTTATTTTTTCCATCACTTAAAGGATAGTAGATATCTTTCATATTGCCATCTGATGGAAAGCGTATATAATCAAAATTTATTTCATCAAAACCGAGCTTATAAGACTCTTTAGAGAGTGCCAATATGTATTCCCAAGCTTCAGGAGAGCTTGCGTCTATCCAAGAAATTCCTTTTCGGTCTTTCCAAAAAGCCTCTTTGTTTGTATTCATTTTCACAGCAGAACCAGGATGATTTTTTATGAAATGTGGATCTTGAAATACAGCTATTCTACCAATTATATATATATCTTTACTATGTAAAATATTTACCAATGAAGTAATATCGGGAATTCTTTTTTCTACTGATTTTTCTTTGGTCAAAATCGGATCACTCACTTCAAAAGAAATTTTACCAGTTGAATCTTTAATATCTATCACTACTGCATTTAGTTCAGTTTCATCTATCATAGAAATCAAGCTATTTTTGAAATCATTTGTCCCAGCTACCCAGCTTGACATATAGAGTGCTTTTACTTTTTCTGGTGTCTTTATATGCTCTGCTGGTATAATGATTTTTTCATCTGTAGATAAATTTTGATTTTCTTCTATATCTTTAGTGTTTTTTAATTTTGTATTATCTTTCTTTTCTACAGTACTTTTATCTTTTACTGTCGCATCATAAGAAAAACTAGTCATATTTGGTACCAAAAAATATATAACCAGAAATATTATTATGGCAAAAATGATATACAAAAATGTCTTCCTTTTTATCATTATTATTCTATATTTTTAGTATTATCAACAATATCTTGCTCTGGTAAACTTTCGGTAAAACTATGCATTATATCATTTGGTGTGTCTTGCGAAATTCTTTCTTTTATTTTTCTTTTATACATCACATATGATACAAATATAATAAATAGACCTGTAATTAAAAATAATATTTTCCTAAAAAAATCAGGAAAACCCAGGTGTGGCAATAAAGCCACCCATACCCCCACAAAAAGCAATGTTCTTTCTTTTTTCATCCTTCTATTATACCCTATTTATTTTTTATCGACAATGATTACAAATTCTCCTTTTTGCTTTATCTTATTTTGCTCAAAAAAGTCATATATTTCTTTTGCATTTCCTCTTTTAATTTCCTCAAATTTCTTTGTAATTTCACGCGCCACTACTACCATCCTGTCTTTTTCCAGTATTTCCTGAAGGCTAAATAAAGCTTTTAAAAGTCTGTGTGTAGATTCATAAAATATGCAAGCATACTCAGATTCATTTATTTTATTAAATATTGTTTCTCTACCTTTTTTATGTGGCAAAAACCCTAAAAACGTAAAATTAGCGCAAGATACTCCAGATGCTGAAAGTGCCGATATAAGGGCACTTGGGCCCGGAATCGGCACAACTACCGCTTGGTCTTTAAACTCTTCATACACGCTGTTTACGAGCATTACACCGGGGTCTGATATGCAAGGTGTACCGGCGTCAGAGACAAGAGCTATATTTTTACCTTCCCTCAAAAATTCTATGATGACATTTTCTTTATTTTTTGTACTGTGAGCGTGATAGCTCATGGTCTTATTTTTTATCTCATATTTAACCAAAAGTTTTCCAGTCATCCGTGTGTCTTCACACAATATCAAATCCACCTCCTTGAGAATTCTAATTCCACGAAAAGTCATATCCTCCATATTCCCTATCGGAGTAGCCACGATATACAATGTGCCGATTTGATTGTTCATAATATTTAGATTATAACATAAAAAATCTCTCTACCTCCCCTACAAGGCAAGACCTTGCCAAGGTCTTGCCTTGTAAGTTATTCCTTAAAACTTAACCATTCTAAAATTTCTTTTTTAAAATTATCTTTGTTTGGAAAATAATCTGGAAACCCAGCTCTATTTAAAATTATCTCTTGTGATCGAGTTTTTGGAATTAAATAATCTAAATAACTTGAATATTGATATTTTTGCAAAAAATCTAATGCTTTTTGTTTATTTGAAATTCCATTAATTTTCCAATTTTTATCAATTAA
>CAYHYF010000010.1:0-16088 GCA_964360745.1 uncultured Candidatus Saccharibacteria bacterium | reverse complement strand
GTGAGCGTATCCGCCAAATTGAGGCCAAGGTCCACGAAAAACTCCGAAGCAACGAGCGCATCATTCGACTAAAAAATTATTTCGATTAATCTAAAAAATTCCCCAATGGGGAATTTTTTAGATTTTATTTTAATAGTTGGTCGAGGGTTTCGAGGATTTTCTTTTCATCGGCGCCGGGGAGAGGGATTTGAGTGCCGTCTTGAGATATGATTACTGAATAGGGTGTACCTTTGGCTCCAGCTGAAATTCCCATTTCTAAATCATTTTGAACTTTTTCTTTAAATTCCCCAGAGGACAGACATTTATTGAAGTCATCCACATTTACTCCGACTCTCTCTGCAAATATCGGAAGTAGAGCTTCATCAAGTCCATTGTTTGAAGGAGTAGATTCGAAAATCATATCAAGGTATTCCCAAAAAGCATCATTGCCACCGAGGCTAGCTACGCACTCTGTGGCTTCAGCTTCATTTCTTGCCTTTGAATGTAAGCTATCAAGTGGAAAGTGCCTATATACCCAAGCAACCTCACCATCGTATTTAGCAAGCACAATAATCATTAGATTGTGAAAATTTTTACAAAATGGACATTCTGTATCGGAGTATTCTACTATTGTCACTTTTGCATCGATAGATCCTCTTATATGATCAGAGTCTGATATTTCAGTAAGGGAAAACACATCTTCTATTTTATTTTTTTCAAGATTTACATTATTATTTTGGGCTGGCATTTTACTAATAATTATTCCCATCATTATGAGAAATCCAGCAACTACTATTGCCATAGGCATCGAAATTTTATTTTTATCTTCCATTTATTGATTATATCATATATAATTTATATATGTCAAAACGATTGGTAACGCGTATCTTTAGTTTTTTATTTAGGTATAGATTTAGAAGAATTCGTCATTTTATAGATAATCCATTATCTGTGCAAGAGAAAGTATTTAAAGATTTGATTAGTCGCGGATCTCACACATTGTGGGGGGAAAAATACAATTATTCTCAAATAAAAAATATAAAGGATTTCGAGCAGAATGTGCCACTTTCCACCTACGAAGACATTTTTCCTTTTATAGAAAAAATGATGAATGGAGAAAGAGATATACTTTGGCCTGGAAAAATAAAATGGTTTGCAAAATCTTCCGGTACCACAAATGATAGAAGTAAGTATATACCAGTCTCAAAAGAATCTCTCAAGGATGGTTATTTTAAAGGTGGCAAACATGCTGTATCTATTTATTTAAATAATTTTCCAAGTTCAAAAATATTTGAATGTCAGTCCCTTTTTATCACCGGTAGCTTATCGCCTGTAAATGAAAATTTAAATATAAAAGCAGGAGATGTGTCGGCTGTGATGTTTAAAAATTCACCACTTTGGACAAATGGTATGCGAGTCCCACATCAAGATATTGCTTTGTTGCCACACTGGGAAGAAAAAGCTGATCTTATAATTGAAAATGCAAAAAAATACAATGTGGCAAGTATGTATGGTACTCCGACATGGGTACTTATATTGATAGAGAAAATTTTAAAGAAAAACAATACAGCTTCTATATTTGATATTTGGCCAAATTTGGAAGTATTTTTCCATGGAGCTGTATCTTTTGTTCCATATAAAATGATTTTTTCAGAATTGATATATCCCAGAAAAATAAATTATGTAGAGGTATACAATGCCACTGAAGGATTTTTTGCAGTTCAAGACGATATGTCAAAAGATGGAGAAATGCTCTTACTTCTTGATGTGGGTATATTTTATGAATTTATCCCGATGGATGTTTTTGGAAAAGAAAATCAATATGCTGTCACGTTAAAAAATGTAGTTCTTGATAGAAATTATGCAATAGTCATATCTACAAATGCTGGACTGTCTCGCTACATAATAGGGGATACGGTAAAGTTTACAAGTTTGTATCCTTTTAGGATAAAAATTACAGGTAGGACAAAACATTTTATAAATGCTTTTGGCGAGGAGTTGATTGTGGAAAATGCGGAACAAGCAATATCTATCGCTTGCACAAAGACGGATTGCCTCGTCAAATCATTTACAGCGGGCCCCATATTTATGGATAAAGATAAAAGTGGAGCGCATGAATGGATTATCGAGTTTTTAAAAGCACCCCTTGATCACGAAAACTTTTTTAATTTGATAGATGAAAATATAAAGAATTTAAATTCTGATTATGAAGCAAAAAGAAAAGGGGATGTCATTTTGGGTAAGCCGATATTCCACGTGGCACCGGAGGGCACATTTTATAAATGGATGAAGCAAAGAGAAAAACTCGGCGGTCAGCACAAAGTGCCAAGACTTTCAAATGATAGATTTTATATAGAGCAAATCTTGATAATACTCGAAAATGGGGATAATACTTGAATTTTATGAGAATGAATAGATTTACCTTGCGTTATATGGTTCGTTTTTTCTTTGCAAAAAATGGGCAAATGTGATATAATATAAGGATATATGTCAATTTTAGATATTGTGATTTATGTGGCTGCTTTTCTTGCAGTTTATATGCAAGTATTTTTGTTTATTACTTTTATTCAAAAAAAAGGCCTTTTAAAAAGTGATTTAAAAAATATGGATATTGGCTCATTGCCAGCTATCACATTTCTTGTGCCATGCTGGAACGAGCAGTTTACTTTAGCAAATACGATAGAATCATTGAGAAAAATAAATTACCCACAAGATAAATTTTTTATGATTGTGGTGGATGATGGATCTGTCGATGGTACTTGGCAAGAAATGCAAAAATATAAAGATGATGCACAAATACAAATTCTCACACAGAAAAATAGTGGCAAGCACGAAGCACTAAACAATGCACTAAGATATGCAAAGACTGAGCTTGTAGCATCTATTGATGCGGATACTGTCATAAAAAGTGATGCATTAATGGAAGCTGTATCTTACTTTCTAAAAGATAAAGAGCTTTCTTCTGTGGGATGCAGTGTATTGATTAAAACCCCAAAGACTTTCATTCAAAAGGCGCAAAGTATAGAATATCAAATGTATTCTTTTTCAAAAAAAATGCTGTCTTTTTTGGGAGGGGTCTTAGTTGTACCTGGAGCATTTTCAATATTTAAAACAAAGATACTTTCAGATATAGGGGGTTGGCATGCTGGGAATGGCCTGGAAGACTTAGAGCTCACTTATCGTATGCAGGTAAGTGGATATAAAGTGGCACATTGTCACAGTGCCATAGCTTATACTTCAGGACCAAAGAGTTTACGAAGTCTTTTTAAGCAAAGATTGCGATGGGGTTATGGATTTTTAAAAAATACCTCCGAATACAAATACGCAATGTTTAACAGAAAATTGGGTAATTTTGGTTTCTATACCTTGCCTACAGCTCTTCTTTCCTATGTTGTGATTTTGACTGTTTTCTCTATAAGTTGGTATAGGATATTTAATTTTTTCTATGAGAAAATTATGATTTACCGCTTGGTGGGTTTCAATGCTATGTTTGGAGATTTTTCTTTTAGTTGGTTTTTTGTAAATACAAAAGCTATTGTATTTATTACTATTGTCACGACGGTTTTTTTGATTTTAAATATCTTCCTTGGTAGATATATCTCAAATGTGAAAGATAAAAAATTTGGATACTTAATTTATTTCTTTATAGTCTACAGTGTGGTACTTCCATTTTGGGTCTTAAGATCAGTAATTAATGCCTTGTTTTCAAACAAGCCCTCTTGGAGATAATATGAACTGGAAAAGATACATCATCACATTTTTAATTACGATAGCACTATTTTTAATTGCTTTTTATTTGAGCAGTCAATTTGCAAATAGCAAGATTGATGAAGTAAAATTGATTCAAGACAAGATTTCTACCGACATACTTTCTACCGAGACTCGCTTTGTGCTTTTGGGTTCTTCATCTTGCAAGCATTTTAAATCGGATGATACTTTTGAAGCAGGGCTAAACAATGAGCTTTCAGAGATGGCAAAAAGGGTAAAGTTTATGGAAAATCAGCTTGGCTACAATGATGAGAGGGTATACTTGATCAAAGACCAATATGCATTGTTGCAAATAAAAGATTATATATTGAAAAAACAGCTTACAGAAAAATGTGGCGAGAAGTTTCCGACCATTTTGTATTTCCATAATGTGGAATGCGAGAGATGCAAAGATCAATCAATAGTACTCGACGAGATACACAACAAGTATCCCGATGTGAGAATTTACTGGTTTGATGCTGACAGTACTACTCCAGCTTTACAAACCCTGATGTCTATGTTTTCTGTAAAAAATACTCCATCTATAGTGATAAATGAAGAAAAATATGAAGGCTTTCAATCGCTTGAAGAAATAGAGAAAAATTTCCCCGAGTTGGCGAAACTAAAAAAAGAATATGAAGCTAAAATTTTGAAGGAGAAAAAAGAGCAAGAGGCTTTAGAAAAAGAAGTACAGACACAAGTAAGATAGATATTTATGTCAGATATAAAATTAATAATAAGTGTTGTCGCTGTCATTCTTACTTTTGTCGGCTATTTTCCTTACATCTTTAATATTTTTATAGGCAAGACTAAACCACACATTTTTTCTTGGTTTATTTGGAGTATTACGACTTTTATTATCTACGCATTACAAGTAAGTGGTGGTGCGGGTACAGGAGCATGGGCTACGTTGTCTGTAGCAATAATACTTCTACTTGTATTTTTCTTGGGTCTTAAAAATGGAAATAAAAATATTAAAAAAATAGATATAGTTTTTTTAATATTGGCATTATTTGCGTTGGCATTTTGGCTGATAGTGGAACAACCAGTTCTTTCAATTATTTTACTAGCATTGGTGGATATGTTTGGTTTTGGACCAACTATTAGAAAATCATATAGTGATCCATATTCAGAGACATTGTCACTTTATACAATCACGACAGTACGTCATGCTCTCAGTTTTTTTGCCTTAGCAGAGTACAATATTATCACATGGTTATTTCCAATCACATGGGTTTTTGCCAATGCTTTATTTTCTATATTTTTGATAGTTAGACGCAAAAAAATTCCAAAACAAGTTTCAGAGAAAGGTGAATTAAAAGAAGAATAAAATTACAGATTAAAATATACGAGATTTAATTTTGTATATTTTAGTGTTTATAATGTTTGTATAATTCTTGATTATCACTTGGTCCATCATTATAAAGTTTATCTAGCCTTTCTTTTTTATACTCAGCAACAGTTTTATCATCTATATACCAAATACCATCTTTTTTTTGCATGCGATTTTCGTCCTCAATATAAATATAATTATTTAATGCCACTTTGTGTCTTTCTTGCTGGTCAAAATCAATATGTATTTGACCCTGATTTTCTAATGGATTTTTATTCATATTTATATTCATAATATAAGTATATTACTTTAAAAATACAATGCAAGAGGGAGTTTGAGCCGCTTGTCAGATTCGAACTGACGACATCCACTTTACAAAAGTGGCGCTCTACCAACTGAGCTAAAGCGGCATAATTTTATTTTTCAAAAAACGTCTTCCTGCGGCTGATTTCAAATACAATTCTCTTTTCCTTGCTTCTTCAAATGTAGCATATTTTTCAAAAAACTATCTATTTAAATCATTGTCATGTTTGATTTTTTGCTTCATTCTTTTTATCATAATCTTTGACTCAAATACTGCTCTTCGAACAAATGATGGACTTTTTGGGTACGTAGGTTCTAGTTTTGGTTTGTTTTTTCTAAGTCGTGCTTTTATTTTTGGCCAATTTTCAATAAACCATTTTTTTATTTTTATCATTCCCAATATCCAATATTTCACAATACTTAAAACTAAATGCTGAATCAGATGTTTCAGCGAGTATAGCAAATATTTTTCAAGCTGTCTAATAGGAGGGAATACTATCTTCCAATCCCTATTTTGATTTCTCATACCAGCTCGAACTTGCCAAGCACTGTAGGCAAGGATCATAAAAGATACGATTATTGATATTAGAAAGATTATGATTAAATACATATATTAAAGTCTAGTTTATAGACTCTCTAACAAATTCTACTATGCTTGCACTATTGTTTGCAAGCAATGTACCCACCGTCAAATCTGGATTTTTTACAAATGATTGCTCGGTCAAAGTCTGCTCTTTGAAATAAGTGTCGATTTTTCCAGCAAGCATTTTTTCTTTTATGTCATCAGGCTTGCCTGACTCGTCTACTTCTTTTTGAAAAACCTCCTTTGCTTTATTTTTTGTTTCCTCATCTATTTCACTTTTATGTGTAAAACTTGGCTTCATAGCTGCGATGTGCATAGCCACATCACGAGCAAGCTCTTTTGTGCCACCCTTTAATGATACCACGACCGCACTCTTTCCATTGTGTACATAACTTCCCAAAGTATTTCCCAGTATTTCGTTTATCATACCAAGTTCTATTTTTTCACCCACTTTCTGCACAATTGGGTTTATTATATCTTGGGCCTTTTCTTTCATTAAGTTCACTCCATCTGTGAAAGCTAGATCAGCTAAATTTTTTGCAAGGTTTATAAAATCATCATTTTTTGCCACAAAATCAGTCTCACAACGGAGAGTCAAAAGAATCGTCTTTCCTTCGCCTTCTTTTACTACGATTATCCCATCGCTTGCTTCACGGTCAGATTTTTTCATAGCGATGTCGCTAGATTTCTTTTTTAAAATCAGTAATGCTTTTTCCATATCACCATCCGCTTCAATGAGGGCATTTCGGCATTGCATTACAGAAATTCCAGTTGAATCTCGCAATTCTTTTACTAATTCTGTTGTGATATTTGTAGACATAAAAATCAAAAATTAATTGTTAATATACTTTTATTATTTAGACTCTTTTTCTCCTTCTAGGCCATCTTTGTATGCTTGTTTTATCGCATTCATAAAGAATGAGATACTAGATATGGATGCGTCATTTGCTACTATGCCATAATCTACTGTCTTTAGACTACAATCAGTATTCAATATTGCAATCACTTTCATTTTCATTTGTTTTGCTTCTGTGACTGCTATGTGTTCTTTTTTTGGGTCAACCACAAACATAACTTCTGGCATTTTTTGTATTCCCGTGATTCCATCAAAGTTTTTTGTCATATCTGCCATCTTTCGATCGAGCATCAATCTTTCTTTTTTTGTATATTTGTCGAGTTCTCCTTTTTCTTTTTGCTCGCGTAATTCAAGGAGTTTGTTTATCCTTTTTTTGATTTCACTAAAATTTGTAAGTGCACCCCCAACCCATCTTTCTGTGACGTATGGCATTCCGAGCGGAAGGGCAGTCTCTAGTATCGATTGCTTTGCTTCAGGTTTTGTACCTACAAATATTATAGATTTTCCAGCCTGAGCAAGAGATCGCACATATTCGGTGATCTTTACCAATTGCTCTTCTGTTTTCTCTATATTTATAATATCAACTCCATTTTTAGTAGCAAATACATATTGTGCCACACTTGGATGTCTACGAGCTTTTGAATACCCGAAATGTACACCCGCTTTAAACATTTCCTCTATTGTTTTTTCTTTACTCATATTTTCTTTGGTTCGCCATAGCTTTAAGCGTAGGCGACTTAATTAATATAAAAAGTGACTAACTTTTTTATGTTCCGTCCTTCGAATCCCTTCAATAAAAATTCAGGGTAAATTCTCAGGACTTCACTTCGTTCCGTTTTTAAGCATTTCAGCTTATTTACAAGGGTTTTTAAAAATAAAAGCCCCTCACGGAACTACTAGTATCATAACAGAAAAAGGACATTTTTGCAAATTGTAAAAAGGAAGGATTTAAGGTAATATGGATATATATGAAGCAAACACAACTATTTACAAAAACAAGAAAAGAGGCGCCAGCCGATGAAGTATCTCGCAACGCCGAGCTTTTGATAAAAGGAGGGTTTATAAATAAAGAGATGTCTGGTGTGTATTCGTATTTACCACTGGGACTGCGGGTACTCAATAAGATTATTCAAATTATACGTGAAGAGATGAATGCTATAGGAGGGCAAGAATTGACACTCACAGCACTTCAAGAAAAAGAAACGTGGGAACCCACAAACCAATGGAGCGATACTGAGGTGGATGTTTGGTTTAAAACAAAATTGAAAAATGACACAGAGCTTGGTCTTGCTGTGACACACGAAGCTGCGATGACAAAGATGCTTAAAAATTTTGTGCAGTCATATCGAGATTTACCACAATACATTTATCAATTTCAAACAAAATTTAGAAATGAAATTCGTGCTAAAAGTGGCATAATGCGTACGCGTGAATTTATTATGAAAGATCTGTACTCATTTTCAAAAGATGAAGAGGAGCACAATATATTTTATGAAAAATCAAAACAAGCATATAAAAATATTTTCAAACGTGTGGGCATAGGACATGTCACGTATCTTACTTTTGCATCTGGTGGTATGTTTTCAAAATTCTCTCATGAATTTCAGACCATTGCCGGTGCTGGTGAGGATACTATATATATAGATGAAAATAAGGGTATAGCTATAAACAAAGAAGTATATACAGATGAAGTCATAGAAAGTCTCGGATTGTCCAAAGAATCTTTAGTGGAAAATAGGGCGACAGAAGTGGGCAATATCTTTACATTGGGTACAAGATTTTCAGATGCTTTGGATCTAAAATATCAGACAGAAACAGGTGATACAAAAAGTGTATTTATGGGCTCGTATGGCATAGGTCCTGGGCGACTTATGGGTACTGTAGTAGAAGTATTGTCTGACGACAAGGGTATAATCTGGCCGGAATCCATTGCGCCTTTTAAAGTTCATCTTATAATGTTGGGGGATGATGAAGATATAAAAAATAAAGCAGAGGATTTATATGATGATTTGCAAAAAAATAATATCGAAGTTTTGTTTGATGATAGGATTGATATTACGGCCGGAGAAAAATTTGCAGACTCAGATTTAATTGGTATACCATACAGAATAGTCGTCTCAAAAAGAAGTCTCACAGATGGTGGATATGAGGTAAAGAAAAGAATAGAGGATAAAGGAAAAATTTATGCTAAAGAAGATATACAAAACATTTTCAAATGATATAGGGATTGATCTAGGCACAGCAAACACTTTAGTGTATTTGAAAGGTCATGGTATCGTCATCAACGAGCCTTCTGTTGTAGTTATAAATCAGAAAACCGGGCAAATCGTAGCTGTGGGTGCTGAGGCAAAACAAATGCTCGGGCGTACTCCCGGTCATTTGCGTGCTGTACGCCCGATTGTGGATGGTGTGATTTCTGATTTTGAAGTGACAGAAGAAATGCTCTCATATCTAATCGGTAAGGCAGAAAAAATAAGTAAGAAATTTATTCGCCCTAGAGTTTTAGTAGGTGTACCTACCGGTATTACCAATGTAGAAATCAGAGCGGTCCAAGATGCTGCCCACTCAGCTGGTGCACGAGATGTGCATATCATAGAAGAGCCAATGGCTGGAGCTGTGGGAATTCATTTACCCGTACACGACCCTGTGGGTTCTGTGATTATAGATATCGGTGGTGGTACGACTGATGTAGCTGTGATATCACTCGGTGGAATCGTGCGTTCAAAAAATTTAAAAATTGCAGGGGATAGATTGAATACCGATATTATAAATTATATGAAAGATGAATTTAAACTTTTGGTTGGTGAAAAAACGGCTGAGAATATAAAAATTGCAATTTGTTCTGTGATACAAGGAGAGTATATGGAATCTGAAGTTCGAGGAAGAGATCTGGTGACAGGATTGCCTCGTGAAGTGATCGTCACAGATTCTGATATTCGGGAAGCAGTAATGCCATCTATTTTTAATCTTGTAGATGGAGTAAAAGAAGTATTGGAAACTACACCACCAGAGCTTTTATCCGATATAATGAAAAGAGGCATAGTCCTCACTGGAGGAGGAGCCCTTATAAAAGGTCTTGATCGCTTGCTTTACGATGCTATAAAGATACCAGTATACGTGGCTGAAGACCCTATCACAGCTGTGGCTCGTGGCACCGGCATCATACTCGATGATTTTGATCATTTTAAAGATGTATTAATAAGTACAAACAATGTCTTACCTCCACGATAGAAAAAAAGAAAAAAATCGCCAGGTCTTTATTATTGGCTTGGTTTTGGCAATTATTTTTATTGTATTGTCTTTGTTTGGGGTTTTTTCAAAACTTGGTGGATTGTTTCATTTTTTTGGTCGTCCAATATGGAAAGCTCAAAATTCCACTTCAAATCAAATGGATGCCTCTCTATATATCGTACGTACAAAAAAATCTGTTTTTCGTGAAAATGAAAATTTAATAAAAGAAAATGAGACTTTGAAAAACAAAATGCTTGATTATGAAATTCTTGAAAAGGAAAATATTGAGTTGAAAGAATTATTTGGCCGGATAGAAAATCCTGATAGTTATATTTTAAGTAGAGTAATTTCAAAACCAAATAAATCGCCATATGATACTATTGTTTTAGATATTGGGAAAGATGGTGATATTTATAATGGGCAAAAAGTATTTGCTACACCAAGTATTCCAATTGGTGAAATCGTAGAAGTATATGAAAAGACATCTCTTGTAAAATTGTATTCAAGCCCCGATGAGGTGACCGATGCAGAAATAGATGGATTAAATACTAGCGTAGAATTGATTGGGCGTGGAGGTGGCAATTTTGAAATGACAGTTCCAAAAGATTTATCTGTACCAAATGGTGTGGCTGTGATATTGCCTGGTATTAGTTCAAAAATTTTAGCAATTGTCGTAGACACTATCACGGATGCAAAAGATCCTACAAATAAAATTATTTTAAAAAGTCCGGTGAATATTCAAGAATTGAAATGGGTGCAGGTATTAAAATAATTAGGTTCTAGGGGCTAGGTTCTAGTAGAATGCATTTGTATTTTACTAATACTTAGAAACTAGAAGCTAGAAACTAATCTTTATGTTTAAATTTGAAATAATTAAAAAGTTAGATAGTAATTTGGGGCGTGCTGGTGTTATTACAACTCCGCATGGGGAAATTCAAACCCCAGCTTTTGTGACTGTGGGTACAAAAGCAAGTGTCAAAGCCGTCACGCCCGAGCAAGTTCGCGATGCTGGCGTGCAAGTTGTACTTGCGAATACCTATCATTTATATTTACAACCAGGGGATGAAATAGTTGCGAAAGCTGGAGGTGTGGGGAAGTTTATGAATTGGCGAAATTTTGATGGTAGTATTGCGCCAACAATGACCGACAGTGGTGGATTTCAAGTATTTTCATTAGGGGTTGCGTATGGGAAAGATATTTCGAAAATAGTTTCGATTACAGATCCCAGTTTTATGATACCCGAGCGATCAATAGGTAGCGATGCCCCGCTTGCCAAAATTGGCAATGACGGCGTGTCTTTTAAATCGCATCTTGATGGAAGTTTGCATTATATTACTCCTGAAAAATCAATTGAGATTCAGCATAATTTAGGTGCTGATATTATTTTTGCATTTGATGAATGCACTTCACCGACCGAGGATTTTAAATATCAAAGTGAAGCGTTGGATAGAACTCATGCGTGGGCTAAACGGAGTTTAGATGAGCATAAGAAAAGGGAAAATGCAAAAATTGCGAACTTCTCGCCCCACCCCTCCGCTTTCAGCACCTCCCCTTCGCAGGGGAGGAATAGCGCACCGCAAGCTCTCTTTGGCATTGTGCAAGGTGGTAGGTCAGAAGAATTACGCAAAAAGTCTGCACAAATAATAGGGGATATGGAATTTGATGGTTTTGGTATTGGAGGGAACTTTGCCAAAGAAGATATGGAGACTGCTGTAAAATGGGTCAATGAAGTTTTGCCTGAAGAAAAGCCTCGCCACTTGCTCGGCATCGGCGAGCCGGAAGATTTATTTATGGGTGTGGAAAATGGGGTAGATTTATTTGATTGCGTCGGTCCCACACGCATTGCCCGCAATGGCACAGTCTTTACCAAAAACGGAAAAATAAATTTACTCAATGCAAAATTTGTAAACCTCTTTGAACCCATCGAAAAAGATTGCGGATGTTACACTTGCTTGCCTCGTCAAAGCTCCGAAGGTAGCGACGGCGGGTACAATTACACCTGCGCCTACCTCTCCCACCTTTTCCGCGCCAAGGAAATGCAAGGCGCGACCCTTGCCACCATCCACAACCTCTACTTCATCACCAACCTCGTCGCCGACATGCGCCAAGCAATCCTAGACGACAATTTCACCGAATTTAAAGAGGAGTTTTTGAAGGGGTATTTAGATTAAAAATAAAAAGGGTACCTGACACACTTAGTCTCACCCTTAACATTTGCTACCCTCTTGCTACTCTTTAAGTTAGCAAGTATCTTATTTTAGATTTTTATGATATTATAATTAAAAAGAAAAAATGAAAAATATAGAGAAATTTGAAACCTATATACAAGGTGTATGGTTTAATGGGGCATCGATTTTTTATGAACATTATCTAAAGGTGTTCAATATTAAATCTTCACAAAAACATTATTCTGAGTTTTGCGAATTTAATAAATATTTTATAAACAAACAAAACTCAGAAGAAATCAAATTGGTATTACTTAAAAATGAGGAGTTTACCAAAAAAAATCAAGAAGAAGAGTTTAAAACACTCTCACGGACTAAAGGTAAAATTCCAATTCCGAATTTAAGGATTCTTACAAAACCTCACGGAATGTTTTTCGATCTAGATTAATACTGTTGGTGTCAAGTTTTTTAAAAGCATCTTCCAAGGTGCTTTTTTTATTTGGTAAAATAGAGTATTGTAGATAGATAAATGGTTAAAAGTATATTTAAATTAGAAAGTGTTTATAAGCCCGCTGGGGACCCCGAACCAAAATTTTAATTTCATATAAAATTTGCTACGGGGCGAGATGTGGTATAGTGGAGTATATTTATGTCAAAGAGCGTGTTCAAACTCAAGAGTTCTTATTCTCCGGCTGGCGATCAGCCGGGGGCGATTTTGGAGTTGGTGGAGGGGTTGGAGAAGGGCTTGAAGAAGCAGACATTATTAGGGGCGACGGGGACTGGGAAAACATATACCATAGCAAATGTGATAGAGCAAATTGGTAAGCCGACATTAGTGATAGCGCACAATAAGACATTGGCGGCGCAATTGGCGCAAGAGTTTAGGGAATTTTTCCCCGATGCGGCTGTGCATTACTTTGTATCGTATTACGATTATTATCAACCCGAGGCGTATATGCCCGTGACCGATACATATATTGAAAAGGATGCGCAGATCAATAAAGAAATCGACCGGCTTCGCCATGCTTCGACCCAAGCATTACTGACACGCAAAGATGTAATTATCGTCGCATCGGTATCGTGTATTTATGGATTGGGTAGCCCTGTTGAATACGAAAAAGTGAATTTGAAATTGGAAGTGGGAGCAAAGCAAGACAGAATGGATTTGATGCGCAGGTTGATCGATGTGCATTTCGAGCGCACGAATGCCGATATAAATCCGGGGCAATTCCGTTCAATAGGTGCAAAAATCGAAGTTATGCCAGTGTCGGAAACTTTTATTTATCAAATAGAATTTGTAGGTGGCAAGATTGATAAAATTTTAAAAGTGGATCCGGTATCGTCGATGATTTTGAATGAGGAAGATGCGATTTTCCTTTTCCCTACAAAACATTTTATTACTGACAAAGATCAAAAAGAGAGAGCATGTAAAATGATAAAGGTAGAGCTTGCTAGCCAATTAAAATTTTTTGAGAAAGAGGGCAAATTACTTGAAGCTGAAAGAATAAAAAGGCGGACAAATTATGATTTGGCAATGATACGCGAAGTGGGGTATTGTAATGGGATTGAAAATTATTCTAGACTTTTTTCGGGGAAAAAAGCTGGTGAACCGCCAGAGACTTTGATTTCGTACTTTTCTTCGGTTCGCCGAAGCAATGCGAAGGCGACGCCTGATTTCCTGACTATTATCGATGAATCGCATGTCACATTGCCACAATTGGGTGGAATGTATTCGGCAGATGCTAGTCGCAAGCAAACATTGGTAGATTTCGGTTTTCGATTGCCAAGCGCGAAAGACAATAGGCCACTGAAATATGAAGAGTTTGATGAGCGTGTAGGGCAAACAATATATGTGTCGGCAACACCCTCTGATCGCGAAAAAGGTATGAGTGATAAAATAGTCGAGCAAATTATCCGCCCAACTGGTTTGATTGATCCCGAGGTTATTGTAAGGCCTGTGAGTGCGGTGGCATTTCTTCCCCTCCTTACTAAGGAGGGGAATGAGGGGAGGTTCTTAGGTTCGGAACCTCTCTCCGGCTCTCTCCTTGGTAAGGAGAGAGGGAAAAAATACGAAGGCCAAGTGCAAGATTTTATTTTAGAAACTGAGAAAACAATTAAAAAAGGTTTTCGAGTGATTGCCACAACTTTGACCAAAAGAATGGCGGAAGATTTGACTGTGTATTTGAAAGAGAAAAATATCAAAGCCGAATATTTGCACAGCGAAATAAAAACAATTGAACGAATTCAAATTTTGACCCGTTTTCGAAAGGGAGGACTTGCCCCGAGCGGAGTCGGCGGGCCTGCCCTGAGCAGAGTCGAAGGGTTCGATGTAATAGTCGGGGTGAATTTACTTCGTGAAGGGTTGGATCTGCCCGAGGTTGCATTGATAGGGATATTGGATGCCGACAAAGAAGGTTTTTTGCGTAGCGAAACTTCTTTGATTCAAACGATAGGCCGAGCAGCGCGAAATTCGGAAGGGAAGGTGATTTTGTATGCAGATCGTATGACAGGCTCGATGGAGCGCGCAATAGGCGAGACGACACGCCGTCGCAATATTCAGCTTGCCTACAATAAAAAACACGGTATTACTCCAAAAACAATTTTGAAAAAGATAAATGACATTACCGAACAACTTGAAAGCAAGCATGCCAAAGCCGTGAATGCCGAGCTTGATTTGGATATTGCTTTGTTTGAAAAAATGGTCAAGACTTCAAAGGGTGGAAAGAAAAAAATAAAAGCAGGTGGCGAGGCGGATGAGATTAAAAAATTATTGCTTTCAGATGATGAAAGAAAAAATCTTGTTTATAAAAAAATAATTATGATAAAAGAAAAGGAAATGAACCGCGCTGTCAAAACCCTCGACTTTGAAACCGCCGCAATCTTGCGCGATGAAATAGGGGTACTGAGGGAGAGGATGAAAAAAGTGTAGAAAATATGCTATAATTGTTTACTTTATGAAAAAAGAGACATATAGCGACTCGATTGTGGTTAAGGGTGCGCGGACGCACAATTTGAAGAATATTAGTGTGGAAATGCCTAGAAATAAAATGGTGGTTATTACTGGTATGTCGGGCTCGGGGAAGAGCTCGCTTGCTTTCGATACTATCTTTGCCGAAGGGCAAAGGCGCTATGTGGAGAGTTTGTCGGCTTATGCAAGGCAATTCCTCAATCAAATGCCAAAGCCGGATGTGGACGAGATTACCGGGCTTTCGCCAGCAATTTCAATTGATCAAAAATCGCGCTCAAATAATCCTCGATCGACGGTGGCGACAATTACGGAAATTTACGATTATTTGCGTGTGCTTTACGCGCGCATTGGTAGGCCACATTGTCCGGAGTGCGGAAATGAAATTAAAAAACTTTCGAGCGAAGAAATTGTGAATTTTATTTTAGAAAAGGTAAAAATATTTGGATCTACTCCCGCCCCTGCTAAGGGGAGGGTTGGGGAGGGGTCTAAAAAAAATACTCGTAAAGTGATGGGCGTAGAATGGAATGAAACTCCAATTACAATTTATAGTCCTGTGGGGCGTGTGCGAAAAGGGGAATACTACCAATTGCTTTATGATTTGCTCGGTAAGGGGTATCAAAAAGTTCGCCTTGATGGCGAGATCAAAAGTTTGCGCGACAGGATAGATATTTCTAAAACAAAAGTGCACGACATAGACGTACTGGTGGATTCTTTTGCTTTGCATGAATTTAAAAATAATTCCAGTGATGCACGAATGAGGTTGTCTGAATCAGTCGAAAGGGCGTTGCTAGAGAGTGAAGGTTTGGTAAATGTCGCAATAGGAGAGGAAGAATTTCTTTTATCTGCTAAATTTGCTTGTGCAAATGATGGATTTTCTTTCCCTGAAATTGAGCCGAGACTTTTTTCTTTCAATTCGCCTTATG
>CAYHYF010000009.1:10290-18814 GCA_964360745.1 uncultured Candidatus Saccharibacteria bacterium | reverse complement strand
ATACAATGGAAGTAATTGGTTTACTTTTTGTCTTAAGAATGGGGTACCTTACAAACTCCCTATGGACAACTTTTTCTCGAGCATTTATCATTTCTTGTTCGGTAGAGTCATATGATGATTCATTTATCCAATCAAATTCAATATCTATCTCACTCGATAATGTATATGGTTTATTTTTCAAAAATTCATATATAGACATAATTCTATCTATATCTCTTGTCTCGTATGATTTAAATAATTCTTTTTTTAAATCACCTTCTTTAATATAAGAAGTGACAAAATCATAATCTTCAATTATATAAGGATCAGGGTATCCATTAATTATTTTATCAAAAACTTTTTTAGGAGATAAAAATTTCTTCGCTTTTTCTAAAGAAGAAAACATATAATTATTATCATGCCTGTATTTAGAAGGTGGTTTTAATTTACTCTCCAATTCAAAAAGTCTTTTAGATAAACGATTTAAACGCTGATTTTTAGTTTCTTTTTTTATTTTTGAAGTAGAATCATTTTTAGGAATAAAATATTTACGATAATCAAAATTATGTTCTTTTGTCTCATCAACCCCTAAAGACTCGAGGTCTTTGGGTTCTTTTGAATCAGTTTTTAAAATAGGAGGTTGGTCGCGTTTCATATATCCGTATTCTATCATTATAATCAGTACTTTCAAAAAATTTCTGTCACCTTTGTCAGGCAAATACAGACACCCCCCCAGCCCTAGGCATTGCCTAGGGCTATACCGCCAAATATGAAAACACACGGCCTTTGGTGCCGTGTGTTTTCATAATGTTTCGCGTTCATAAGCCGAATTCTGTTTCTCTATGATCATTTATCTGGGCCAAATGTTGCCACTTGGCTCGAGCGATTCCCCTAGGTAGGATATAGGAATTAGAATTTTTCTATACACTTCACTCTATTCCCTATACCCTACCCAGATACGATCTTGCACACGCGTAAGTATTTTGCCGTTTCAGCCGGACTAAACCGGATCGTTTCTGTTCGCAACTCTAGTATTGCTACCGACGGGCATTACCCGCTACGTTTAATGGATTTGCATCCAATGTGTGTTCGGACTTTCCTCTATCCACCATTATAAATAATATGAATAGCGATCATTCGACGCGGAACCCTCCAATTATACCATATTCCCCTCTTTTTAGCAAATAATTACAAATTAAGGAAGTCCGACTTCCTTAATTTACATCACCTCTTGCTGATAGCATTTTCACAATTTTTTACTTTTTCTAATCTTACTAATCTCGTATCTTTCTACAGCATCAAGCGAGGTTTTCCAATTCCTGCCCTCTTTTACTCCAGCAATTTTTCCACTACGAACAAGTAGCCCAAGATATTCTGCATCATATTTTGTTTTTGGAGCAATTTTTGATAAAGACATCAATGTATTTTCTTTTGTAGAATTCTTAATAGCTTGTATGTATAAATCCAAAGATCGCTCCACTGCTTGTGTAATAAAAAATACTAAATCTTCAATCTTGCCTTTATCCGCCTTTTGTAATGCTTTGTAGTATTTTACTCTATCATTTTTAAGTATCACCACAATCGGGTATCCTTCTTTCATAAGAATAATATTCATCACGAGCCTACTGACTCTACCATTTCCATCACCAAATGGATGAATGTGGACAAAACGATGTTTAAATTCCGTTGCAAGCGTGACTATGTCTAATTTATTTTTATTACTCTTATACCAAGAAATCAAGTCGTGCATTTGATTTGGTACATCAAAAGCAGATGGTGGCGTGTGCTTTGATCCACTAATTCGTACATCATAATTTCGATAAGATCCAGCTTCGACTCCGTCAATATTTGAAACAACTAAGTTATGTAAATTCCTAATAAGTATTTCATTGAGCGGAATATCTTTTTTGTTACTTACCACATCATATAAATATTCTATAGCCCGAGCTTGATTTTTAACTTCCAAATGGTCTTTGAGTGATTTACCTTTTATTGTGATTCCTTGCTGTAGCACAAGCATTGTTTCTCGAAGGGTCAAAGTATTCCCCTCTATGGCATTTGAATTATAATTCATCTCAAGAGAAAATTGCTCACGCAATTTTTGCACCAAATACGGCGGAAAAGGGCGAGCTTTCTTAAGCACTTTCAATTTTTCTTCAATTCTTTTTAAAATAAGGGTATTTTTCATAAAAATTCAATTTTCCACTAATATCGGATAGCTTCATTTATTATACTATCCGATATTAAGAAAAGCAAGCCCCTTACATCACCTCTTGTTGACCCGCCTTATTTAGTAAAAACTAAACAATTTCGGACAAGTAGCATTTTTTACAGTAGACTATTGTATCTGGATCACCAAACACCCAAAAAGAAGTTTTTGAATTACTTTGGGATAAAACAGAATAACAGAAAAACCGCCTGTTTCCAGGCGGTTTTTCGTGTATTGTTTCGTGTTCATAAGCCGAATTTTGTTTCTATATGATTATTTATCTGGGCCAAATGTCACCATTTGGCTCAAGCGATTCTCGCCATATTTTGCTCACCGAAGGTGTCGCAAAATTGAGCGATCCTGAGCTTGTCGAAGGAAACCCCTCGATAAACTTCGGGACGCTAAATTTTGTAATCACCTGCGGTGAACAAAATTTGCGTACGATCTTGCACAGAAGTAAGGATTTAGCCGTTTCACCCTTCGACTTCGCTCAGGGTAAACCCTAAACTTATACAAAGATTTATCCAATTGCTTGGATACTATTTCCTTTCGGATTTAGCGTCACTGCTCGCACCTCTTGGGTCACCCCAGACAGGTATTACCTGCTACCATTCTCCATGATTTTACTCATGACTGTGTTCGGACTTTCCTCTCTCTCTCCTTTTTCAAGAAAAAAGAGCAATCACACGACACGAAACATATACAATATACCACATACAAAAACAAAGTCAATATTTGTTTTAAAAATATCATTGGTATATAATGGCTTTACTCCTGTTTATCAGGAACCGTTTGCAAACGGTCGAAATTATTTAGATTAATAGGCAGTTTTTAAGAAATTTTTGTTTTTTAAAAATTGTTATAACTAAAATAATGAATAAACAAGCAATAGTAGAATTGGTTCATGGGAAAGTCGGTGGCACGAAAGTGCAAGCCGAAGAAATCGTGAACGCAATATTTGATGGAATCGTCGGCACTCTTAAAAAGGGTGAAGAAGTTTCTATTGCGGGTATTGGTATTTTCTCAGTGAAAAACCGAGCTGCTCGCATGGCTCGCAATCCAAAGACTGGTGAATCAGTCAGTGTTGCAGCTACAAAGGTTCCAAAATTCAGAGCTGCAAAAGCTTTGAAGGACGCTGTTAAATAAAAATTTTGCATAGGCCGGTTTACACGGTAAAACAAAATATAACACTAAAAAATCGCCTCATCTCTATCTAAGGCGATTTTTTAGTGTCTGTCTGTGCGGGTAGAGAGAATCGGCTATTACATAGCCAGGTATTTTTCCGCCTCGTAAGACTCGTATGGAAAAATCTTTCGATTCTCTAACAGGAGTGAAGTAGTTCACTCCTTATCCCGCACAAACACAAAAGGCCCAAAAGGGCTTCTTGTTTTTGTGCGGGTAGAGAGAATCGAACTCTCGTCTACACATTGGAAGTGTGTCATTCTACCACTATACCATACCCGCATATCCCCTATTATACACATAATTTATTATTTTAAAACCTCTTTAATCCATCCATTAATCTTCCTAGCAAGCAACACACCAAATTCTTTTACCCCATTACTTCTGATAGATAAGTGTGCAGTTCCATGTGGCAATTTACCTCTTTTAAACTTTTTCTTATCTTTTCTTAAATCAATTTGAGTCTTTTGAAATTGGACCAATGGAATACCTGAATTTTGTGACCAAAATTCTAAACATTCTTTTATATTATTGTCAGGATATAAATGGATTCTAATTCTAAAATTTTTTGTTTCTAAGCCACAGACTTCTTTAAACCATTTAACAGCAAATTTAATTATCTTGGGATCTGAATTAATAACCCTTATAATATCATGAGTTTTTGTACCTTCTCCAATATATATTCCAATTCCAAGCATAAATAAATCTCTTTGACTTAATTTACCTATTTCTTTTTTGGCTTCTTCTTCTGCCTTCTTAATCGATTCTATTTTTTGTTGAGATTTTCTATGACTGGAAATAGACCTTGCCTTTCCAATTTTTTCAATCATTTCTTTATTTGGTTTATAAGGAACACCTGAAAGCCATCCACTCAATGTACTTTTGGTCACATTTGTTTTTTGAGAAATATAACTATAAGAATATCCCTGTCTGCGTAATATAAAAACCTGTTCACGTATTGTATCTTTATGAGCCATACCTATATAGTATATCATAGCAGACTATATAAGCAAGTTCACTTTTAATTTTCTTGTCGGGGTGCAGGGGGAATTTTTCATTACATGAACAGTATACCTTTTCGATAATTTTGAATTAGTAAATTAAAAATTATAACGAAAAGCTTTTCACTTCCCTGGCGCAAGCAAAGAAGTTTGCTTGCTCACTCCCGACAAGAAAAGGCTAAAGCCTTTTCTTGTCGGGGTGCAGGGAATTGAACCCTGTTCTCACGGTCCCAAACCGCGTATACTACCGGTGTACTACACCCCGAAATACCTCAAATGTTTATTGATATTAACATATAAATCTCAAAATTAAAAGTTTACGCCACCTCTTGCTGATAGCATTTTTCGCAATAGATGATTTTCTTTATTTCAGGAGAATATGTCGTTTCAAAAGTTTCCTCACAATTTTCTCCCTCATGATTCATATGTTTATCGTTTCCACACATACACTTGCCCGCGTACAATTTGCGTGGATTTCTTTTCTTCATTCTGTTTTGATGCCTGCATTCGAAATCTTTGTGTGGCATCGGCAAGCCCATCCGTTTGTAGAAATCAAGCTCGGCTTTTATAACCTTGAAATTCTTTCCGCATTCATTGCAAGCAAAGATTTCCGACAAAAGTGAATCATCTAATTTGTCGGGTGAAGTTGGAATATTCTCCTCTGTTATACTTTCTTTGCCAAAAGTCCCTGTATTTTTTTCTTGCCATTTGTATCCATATGTTTGTGCTTCATCATGCGTCATAGGGAAATATTCTTTTGCCAAAGTTTCGTTGTATCCAAATGGCGACATTTCTGGTGGTAAAAATTGCCCATAGCTCCCTTCCTTTTTCATACTCTCAATAATTTCGTCTCGCAATTTTATATATTCCTCTTTTTCATATTTTTTATTCAAGATGCAATAGCTCTCCTTGTTCAACCGCACACAACCAAAAAGATCATTGGAGTGGTAGCAAGAATCGCAATACTCGGTACTGTTGCACCACATTACATACACACCGTGTTTATTTTTTGATCCACCGAGCACACCCATCATGTCGTATTCAAACTCGCATTTGATATAAAAGTTATTGCAATCCATCGAGTCTTTTACATCCATGGCATCTGCCATGTATGAGCAATTTTTGGAATCGGATGTATCAAATAGGCGTACACCTTCATGGCAATTGTGCATATAGTCGCCCGTTACATCGTGGCATTTGGTCTGCACAGCATTTTTTACTATACAGTTTGATTTCAATTCCTCGTATTGCCCCATAGCTTGTGCAATATTTTCATAGCTTGAAAGAATTTCCATTTTCTTTTTCTCAAATTCTTCTTTGGAATATTTTTGATTTAAAATCGAGTTGGACATGTGGCGTCCATTTGTACAAAGAATACAATTTTGGCAGTCGCGCATATCATAGCAAAATAGTAAATCGCTCGAGGATTGGCATTGCTCGCTATACATAGTTTTGAAGCATTGTCGGCAGTCGATACATTCATAACAAAGTTCCGAATCATATACCGAAGCACAATCATTGCAAAACTTGCACCTTTGCACAAGTCTGCCATACATACAATCCTCATTATTCTCCGCTGCAAATAATAAATAGCAATCTTTGTTTTCTGCGGCATTGTTTGTGTAGTCGCATCGTACAGAATCGATCACGAGCAATGCAATGCGTGGAACTTTGTTTTTCAATTCTGCAAATTGTTCTAAAAATGGACGTGATTTATCGTAATCCATCGCAAAATCGCGAGGGTCCCATTCGTCACTCCACCAGCATTTGTGGCAATACACAGGGAATGGTGTACCGTCTGGGTATAAAGATACTCCATCCGTCTTGCACAAATCACACATTCTTTTATACAAAGTTCTTTCGTTTCGGTATGCCAATCTCCGCATCATTCTACAAGCCGGGCAATGCAATGGTAATGGACTTTTCATCTGCTCATAAAACACGATATCCTCATCGCGTATCACAAATTCTTTTTCACATGTTTTGCAGGTCGTAGATACTGAGCCTGTCGAAGTGTTTTTTTGCATAATTTAAAATTTTATTTAAAAGGATTAGAAGACCAATCTCCTTCTTTTTTTTCATTACTTACGGGGTGCTCAACCATTCTGCAGTTTGGACAATAATCCTCTGCATCACTATCTATAGATTCGTAAAATTCAATATCGTCCTCTCGTATCAAAAATTCCTTATCGCATTTTTTACAAAACTTTTTTATATGTATTTCTTCTTCCATAAATTTATATTATCAAATTAATAACCACGACTATACCTATATTGCCAAACTATATGTTAATCATATCAAATATGAACTTTATAATGAAGGGCAACATTCATTGCCCTGCACAAAAAATGAATATTTATTCTTCTTCTGAAAGTAGTAACCAGATTACTACAAAAATGCAGATGAAAAATACAATCCCGTTATCTCTATCTAAAATTGATTCTGTAGAATTACGAAGTTCGGGATGAGCAAGTACAATCACAAATGAAAACACTAAGGGTATAACAAAAAATGTACCAAGAAATGCACACATTAGTGAAAAGATGAACTTGATTGAGTCTTCCATAACATTATCTTTTTATGTCGTGAATGACCTCAAAAGTGGTAGTGTCTTTGTTTGACGCTTTTGTTTCTGGATTTTCATATCTCTTTTGGCAAGAAAATGAAAAACAAATAATTGTAATGAATAAAACTTTGTTCAGTGTTTTCATGATTTTCAAATTTTTCTTTATTATAGCAAATTGAAACATATTGTCAAGTAGTTAGAACTAAAATATACAATTTTAACCATATAAAATAAAGTATTTTTTAGTATAGAATAATTTTGTTGATAGATATTGACAAAAAATAAAGTCGAGAGTATAATGGTTTTATATGATAAATACACAATTTGATATAAAAAAAAGTTTATTAACCATTGGATTTTCAGAGAAAGAAGTTGAAATATATTTGGCTCTTTTAGACCTAGGGAAAGGCACTGTCACACAGATTGCTCGCAAAGCTGGTATTAACCGCCCTACTGCATATCATGTGCTTGCATCTTTGGAATTAAAAAAACTTGTGCGTACTTCTGGGAAAGAACCAAAACAAGAATATACTGCAGAATCTCCAGAAAATATTGAAAAAGTTTTGGAAGGTAAAATTACAGAATATGAAAAAACTTTATTGCAGGCAAAAGAAATAATTCCGGAACTCGTGTCGCTACACAATAAAGATAATCGTCCAAAAATAAAATTTTATGAGGGGAAGGATGGATTACAAAAAGTTTATGAAGACACTCTTTCATCTAGCGAAGAAATATTGGCATACGCAAGTGTGGAAGATATTCAGCCAACTTTACCCCATTACTTTCCTGAATATTATAAAAGGCGGGCAAGAGCAGGTATTCCTATTCGTGCGATTTTTCCTGAATCTGCCGATGCTAGAGAGCGTGCAGAATTAGACAAAAAAGAATTAAGGCAATCGGTAATTATTCCAAAAGAGAAATTTTCTTTTCATCCTGAAATAAATATTTATGATAACAAAGTCATGATCGCTAGCTGGCGGGAAAAACTCGGAATAATAATTGAATCGACAGAGATTGCCGATGCAATGAAAAAAATCTACGAGCTTGCATGGTCCGAAGCCAAGCGACTTGAAAAAGAAATTTAAAAATTTAATGTACTAAATTATGCTTGAAATTTTGGGATACAGTTCGGGAATATTGATGATGGTTTCATCTGTTCCCTATATAAGAGATATTGTAAAAGGTAAGACAAAACCCGAGCGTGCCACCTGGTTTATCTGGTCTGTCGTTATGATGATAGCATTCTTTGCCCAAGTAGCATCGGGAGGGACATTCTCCACATTGCTGACTGTGGGCGATACGATAGTCGTCATCGTCATTTTTATTTTATCTATAAAACACGGAATGGCAGGCTGGATGATGCGTGACAAAATGGCCTTGGTAGGCGCTGGTATAAGTTTAATTCTTTGGTATTTTACAAAAAATCCAGCAATTGCATTGTTTATAGTAATTTTTATTGATTTTCTCGGAGGGTGGCTTACAATTGTAAAATCTTACGAGAATCCAGAAAGCGAAACTATGCTTACTTGGTTTTTCTCAAGTATTGCCGGATTTCTTGGCATTCTCGCCGTCGGAGAAATGAATTT
>CAYHYF010000009.1:5396-10190 GCA_964360745.1 uncultured Candidatus Saccharibacteria bacterium | reverse complement strand
AATTTGTGCGGGGGCGGTATTGGAGGGCTTCGAGGATGTGGGCTTGAGTGATGTGCTCTGAGGAGTCGAGATCGGCGATGGTGCGGGCAAGCTTGATGGTGCGGTGGTATGCACGCGCGGAGAGCTGTAGGCGCTCGGCACTTTGGTTTAGTATTTCTTTTACCTCTTGAGTCAGTGGCGCAAAGATACCGAGCTCTTTCACATTCATCTCGCTGTTGGTTTTGATTTTTCGCCCGCCTGATTGAGAAACTTTTTTAAATCTTTTTTCTTGAATTTCACGTGCTTTTTTGACACGCTCTTTTATTGTATTTGTTTTTTCACCGGTGACACCCTCACTTGAAAGTTTGTCATAATCCACTGCTCCGACTGTGACCCAAATATCGATACGGTCCATAATGGGCCCGGAAAGTCGGCGATTATACCTGTCCAAATCGGACGGTTTGCAAATGCACATTTTTTTCTTGTCCCCTTTATGTCCACAAGGGCAAGGGTTCATAGCTGAGATGAGAATAAAATTGGAAGGAAAAATTGCCGAGCCTCGCGCACGAGAGATGGATACGATATTGTCCTCGAGTGGTTGACGAAGTGATTCCAAAACTCTCTTTTCAAATTCTGGAAATTCATCTAAAAATAGTACACCCTTGTGAGCAAGTGTCACTTCCCCCGGTTTTGGATTTGTGCCACCACCTATCATGGATACATAGCTTGCCGTATGATGAGGACTACGAAATGGAGGCTCTGTGACTAGATTGTCTTCCAAATTCCCAACGATAGAATGTATGCCGGTGATTTCTAAAATGTCATCATGATCAAGCTCGGGTAATATGTGCGAAAATACACGAGCAAGCATCGTCTTGCCAGTACCCGGAGGGCCTGACATTGCCACATTGTGCCCACCGGCGGCGGCAATTTCCAAGCCCCTCTTTGCGCCTTCTTGCCCACGAATATCAGAAAAATCTATCGTATGATTTTTTTCTTTTCTTTCCACTTTTGTTTTTTCTTGAGGAATAATTTTTGGCTTTTCGGGATCAAGGAATTCACCTTTTTTATTCACCCTTCTTATTGATATATGATCGATAACTTCTCGAAGTGTCTTTGCACCATAAATCACAATACCATCCACAAGTCCTGCTTCATTTGCATTTTGAAATGGTAAAAATATTTCTTTATAGCCGAGTTTTTTAGCTTCTTGAGCAAGTGGCAAGGCCCCCTTTATTGGGCGAAGCTCACCATTGAGCGACAATTCACCAAGGAAAATTTTGCCTTCTGGTTCAAAATTGATTTCTCTGGCTGAAAATAAATAGGATAGTGCAATTCCTAAATCAAAATACGCTCCCTCTTTTTTCAAATCTGCAGGCGAGAGCGAGATGACGACTTTTTGATTTTGATTTTTAGGAGAATTAAATCCAGAATTCTTCAGTGCTGAACTCATTCTGTCTTTTGCTTCATCGACTGCTTTATCTGGCAGTCCTACCAGAGTAAAAGCATGAAGTGTATTTGGAGTGATATCCACTTCGATTGTCACAATTTTTCCTTTTAATAAATGTGGTTGTGCCGCATATATTCTCGAGAATGACATTTTAAAATTATACCATAACAAAAATAAAAAAATTAGAAATACTATTCTTCGTCGTTCGCATTCTGGCCTGGAAGGGCAAGTTTCATCTGTACGTAGCGCAGACTCCTGCGAATAGTATTTCTAATTTTTTTATTACAGAGTTTTATTCATGCAACCTTTGCAAGTCTGAGCAGCGGGATTTGCTTCGAGCCTATCTTCTTCTATTTTCATACCACACATTGTGCAGACTCCATAAGTACCATTTTCTAAATTTAAAATTGCAGTATCTATATCCTCAAGTCTGGTAGATAGAGTATCTGTGGTGGAAGATTTTTCTTCGAAATCTTCTGCTCTATCTGCCATATCATTTTCATCTGATTCTGGAGAATCTTGAGCTTCAGGCACAGCGTCCCAATCACCATTTACATCTTTTAGTGCCATTGTACCCAACTCTTCTAAAATTATCTTCTTTTCTGCTTCTAATTTATTTTTTATATTATTTGTATCCATTTTTGTATTGTATCATATTTATAATAAATTACTAAAATCTACATATATAGATTAATTTTTCAATTTTTGTGCCTTAAGGCGTTTTGTGACCTCTTGTATTGTATCCATATTGTCTGTAATGATAAATATTTTTCTATCTAAAAACATATAGTACAAAAGGGGTGCACCATCTTCGTATTTCAAAATCCTAGCATCATTATTGTCTATCAATATATCTTCCCATTTTTTATTTAATAAATAATTATTTTCACTCGTAATTTTTATATCAAACAATGTAAACAAATCTCCAAACATCACACTTTCATATTCTAGCATCCCGGCAAAAGCCTGATCATAATCATTTGTATTCCAAAGGAAAAAAAGGTGTGGATTTTTTTCTGTATTATTTTTATACGAAGCGACAAGCATGTCATCAGTAAGTGATCGCACAAGTGCCCCTGGCATACTAAATTGCATTGCACTGATAAACTCTTGAGTAGACATAAAAATTTTAAATTTTTCTATTTGATTTTCTTTTTCAAAAAATATAGCACTGATTCCTGCTGGTATTGATTCTGTCTTTAATGCATCATTTATGAGATTTGCACTAGTCTCACGACCTACAAGTAAATTTGAGTCGAGAATGATCTGATTTTCAACTGTAAAAAATGTGGACACTTTTTCGACAGACCCTTGGTATACACTTTTTTTATTTATTAGATTAATTACAAATCTCGCACTCAAAAAAACAGCAAGGATCAAAATTAATCCCATCAAGAAATAAGATAAATTTTTTTTACGAAGTCCTGTCTTTAAATTTTTATTAAGATCAGCATCTCTACGCTTTTGTTCAGCTATAGCAATCTTGGTCACCGAGCCATCATTGTCTCGGACAGCACGAGCTATATCACTTTCATAGGTATGAAGTGATTGAATCTTTGATTTTGGGATAGGTACATCTTGCCCTATTTTTATATTCTCATCCATAATACAATAATAGCAAGAAATTGATTTTTTAGCGAAAAAATTATTTTACAATTTTATCTTTAAAGAAATCCTTATTCGCTTCTTTTATAGACAAAGAAAGCTTGCCTTTGTCATCTACTTTGATTATTTTCACTGGGACAATATCTCCTTCTTTGAGCAATTCACCCACATTGTTTACTCGAAATGGCGCCATCTCAGAAATATGTATCAATCCTTCTTTCTCTTTTCCAATTCTCGCAAATGCTCCAAACTCTACAATTTTCACTACTTCAGCATCCATCGATTCTCCGATTTCGTATTCATGCGTCATCTCGGCAATCATAGCGAGAGCTCGCTCCGCTCCTCCATCACGACCCGTGATAAATACCATACCATCTTCTTCTATTGTAATCTCAGTACCTGTAGTTTCGCGAATTGCATTTACATGTTTTCCACCAGGACCGATGACCAATCCAATCTGATCTTTTTTAATTTGTATTGTGAGGATTTTTGGTGCACGTGGTGAAATATCTTTTTTAGGTTCTGCAATCACAGATTGGATTGCTTCTAAAATTTGAAGACGTGCAGTTTTTGCTTTTATCAATGCTTCTTTGAGGACTGGCACTGGCACACCATCTACTTTTATATCAAGTTGCATTGCCGTGATACCATCTCGAGTTCCAGCGACTTTGAAATCCATATCACCATAATGATCTTCTGGTCCTTGAATGTCGGTAATCAATTTATATTTTGTATTATCATTTTCATCAATCATCGCTCCGATCGAAATTCCAGCCACAGCAGATTTGATCGGCACACCACCATCCATAAGTGCAATAGTCGCCGCACAGATACTAGCCTGAGAAGTGGAGCCATTGCTAGCTGTCGATTCTGATACCACACGGATTGTGTATGGAAAATCTATTTTATTTGGAAGCACTGGCAATAAAGCTTTTTCTGCCAAAAAGCCATGACCCATTTCTCTACGATTTATTCCACCGAGTCTCCCAGTTTCCCCTGCAGAATACGGAGGAAAATTGTAATGATGCATAAATCTTTTCTTTGCGGAGAATTCTACACCATCTATCGTGTGCATTGCTTCTGGTCCTGCGAGTGTGAGCACGCTAAGTACATGGGTCTCACCACGATAAAATATTCCAGAGCCGTGTAACACTTCTGATATACCGCCGGCAACGCCCGAAAGAGCTCGCACTTCATCAAGAGCTCGCATATCTGGGCGCATATCATCATTGAGTGCTTTTGTATGTAAAACCTTGTCTATATATGTTTCAATATAATCACCAGCCACAAATTTCATCACCTCATCATCTATATATTTTTCATTTACAAATTTCTTCCATTCATATTCAGCTTCAATAATAGTTTTTTTGCTTTCAGTTTTGCTAAACAATCCTTTATCTAGTATTGGCACGATTAAATCATCAAAAGATTTTATAATTTCTTCTGTCACAGGAGCTACTGGAAATTGCAATTTTTCTTTACCTATTTTCTCACGCAAAGTTTTTTGGAAATTTTCCCATTTTGTGATTTCAACAATAGCTTTATCGAATGCTCCACCTATTATTTCTTCATCAAACTCAAAGGCCATTGATTCGATCATATTTATTGTATTTTCTTTTCCACATACCATCATATCAAGTGTGTATACTGGCTCGTCGGAATTTGGAATATAGTTGTTTACCAGTAAATCTTGTGGTGAGTTTGCTTGCCGTGAGCTTGTCGAATCGGTCGAAGGAGCCTGTCCTGAGGAATTCGAAGGA
>CAYHYF010000009.1:0-5296 GCA_964360745.1 uncultured Candidatus Saccharibacteria bacterium | reverse complement strand
TCGAAGGACTACTGATATGCACTGCACCTATTGGTCCTGCCCAAGGAATGTCGGACATGTGTAGTGCCACCGATGCTGCATTGATGCCGAGCATTTTTGGATCTGTTTCGCCGACTGCAATGACTGTGATTATTACTTGCACAGCATTTTTGATCCTGTGATCAAAAAGTGGGCGGATAGTGCGGTCGATCACACGCGCAGCGAGAATTGCTTGATCAGAGGGTCTGCCTTCTCTTCGCATAAATTGACTACCGAGAATTTTGCCAGCCGCATAAAACTTTTCCATATATTCGACAGTCAAATTAAAAAATCCTGGATTAGATTTTCCGTCTTTTGATATCACGGCTGTGGCCATCACCACTGTGCCATCACTTTTTAAAATCACCGAGCCATTGGCTTGCTCAGCTAAATCACTAAACATAGCGACAATTTTCTTATCACCAATTTCTACTTCGTATTCATTGCTTTTCATACAATATATAAGCTAATCTACAGACTCTAGTTTTGAAAAAAGATTATTATGTATTTTTCAACTCTAATTGTCTGGAGATTAACCACTTAAATTACTAATGACTTTATACTAGCAGAAATTTTTGATTTTTAAAAGAGTTTTAAAATTTACCATTTAAATGTATAATCTATGGATATGTGTGGAATAATCGGATATATAGGGAAGCGTGAAGCCTTCCCTATCATAATAAAAGGATTGCAAAGACTGGAATACCGCGGATACGATTCTGCTGGAGTGGCACTTTTAGATTCCTCTCATTTACAAGGAGAGGGGCTGGAGAGAGGTTCTTTGAAGGTTTTTAAAAAAATGGGTAAGGTCGCCGAGCTCGTAAAAGAAACTCTAGATAAAGATACAAAGGGTACTATCGGTATCGGGCATACAAGGTGGGCCACACATGGCATACCAAGTGATAAAAATGCACATCCGCATTTATCAAAATCAGGAAAAATTGCAATCATCCACAATGGCATCATAGAAAATTATGCAATATTAAAAAAAGCATTGATAAAAGATAATCATATTTTTACAAGTGATACTGATACTGAAGTTCTCGCACATCTAATAGAGGCAGTAATGATAAAAGATGATCTTGATCTTTTGACATCTGTACGTGAAGCACTCACGCAAGTGGTGGGTGCATACGCAATAGCCGTGATGGACGAAAGTGATCCTGATACATTGGTGGTAGCTCGCCGGGGTAGCCCGCTTGTCATCGGCATCGGTGAACAAGAATTTTTTGTGAGTTCCGATGCATCACCAATCGCAGAATACACAAAAAGTGTAATTTATTTAGACGACAATCAAATCGCAATATTAAAAAGAGATGGACAATATTCTGTGTCGAGTATTGAAGGTATACCTTATACTCCTTTTATAGATAAACTTACTCTTCAAGCAGAAATGCTTGAAAAAAATGGATACGATCACTATATGCAAAAAGAAATTTTTGAACAATCACATACAATTGCCGATGCACTTCGCGGGCATATACTTCCTGATCATTCTGTGCATTTACGAGGGCTTGAAGAAATAGCCGATCAGCTTGCGACTACTCGCCGACTCATCATTGTGGCTTGTGGCACATCTTGGATTTCTGGACTTGTGGGAGAATATTTAATAGAATCACTTGCAAGAATGCCTGTGGAAGTGGAGTATGCATCTGAATTTCGTTATCGTAATCCGATTTTAAGTAAACACGATATTGTAATTGCAATTTCTCAATCAGGTGAAACGGCCGATACTCTAGCCGCACTGTCGCTTGCAAAAGAATATGGTGCCGTCACATATGGTATTTGCAATGTCGTCGGCTCATCTATCGCACGCACTACCGATGCTGGATCGTATATACACGTCGGTCCCGAAATTGGAGTAGCTTCGACAAAAGCATTTACAGGACAAGTCGTCATACTCTCGCTTCTTGCATTACTTTTATCAAAAATGCGCAATACACTCGAAGAAAATATTTATGTGAAACTAGTGGAATCTTTGGAGCATATCGGGGATTATGTAAAAGAAGTTTTAAAAGAGGAAGAAAAAATAAAAAAGATTGCAGAAATTTTGAAAGATAAAGAAAATGCACTTTTCTTAGGGCGTGGAATACTTTTTCCTGTAGCTCTTGAAGGTGCAATTAAATTAAAAGAAATTTCATACATTCATGCCGAAGGATACCCAGCAGCCGAGATGAAGCACGGCCCTATTGCACTCGTGGAAAAAGATTTTCCTGTGATAGTCATCGCCACAAATGAACATCTAATAGAAAAAGTAATTTCCAATGTGCAGGAAGTCAAAGCTCGTGGGGCACTCACAATAGGAATCGTGAGAAAAAGCAACAAAGATATGAAAGATATTTTTGACCATATAATAGAAATTCCCGATGTTCCTGATGAATGGATGCCAATACTTTCTGTGATTCCACTTCAGCTTCTTGCTTATCACACTGCCGTATTGCGAGGGTCAGATGTGGACAAGCCAAGAAATTTAGCAAAAAGTGTGACAGTAGAGTAAAAAATTGAAAACATATTTTCACAATTTAGACGGGCTACGTTTTTTTGCCTTTTTGTCGGTATTTATTTCACATTCCGTGTTATTTTTAGGCTTTCATAATGAATCACTTTTTTTCACAAAATTAAAACAACTATTTTTAATCCAAGGAGATCTCGGTGTAAATTTCTTTTTTGTTCTCAGCGGATTTCTCATTACATATCTCTTATTTCAAGAAATAAAAAAAACCAATACAATAAAACTTTCTTCTTTTTATATGCGCAGAATTTTACGTATATGGCCTATTTATTTTATCGTTATAATTTTAGGATTTTTTATCATACCATATATTGCAAAAATTCTCGGTGGTGATTTTCCATTTTCAACTTTGTCTGATATATCAGTTCTACCATGGTATCTATTATTTGTAGCAAATATCTCAATGACATTTCAAAATGCTCCAAATATATTTGTAGCAGTACTCTGGTCCATATCAGTGGAAGAACAATTTTATTTAATCTGGCCATTGATTATGAAAAAGTTTTCTCACAAGACATTTGGTTATATTATTTTATTTATAATTCTTGTATCATTTTTAGGACGATTGCCATTTGTGTATCATTATGGATTGAGTCAATATTTCACAATCTCTGTAATGTCAGCATTGGCAGTCGGGGCAGGACTTGCCTATATCGTAGAATATTTTCCAAAAATACAAGAAAAATTTATACAAATGTCTCGCAAAAAAACTATCCTTTTATATATTTTAATTTTTTCTCTTATTCCATTCAAAGGAGCATTGGCCGATATATTTGTAGATGGATGGTACAGGTTTATGTATGCATTGATCCCACTTATATTTTCAATACTCTTTGCTCTCGTAATTGCAGAGCAAAATTATTGTCAAAATTCTTTTTTTAAAATTGGCAAGAAAAAAATTCTTACATACTTAGGAAAAATTTCTTATGGATTATATGCATATCATTTGATAGCTTTTTTTATAATCCTTTCATTTGTGAAACTAATTGGCCTTCACACAAAATACACAAATATTTATTTATACTTCACAATAATCATATCTTCATTTCTTCTCACAATCTTGATCTCTCACCTCTCCTACCACCACATAGAAAAAAGATTCTTGAAACTAAAAGAAAAATATTCAATTCGATGAATTGTGTGATTTGGCAAAATAAAAACACACACTTGTAGTTTTCTGCGCTGCGTACAGATGGGACTTACCCTTCCAGGCCAGAGTGCGAAAAACGAAAAGTGTGTTTTTTATTTTGCCACTTTATTACCAGACTTTTTTGATGGTTTCGATTGTGTGGTCGATGTCGTCCTTTGTGTGCAGGGCCGAGAGTTGGAAGCGGATACGGGCTTCGCCTTCGGGTACGACTGGGAATGAAAGAGCGATGGCATAAATGCCATTTTCAAAAAGCTTTTTGGAAAGCTCGCTCGCGCGACTTGCATCGCCTATCATTAATGGTACTATGGCATGCGAGCCTTCGAGTGTGGGCAAATTATTTTCCTCTAATTTTGCTCGAAAGTAGGAAGCATTTTCTTTTACTTTTTTTGTAAGAGTTGTATCATTTTCCAATAAATCAAAGCTCGCAATACCGGCACAAGCAATACTTGCTGGTACTGCATTGGAAAATAAATATGTGCGAGACTTTTGACGCAATAAATCGATGACTACCTTTTTGCCACCAATATATCCACCAATAGCGCCCCCGAGCGCCTTGCCTAGCGTGCCACTTATAATATCAATTTTTCCAAATACACCTTGAGCCTCACTTGTTCCGCGACCACTCTCCCCCATTGCTCCGATACCGTGTGCATCATCTACAAAAAGCATTGCTTCGTATTTATTTGCTAGTTCAATTAATTTGGGTAAATTGGCTTGTGTGCCTTCCATACTAAATATGCCGTCTGTGACAATTATTTTATTCCTGTATCCCTTATCTATATCTTCTTCTAAAAACTTCTCCAGCATTTCCACATCGCCACCTTTATAAATTCTTTTATCCAAATTTTCTTTTTTGCAAAGTTTGAATGCATCGATGATAGATGCGTGATTGTTGGCATCGCTGTATATCACATCCTTGTACGGCTCCATACTTCCAAAACTTTCATTTACCAATGTGGCAAAAAATCCCAAGTTTGACATAAAATTTGTCGAGTAAAGTATTGCATCCTCGGTGCCGATGAATTTGGCAATCCTTTTTTCCAATTCTTGATGGATTGTTTGTGTACCGGAAAGGAAGCGCACACTAGCTGTACCAAAACCAAATTTTTCCATACCTTCGACTGAAGCTTTTATTAAACTCGGGTGATTTGCAAGCCCAAGATAATTGTTTGAAGCAAACATGATGACATCCTTACCATTTACATTTACATGCGTTCCTTGCGCACCCCCTATCGCCCGCTCTTTCTTATACTTGCCAGCACTTTCGATTGCTTTCAAATCCCCCTCTATTTGATCTATAAATTTTTTTGTATACATATGCGAAGTAAAATTTTTTGAAACTAATTATTTTTTAAATTTTCAAGCATAACCTCTGTCATTTTTTCAAGATCAAATTCTGGCTTCCAGCCCCAGTCCGACTGGGCGACGGAATCGTCGATACTTGCGGGCCAAGAGTCGGCGATAGCTTGGCGATGATCGGGCGAATAGGAAATTGTGAATTCTGGAATATGCTTTTTTAATTCCTCGGCAATTTCCTTTGGCGAAAAGCTGATAGCAGATAAATTGTACGACATTCTATTTTTCACATTTTCAATCGGTGTTTGCATGAGCTCGAT
>CAYHYF010000008.1:3165-20971 GCA_964360745.1 uncultured Candidatus Saccharibacteria bacterium | reverse complement strand
CAAAATCCTTCTAACTGCCGCGAAACAAAGAAGCCATCCTCCGGAACATATTCTTTTTTATGGTCCACCCGGTCTTGGTAAGACGACGCTCGCGCATTTGATTGCAAAAGAAACAAAAAGACAAATGAAGATTACCTCTGGTCCGGCTATTGAAAAAGTCGGTGACCTTGCATCAATCCTCACCAATCTTTCATCGGGTGATATTATCTTTATAGATGAGATTCATAGATTAAATAAAATGGTGGAGGAAATTCTCTATCCAGCGATGGAGAGTGGTGTGCTCGATATCATCATCGGTAAAGGTCCATCTGCCCGCACAATCCAACTCGAGCTTCCACCTTTCACATTGATAGCCGCGACCACTCGCATTGCATTGCTTTCCTCCCCTCTTAGATCAAGATTTTCTGGCGGAGTTTTCCGACTTGAATTTTATAATGAAGAAGAAATTAAAAAAATATTAAAACGTTCAGCAAAAATCCTAGGTGTAGAGATTGAAGAAGAAGCTTTAGCTGAAATATCAAAACGTGCGCGCTTCACACCACGTACTGCAAATTATTTTCTAAAGCGCTGTCGCGACTATGCCCAAGTACATAAAACAATGCTTGATAAAGTTTCCGTTAAAAAAGCTTTGGCACTTTTACAAGTGGACGAGCTAGGATTAAATCAAAACGACAGAAAGATCTTGGAAGTAATCATAGATAAATTTGGTAATAGACCAGTGGGACTAAAGACTATCGCTGCCGCGACTTCTGAAGAAGAATCGACAATCGAAGAAGTCATCGAGCCCTATCTCATCCAGCTCGGGCTACTCGAGCGTACCACTCGCGGACGCCTCGCCACCCAAAAAGCATATGAGCACTTAGGGTATGACTACAAAGAAAAATAAATTTTATGAAGATACTTGCTATTGATCCGGGGTATGAGAGAATTGGAATTGCAATTCTTGAAAAAAAACAGGGAGATAAAAAAGAAAAAGTACTATACTCTGAATGTTTTAAAACGTCTAGTAAATTACCTTTTACTGAGCGTCTACTTTTAATCGGTAAAAAAGTTGAGAAGATTATAAAAAAATACAATCCAAAAGTACTAGCAATAGAAAAATTGTTTTTTACCACAAATCAAAAGACTGCGATGGGTGTAGCCGAAGCACGTGGGGCAATCATATATGTGTGTAAAAAAAATGGATTGCAAATTTTTGAATATACACCACTTCAAATAAAAGTAGCGACGACTGGGTACGGCAAAGCTAGAAAAGATATGGTGATGGATATGATACCAAAGCTTGTGACGATAAATACTATAAAAAAAGGAGATGATGAACTGGATGCAATAGCGATCGGAATCACTTGTTTTGCTTGTGAAAAAAATATTTTGAAGTAGGGGGTTTTCCACAGTTATGTAGCTCTTGCCAAAGAAAAGAGATTTTGATACAAATAAAGCATTAAACAGGTCGTTTAATTATTTTATATAATTTATTAACATGAGCTATAACGACGAAGATTTCAAAGACAGTTTTAGTATGGCAGATGAGGAAGATGAATTTGATTCAGATACCGGCACTTTTGGTACTGATGATGATTTACTAGATGATGATGATTTTGGTATAAAATTACCATCAGATGACGATGATGAACTTTAATCATCTGTCTTAAACAAAAACACTTGATTTACCCAAGTGTTTTTGTTTTTATGCTACGTGCTACGTGCTATATACTACACAATCCTCACAAATCTTTTTTTACCTATCCTATAGACTCCTTTTTCTGCTTTTGTTTGTACATCTTTTATCTTCTCACCCGTATCCATATGTGTGATTGCTCCTTCGGCCACAAGTCTTCGAAAATCATTTCTAGAGGATACAATTTTTTTATCTACCAATACATCTACCAAAGTTTCATTTTCTTTTATCTTCACATTTTCTATATCATCTGGGATTTCTCTTTTTGAAAAAGTCTTTTCCCAATTTTCCTGAGCTTTCTGGCTTTCTTTTTTAGAGTGATATAGAGTGATGATTTCTTTTGCCAATATCTTTTTGTAAACCATCGGACTCTCCCCTGTTTTAATTTTCTTTTCTATTTCATTTATTTCTTTTACTGAAAGCTCAGTCGCGAGTAAAAAATATTTTAAAATGAGTTCGTCTTTTAGTGACATTATCTTGCCAAACATCTCACTTGGCGTGTCCACAATAGAAATGATATTGCCCCAAGAAGAAGACATCTTTCTACCATCAGTCCCTTCAAGCATTTCAAGCGTCATTATATCTTGCTCTATCTGCCCATATCTTTTCTGCACAGTTCTACCTGCCTTTAAATTGAAAAGTTGATCAAAACCACCAAGCTCCACATCGGCTTTTACAACCACACTATCATACCCTTGCAATGCAGGATACATAAATTCAACCATATAGATATCTGACCCTGAATCCAACCGCTCTTTAAAATTTCTTCTTTTAGACATTTGCTGTACTGTAAAACATTCGAGTAATTCCCCTATTTCAAAAATACTCATTTTTTTCAGCCATTCTGAATTGTATCGAACTTCAACTTTTTTCATATCTAAAACAAGAGCAATTTGTTGTAAATATTTTTTTAAATTATTTTTAATTTCTTTGTCTGTCAGCATCGGACGCTTTTCCAATTTATCTGATGGGTCGCCAATCTTTGCTGTATAATCTCCGATGATGAGGACGACTTGATGACCAAGATTTTGAAAAGCTTTTAACTTACGCAAGGTGACAGCTCGGCCCAAATGTATAAATGGGCTTGTGGGATCAATACCGAGCTTGATTCGCAATTTTTTACCTGAAGTAAGCTTCTTTTTTAAATCTTCTTTGATAAATATTTCTTCTACACCTCTTTCTAATATCTCATCTATTTTATTTTTGTCTGTATTGATGCTTTTCATATTTACTACTTTATCACATTTTATAACTATTTTCCATATTACCATTTTATTATATTGTGATACTATTACCATATGATACACAAACGGTTAAAAAAACAAATAAAAATATTGGTGGTATTTTTTGGGGGTATATTTATCATTGTTGTTGGAATACTGATCATTTATATAAGCACATTAAAACTACCAGACTTTAAGCTATTCAATGAACGCAAGGTTGCAAGCTCGACCAAGATTTATGACCGTACTGGTGAAATACTTCTTTATGATGTACACCAAAATATCAAACGTACAGTGATAGAAGACTCTCTAATGGGCACAAACATTAAAAATGCGGTCGTGGCTGTAGAAGATGCTGAATTTTATTATCACAAAGGAATACGTGTAAAATCCACAATCCGAGCTGTGTGGGCAAATCTTATTGGTAAAAATATAGCTGGCGGAGGATCCACGATTACCCAACAATTGATTAAAAATACACTACTCACAAGAGAAAAAACAATCACTCGTAAAATAAAAGAGTGGATACTTGCAATAAAACTCGAAAAAGTAATGTCCAAACAAGAAATTTTAGCTTTATATTTAAATGAAGCACCCTATGGTGGTACAGTATATGGCATAAAAGAAGCTTCAAATATGTTTTTTGGTAAAGAGCCTTTAGGCCTGACTGTGGCTGAATCTGCGTACCTTGCTGCTATACCAAACTCTCCTACTTTTTATTCTCCTTATGGAAAAAATAAAGCCAAATTAGATGAAAGGAAAAACTTTGTTCTAAGTAGAATGGTTGGTTTATCTTTTATCACAAACGAAGAATATGAAAAAGCAAAAAATGAAGTAGTCACATTCTTACCCCAGCAACCCCTAGGCATATCTGCCCCACATTTTGTATTCTTTGTAAAAGAAGCATTAGAAGAAAAATATGGTGCAAACGCACTCGAAGACGGTGGGCTAAAAGTGATCACAACGCTTGATTATGACTTACAAAAAAAAGCTGAAGAAATCACTTTGGTAAAAGCAAAAGAGAATGAAAAAAATTTTAATGGTAAAAATGCTTCTGTGGTAGTGATTGATCCAAATACTGGTGATATTTTAACCATGGTAGGATCTCGAGATTATTTTGATAAAGAAATCGATGGCAATTACAATGTGGCCACAGCCCTGCGACAGCCGGGTTCAGCATTCAAGCCTTTTGTATACGCCACAGCCTTCAATAAGGGCTTTACATCCGAAGCGGTAGTGTTTGATGTGTTTACAGAATTCAACGCGTCCTGTGATGCTTATGGCAACGGTAAAGCCAATTGCTATCATCCTGGCAACTATGATGACGCATATCGTGGCCCAATGACACTAAAAAATGCCCTAGCGCAATCTATAAACATCATCGCTGTAAAAATGCTCTACATAGTAGGTATACGCGATGCTATAAAGACAGCGAGAGATTTAGGTATCACCACACTCACTACTGATGGTGATAGATATGGATTATCTCTTGTGATTGGAGGTGGTGAGACAAAACTTTTAGATATGGTATCTGCTTATGGCGCTTTTGCAACCGAAGGAATTCGTCACCCATATAGAAGTATCTTAAAAGTAGAGACCAATGATGGCAATGTTTTAGAAGAAGCTGTTCCTGATGAAGGATACAGAGTGTTGCCAGAAAATACAACGAGAATTATTTCTGACATTTTATCAGACAATACAGCCCGCACGCCGACATTTGGTGCAAATTCAATCCTCATCACACCAGGAATAGACACAGCAGTAAAAACCGGTACTACAAATGACAATAAAGATGCTTGGACTATTGGCTATAGCACAAATGCTGTAGTAGGAGTATGGGCTGGAAACAACGACAATATTCCAATGAAAAAAGGTGGTGCTACAATAGCTGGACCGATTTGGAATAATGTAATGATGGAAACTGCAAAAAAATATGCAGGGCATTCTTTTAGTAAACCTGATCAAATAGATACAAGCATTCCACCAATACTTCGAGGATATTGGCAGGGTGGAAAAACTTTTGTGATTGATTCCACTTCAGGAAAACTTGCGACAGAATATACACCAATAGAAACTCGAGTAGAAAAATCAATTACAAATATTCACTCTATCTTATACTGGCTAGATAGAGATAATATTTTAAATGAAACATCTGGAAATACTAGAGACTCACTGTATCGAAATTGGGAAATAGGGGTTCAAAATTGGTGGGCACAAAATAGTTATGGATATCCAAAAATAACAAATAGTAATATACCGACGGGTTATGACGATGTGCACACAGAGAGCAATAAGCCTGTGATAAAAAGTATCGGCATAGATGAAAATAAAATTTATAATAAAAAAGACCAAATAAATTTAAAAATATCTATAAACTCAAGATACTCTTTAAAGAAAACAGATATATTTTTCAACAACACATATCTGACTTCTTTGTCTGATACACAAAATTCGTATTCTTTTACTCCAGAAAATATATCAAGTCTCGTAAACACAAATACAATAAAAATAACAACCCGCGATGTGATGGGAAACAACGCACAAAAAGATTTCTTCTTCGAAGTAGAATAAAACTATCTAATATCTAAAATATTTATATTTAAGTCTTTTAGTTTTGTGAGGATTTTTTGCTTACGCATTAGGATTTCGTTTTTGAGTATTGGACTTGCGGAAATAGAGGCGATGTTTTTTGAAATTGTAATTTTATCTTTTTCTAAATCTACGCCAAGCTCTTCTTTTAAGACACTGATTACGGAGTCTTTTTGCAGACCACTGTCGCCCAAGATTTTTTTAAATTTATCTAAAAAAGAAATTATGGGATTAAAATTTCTATTGGTATTTTTTTCATATTTCTCTTCCATTTTATTTTAATTACCTATTCATAGACATTACTAAATACATAAAGCTTTTATCCCCGATTGGTTTTATTATCATCGGCTTATTGTTTCCATTTAGGCTCAACGACAAGCTGTCGGTAGATACGGATTGAAGCGAATCAATTATGTATTTATAATTGAAATTTGCAGATACATCTTCCCCCGAAAGTGCGCCTGCTATGCTCGTGCTATTTTCTCCAATATCATTGTTTTTTGAATGTATTTCAAATATTTTTGCTTTTGGATTGATATTTAATGTGACCTGATTAAATTTATCTGAAAAGATATTTGAGACTTTTATTGCATTTATTAGATCTTGTTTTAAAATCACAGCTTCAGTACTAGATTCTTTTGGAATAATTTGCTTATAATCAGGGAAAACTCCATCCACCACACGAGAAGTGATATATATATTTTCCATCATAAATGAAATCTGGTTTTTATTTACCGTCACATCCACATCAGTATTGTTTCCATCCATTATTCTCAAAATCTCTGTGGTATTTTTAAATGGAATTAAAACTCCATCAAAATTTATATCTTGTTTTATTTTTATTTTTTTCTCAGCCAATCGAAATGAATCCGTTGCCACAAATACTATATTTTCCTCCTCTTTATATAAGTACACACTTCCTATTTCTGGTTTTATATCTGATACCGATGCACTGTAATATACAGCTTTTATACCCTCTAATAGCTTACCTGTTGGTATTTGAAATTTTTCACCAGATACATTTGGAAGAGTTGGAAAATCTTCGTGTGGAATAGTCTTTATATTTAGTTTATTGTTTTTTGTCTTTATACTCATTGTATTTTCAATAAGTTCAAAAAATATATTATCTCCACCTGATATAGCAGAGAATAGCTGTGCGAGTACTTGTCCATTTATTGCCACAGTTCCTTCTTTTTCTATTTTAGCTTGAATCTTTATCTCAATACCAATACTTAAGTTTGTAGATCTAAGTGTTAGGTTTTTTCCTTCAGCTATAAAAAGTATCGAGCTTAATACTGGTAGTGTAAGATTCTTACCAGTCACTCTTTCACACAACAATACTGCATTTTTAATTTTTTCTATTTGGCATTCTAATTTCATATATTTTATAAATGAGTTATTCTATTAATTTTTTAATTATTATATATAAATACTTATTACTATTATTATCTACTGTATATTGTGTATTTCTTTTTAATGTATATAGCATAATGGTTTTTTTAAATTTAAAATCTTATAATATGTGAATTGTTTTTTAATTAAATACAAAATAATTTTATATATTTATTTATCCACAAAAATCATTTTTTTATAAACATACATATCAACAAGTTTTAAAGGATAATATACAGTCTTATACACAACTATTTAAACATAATTCTAATCTTATCTATCTCTTGTACAAGCGATGGGTCTGTCTCTAGATTTGTTTTTATTTTTAAATGTGAGTGTATTACCGTAGTGTGATCTTTCCCCCCCAGTTTTTGCCCTATAAGCGGGTAGGAGACATTGAAATCTTCACGCAGGATATACATTATCACTTGTCGAGCTTTTACTATTTCCTTTCTTCTTGTTTTATCATAAATATCAGATTCTTCTATATTGTAATAATTAGCAATAATGGAAACAATATCTTTTATTGCAACATTTTTCTTTGGCTTCAGGTTATTTTTAATCAATTGTTTTATTTCAGCCATAGATAGGTCTTTGTTTTTCAACTGAGATTGGCATATCACAGCATTGAGACTACCCTCCAATTCACGTATATTACCCTCTAGAGATTCAGCTAAATAAGATACGATATCTGGATCCACAGAGCAATTATTGTTTGAAAGCTTTGCTCTTATTATGGCGACCCTTGATTCATAATCAGGTTCTGTGATCTGCACGGTCATACCAGAAGCAAACCTAGATTGTAGGCGTTCCTCCAATCCGTGTATAAAATTTGGATGTTTATCAGATGAAAATATGATTTGCTTATTGTTTTCATGCATTATATTAAAAAGATGAAAAAGTTCTTCTTGAGTCTTGTCTTTCCCTGATATAAATTGTATATCATCCATTATGAGTACATCATATTTTCTATATTTTTCTTTAAATTGATTAGTAGTTTTATTTTGAAGAGAGTTTACATAATCCACAGTAAATTTTTCAAGACTTACATAAAAAATCTTTTTTTCTGGAGATTTTGCTTTTATTGTATTACCTATAGATTGGATCATATGGGTTTTTCCAAGACCTGTACCACCATACACAAAAAATGGATTGTACGATGTGCCAGGATTTGCCACTATCGCTTGGCATACAGCATACGCAAGCTCATTGAATGGACCAACCACAAAAGAAGAGAATGTGTATTTGGGATTTAGGTTGTCTTCTTTATTTATATATAAATCAGCTAATGGTAATTCGTTTGAATTTTGTGTCCTCGCATGCACTTCTTTCTCTTCCCTCGGTTCGTGTTTTGAGATTATATATTCCACAGAACGAATATTTTCCATATAGGTCATCAATGTCTTAACTATGAGTTTATGAAACTTATTGTTTAGCCAATCCTTCACAAATTCATTTGGAACACCGATATATAGTGTCCCCTGATCTTCTTTGGCTATGTGTGTGTTTTTAAACCACGTATTAAAATTTGCACCAGATATATTTGTCTCTATTTCCACTAGGCAATTATTCCAAATTTGTTTTGTATCAATCATTATTTTTATTATACTGTTATATGTCAATAGCTGTTAGTAAAGAAAGTTAATTAACCTGTTGATAATGTGGGGAAAAGAAAAATAGTCAGCACACTTGATTTGTTGTAGATAATAGTATATATTATTCTTATATATGTCTCAAACATACAATCCAAACAATAGAAAAAGAGCAAAGACCCATGGTTTTTTGGTGCGCTCAAAGACGCCAAATGGTAGGCGTGTACTTAAGGCTCGTCGTAGAAAAGGCAGGGCAAAACTAGCTGTCGTAGTCTAAAATATGCTTCCGAAAAAAAATAGAATAAACAAGAAGACTTTTGATACTATTTTTAAAGAAGGCTATATTATCCATAGCCCTATTTTTTTATTTAAATACACAAAAAACCTTGACAATAAAGGACATTTTGCATTTATTGTGCCCAAAACAGTGGCAAAAAACGCCGTAAAAAGGAATTCTTTAAGGCGTAAAGGCTATAATACCTTGAGAAATAAGGACTTTCCAGCTATTTCTGGTATATTTATGTATAAAAAAGGTGTGAATTTTGATATTAAAAGTGAGGAAATAGCTGAAAATATAGATTTAATACTAAATAGAGTAAAAATATAATGAAAAAGTTCCTTTTAGGCCTAATTGTGGGTTATCAACAGAATTATCCACTTTCTGGGAAACGATGTGTTTTTATTCCTTCTTGTTCGGAATACACCTACGATGCAATAGAAAAATATGGACCTCGTAAGGGTGTGTGGCTTGGTATGAAAAGGATATTTCGTTGCCACCCATTTCAAAAAAACAGAATTGATCCACTCCTCTAATTTTGAATTTTTGTGTTTTTAGGCTAGAATAGTCTAATGATTACAATTTGGAATAAAATTTTCTATTATCCTATATATAATGCCCTAATTTTTTTGATGGGCACTGTGACTTTTGGGGACGTTGGTTTTGCTGTGATACTACTCACACTGGCTGTAAAAATAGTACTCTTCCCTCTTTCTCAAAAATCAATAAAAAGTCAGATAGTACTTAAAAAAATTGATCCTGAATTAAAGAAAATTAAAAAAGATTTCCCAGATAAACAAGAACAAGCAAAGCAAACTTTTGCACTTTATAAAAAATATGGCGTTAATCCTTTTTCTGGATGTCTACTCGTATTGATTCAAATCCCTGTAATTTTTGGGCTATATTATGCTTTCTATAAAGGTCTTGCGCTTGGCAATGTGCCTATATATTCTTTTGTACACTATCCCGAAAATGCCAACGCTATGTTTCTGGGTCTTGTGGATTTGCATGGTAAATCTTTGGTCTTTGCAATACTTGCTGGTGTGACGCAATTTCTACAATCGTATTTCATGTATCCTAAAAAGACAAAAGAAGAAAAAGAGATAGAAGCAAAGGAACCAGCTAAAGAAAAAACCTTTCAAGATGAACTTTCAAAGAGTATGACGATGAATATAAAATACATATTGCCAGTATTTATAGCAGTCATAGCGTATCAGATATCTGCAGCGGTGGCATTGTATTGGATTACGAGCAACATAGCCACTATCGCCCAAGAATGGTATGTGAGAAGAAAAGTAAATTCTCAATTTGAATTAAAAAAAATAGGAAACAAATTGGTAAAATAAAAAATATATGAGTCAACAAATAGTAAAAAACAAAATAGAAGAATTTATATCAAAAGCTGATTTTATTATAGATTCTTGTGATGTCGTAGATGAAGATGGCACATTGTGGTGCTCTATACGCACACCAGACTCAAGATTTTTAATAGGCCGAGACGGTGACGCCTTACGATCTCTCAATTATATTATAAAGAAGATGGTAGAAAAAGAACTTGGCGAAGAACAGTGCCCTGAAATTATAATCGATGTGAATGGATATCAGAAAAAAAGAATGGATACACTGAAAGCTACTGCTCATATGCTCGCAGAGCGTGCTCGGTATTTTAAATCAAACATTGAAGCAGATCCAATGACAGCTTTTGATAGGAGGATTATACATATGTATTTAGAAAAAGAAAAAGATATCTTTACAGAGTCAATCGGTGAAGGTCTCAATAGAAAAGTCGTAATAAAATACGTAGAAAATAGAATCTAAAGTTTTAATTTCCACAATGTACTATCTTTTTTGTTCATAAAAAATAGAGTATCTTCATTTGGAGATAATGTCATATTTATCGCATCTATTTGTGCATAATTTTCTGTGTCTATGATTGTTGATTTTGAAATGTCTCGGGTGTCTATCCTCATAATCGTATCATTGAAAGAGACCAATCCTTGATACCACATATCGGGAAGATGATTTGTGTTTATTATATTTGGAGTTGCACAATATACAGTGAAGCCATCTTTGCTCCAAGCACATTTTTCAGGTAAGCCATAAAGATTTAAAGATGTGAAAGAATTGTCTATAAATAATCCGAGTTCTGGGCCATCGCTCGTAGTCTTGTTGTAAATTATTCTATTACCGGCATTGTTTGCGAGAGTTGTGAGGCCTTTTATATTTCCAAATATTTTTGTAAATGCGCCTGTTGAAACGTTTAGCGCATACACACTCCCTTCAATATTCCAAGATGGTTTTGTGGTCATAAATATCGCTTGTTTTGTCACCCATTGTGGAATCCACTCCGTAAAGTCAGAGGAAAATATTTGTTTACTCGTGCCTAGCTTCACCGTGAGATTTAATCCGGTCACACTATTTGCAAGAGGGCTAAGATAAAATATATTATTTTTATCTGGCGAAATTGCTACACCTTCTATTCCTTCAGCTAAAAAGCGCCCCTTTTCGGCCCCAAGAGTCGCAAGGTAGCTTTGGATTTGCCCGAGACTACCAATGTATCTATACAAGACAGATTGGCTATTGTCGGCGAATATAGCTTCATATACTCCTGGAATTGTGGAGTTAGAAATTTTCCCTGAGACTTCTTTATCTAAGTGATATTCATATATATGCCCTGTGGATTTTTCTACATATCTCAATGCCTGCACTATCTCTATTTTTATATTCCCCTCTTGAGGGGCAGACGAAGTCGGGGTGGACTCCCTTGTATTCGGTTCACCACCCCCTGCCCCCTCCTCAGAAAGGAGGGGGTCTACAATTTCTCTTTCTGCCATAAAGACCGTCATTCCAGAAATCGCATAAGTAGTCACTTGCTCTAATCTGACCTCTGTTTCTGTAGGTGTGATACTTTCATCTGCTACACTATTGCCTGCCTCGGTATTATTTTCTGTATTTATATTTTCAATTTTATCAGCATTGTTTTTATTTGAACTAAATGGAAAGAAACTTCTAAAGAAACCTGTTTCTTCTCCAGTTGTCGGTACTTGATCGGGGGTCTGTTTTGATTTTATAAAGAAGTATAAACTTCCTCCCAAAATCCCAATCGCTACTAAAATTAAAAATGTTTTTTTCATAATATGTTTATGGTTTTAAGTATACAGAAAAGTGTTCTGCGACATCATTTACTTTGATGACGTTTGGACAACCTCCCTCATTTAAATCTTCTGGTTTTATTCCAAGTTGATCATATCTTGCCACACTTCCTACTTCAAATTGAGCAAAAAGACCAGCTTTTCTAAAATTTTCTATTGCAGTCTTCACTTGCTCAGCAGATGCTACAATGGGACTAGCCCCATTTCTAAAAGCCAAATCAACACAACTTGCAAGATAATGACATTTTGAAACATGCTTATACGTAGTAGCCTTGAAAGCTTCCGTGATAGAATAACCTTTGCCATTCCATTCAATAAAATTCAACAACTGTCCTGCTAATTTTGGTTGCACTAAAGAATTGTTTTTCACGGTCATACTGAGCGTTTTTAAATCTGTTAAACCACCTGTTGCTTCTGTGGCTTTTTCAGCTACAATTTTTTCGGCATCTGTAAATCTTCCTGGATCTTTTTTAAGAGATGTACAACTTGTCACTCCTCCGGTTTTTTGATCTGAATCATAATAAGAAGGATCATCCACCGGCGAGAATGGAATAACTACTACACTTACTGCTTTTACATTTACCTTTCCTCCTATCAAATCTGGATTGATTGTTCGCAGTAATGCATAAGATACAAGAGCGAGGATGAGTCCGCCGATGGCTTTCATAATTTTACTTTTAGCTTCTGTCTTTCCAAATACAGATTCATCACCCATATACATTATGCCGTATATCACGATCATCACCACAGCTAGTACTCCAGCAAGCCCTATGCCTATTAAAAATATTTTCTCTAAATATGTGCCTATCCCAGCGCTGTTTCTAATCTCAGTCAGCCCCCCTATCGGCGCAAGGAGTGTGTATGTATCATCGCGAGGAGTTTGATTTTTGTTTATATTTATGACTTCAATTCTTTTATTTTTTTCTGTTTCAGAAATTATTTCTGATGTCGCTTGTATACATTTTGTATTTGCATCCACTTTTCCAATTATTTTATATGAAAGCATTCCAGCATTACAAGCTGTATCATTTGCAAAAAGTTTGGTGAATTTTTCACCATCCACACCAATTTTTTGACCAGAAGAATTAATAAAATACCAACCATTGCCAGAATCTTCCTTTTTCTGACACTTTGTGATTTCTGGATCGACGGTTTTGCCTTCAAATGCTTTTGTTCTAGCTGTCTCACACTCTGCTTTATCTGCAAAAAATACAGTAGTGGATGTCTGCATTGGTGTCGTAAAGAAATACCACTGCTCTGCTCCTAAAGATATATTTGGCAGTATGATTGTTAAAAGAAAGAATGTTGCAAATATTTTGTTTATAATGTTTTTTGTTTTTTTCATATTATAATTTTATTTTAATACTATTCGTCACGTTTTGGAATAATTTTGTGATACTTTCCATACCAAATCCCACATTTGCATACCCTCCTCGAGAAGATGGGCGTACAGTGAGCTCTCTTTTTTTACTCGGTGTCTCTATACTATTATTATTTATTTTCCAATTGTAATTAAAAGACGAGGAACCATCTTTAAAAGATAGATAGTATGGCTCAGCCACAAAAGTGATCTCGTCTTCTTCAATATAGCTCTCATCGGTCAGTGCACTTGCGTATAGTATACCTTCTAGTGGAGATTTTTTATAAAAAATTATTTGTGGATTTTCTATATTGATGTCTACTTTTCCTTCAGATGAATATGAGCCCGACAATCCTGTCGCCACCACACTCACTTTTTCTGTATTTTTAAGATTATCATTAATAAAAATATATTTACTTTTACCATACCCACTAGCACTACCGACTGTGTCATAATTGTTTTTCCAAGTATAACTGATATTTTTTTGATTTGTATTACTAAGCCCTGAAGTATTTGGATATGCCACAATCTTTATCTGGCTCTCTGTGCTTGGCAAAGCTTTACCTTTATAAAATGGTGGTGTATAAGAATCCATTGCTTCCCAGAGTAAGTCTATATCAGATGGGTTGATTGTGAGCATCTTGTTTATAGCAGAGGCGCCTTCAGGAATGATATTGATATCAAAAGAAGTCACAGTATTTGGGCCACCCGTAGTAAATATATATTTTGTTTTACCAGTACCTGACAATACCAATTTGCCTCCACTTCTCCATTCGATATTGGCTTTGTTTAAATCAGTGGAAAAGCTTGTGAGACTGATTGTGGTCGCACTAAATGGTCTCGGATTTTCTGGACTCACTTTTATAGATATATCACTATTTTGCACATCAATAGCAAAAGTATTTGTCCCAGTAAAAAAAACAGACAATATAAAGAAAGAAAATAGTAAATTTTTGATAGTCTTACTCACTTTTATATTATATTCTAAAATAGAACGATAAACAACAAGCGTTCTTGTATTTCTCCCTCTCCTTTATAAGGAGAGGGCTGGGGTGAGGTGAATTAAATTAAGAACCTCCCCTCATTCCCCTCCTTGGTAAGGAGGGGAGGCACACTCGAATTAATTTCCTGTGATTAAATCATCTTTGGCTTTTTTGATAGCCAAGATTTGCGATGGGTCGGAAGTGATGATTTGGTCTTCTGTATATGAAGCGATGGTCTTTATTGCCACGTGTTTTAATCCAGCAAAGAATATTCCCTCCCCCACACTTGCTTCAAGTAAAAGATACTTTTCTTCATCAGTGAGATTAAAAGTTTTCTGCAATACGTCCATTGTGGAAGGGGCTTGCTTTAACAACAATTGGATAGAAGAGTTTGTGATAATCGGCACACCATATGGTGAGCGCAGAAAGTCCCCCACGTCTTGTGTGATTGTAGCAAGTCCAAGGAAATACTTTCTTCCTCTCTTTGCGATAGAGAATAGGAATGATGCAGTGTCTTCTGATTTCATCATCCACCAAGCTTCATCTACCACAAGCAATCTTTTTTTAATATTTTTCCTTATAGAGTTCCAGATGTAATGTGTGACTATATACATTGCCACGGGTTTTAATTCATCTTCCATATCTCGCACAGAAAAGACTACAAATTTTCTATTGATATCCACATTGGATGGTTGATTTAAAAACGTAGACCAGCTTCCACGAGTGTATTTTGTGAGTCTTTGTATCACAGATTCACTTCCCTCCATTCCAGCGAGCACCATTTCAAAATCTGAAAGTAGTGGGGGTTCGATATTTGTAAAATCAGATTCTGCTGTGATGTCTTTGAGAGCATAAGTCTCCGTGATTGCGCGGTCCACCATAGAATCTTCTTCTGGAGTCAATCCACCGAGCATTATTCTAAAAAGCCCCACAAGATTTATGGTATTTGATCGCAATACATCAGCCCCCGTCTCATCATTGCTTGGAATTGGAAGATCAAAAGGATTGATATGGTGATCAGACGATAAAGATATATTGAAATATCGTCCACCCAGTGCTTCAGCTAGAAATTCATATTCTCTTTCTGGGTCTATGACTATGACTTCAGTGTCAAACATTAAAGTCCTTATGATTTCAAGTTTTGTGGCATAAGATTTACCAGCACCAGATGTGGCAAAAGTGATAGAATTGTAGTTTGGTAAAGAAAATCTATCAAAGATAATAAGTGATGAATTATGACGATTGACACCATAGAGTATTCCTTTGTCAGATGTGAGATCAAAAGATACAAATGGAAATACACTAGAAAGTGGCTCTGTATTTAATTTTTGATGTATCGCTATGAGATCGGTGCAAAGTGGGATTGTACTTTTAAAACCTTCTTCTTGTTGGAAAAGTGCTGGTTTTATATATATGAGCTTTGATTCAAGGATAGATTTTATTTCATTTTCTACTTTAAAAAGTTCATTGTCGTTTTCGGCATATATCGTGATATATAATCCGACGTCAAACATTTTTTCTTGAGCTTGCATCAGGTTGTCACGCAAGGATTCAAGATCATTGTAGGCTGTGTCGAGCATTGGGTCACGCACGAGTCCTTTTCCTTCTCGTATTGAAATCTGGCTTTGTACCTCGGCTACTTTTTTCTGGAAAGTCTTGAGTATCTCCCCTGTCTCTATCGGATGCACAAAGATGGACACATCAAAGACTTTGTCGAGATTTATAATTGGAGAAAACCAATTGTCGGTGAGAAATCTTGGATAAGAAATCACAAAAAAAGTGCGGGCAATTTTATCTCCCAAGTTTAATGATTTTGAAGTGATTTGAAGAGCCGATGGTGCTATCACGTCTTGCAATTCAAGCGTCGCTGCTTGATAAATTTCTTCTGGAAGCACTGGCAAGACTGCCCCACCTGCATCCGTTTTCTTTTTTGATGAAAATAATCCCATATTTTTATTCCAATTTTATTCCTTGGCTTATGTCACCAGGATTAAATGTCTTATAAAATAATTCTACCACTTCTTCTGTACCAAGCTGTGTGCTTCGCACTCCAAATCGTGACAATCCTCCCATGATCACTCCCACTCTTTGGTCAAGCTGTGTGCGTTTTTCTTCAAAGTCTGCCAAGTCAGAAGTCTCCTTACTTTCTTCTTTATTTTTACCAAATCCAAATTTTTCCAAGATTCCACTCTTTCCAGTCGTCAATATATTTGGAGTGTATGGCACAATGACAAAAAAGTTTTTCGTCATAATATTTACTTCGTCAGTGAAAGATTTTATAAATTCCATATATTCTTTTGTCTGAATCTTTATGAGTGGCTCAATCTGCGTGACCATCCTCTCTTCAAGGGTGAGTAGGTATGGGCGAATATCGAGCCTGCGAGACTGCACTACTATCTGTGTAGAAAAATCCAAGCCGTTTAGAAATGTCTGAAATTGTGAAATGATAGCTTTTTGTTCATCGTATGATTTTAAAGATAGATTGATAGAGCTTGCCACGAGTACAGCACGAAGCCCACCATCTTTTAAGATGATCACTCCATCTCGAACTTCTTTTATTGGTACAAAGTCTTGTGATTTACGAGCATTTATTTTTGCCATAAATAAATTATATCATATTTTTTACTTTTCAGTCTTTTCTGCAATATCTAAATTCCAAGAGATATCATTTAAACTACTTTTTGATATTTGTGGTACTACAGACACTGATTTTGGCACGTCATTCACTTTTGTGTTTACATCTGGCTTTACCAATCTTTGCTTCCATACATAGAGCTTGCTCTTCATTGCATATTCAAGACTCGCTTGTAGATAAAAGATAAATGGTTTTCCGTTTATTTTATAAAAAGTCAGAGCCACGGTGAGTATGGCTATAGGTATTATTAAAAATACTGCTATGAAAAATGGGAAAAGTTTGTATATTACAAATATCATCCCTCCTCCACCCACGATGTATGCAAATTGTTTGAAGGTAAATGGACCAAACAGTTTGTCTTCTATATCTATAAATTGTGGGACTCTAAATTGCATGATTTTTTATTCTATTACTTCATGATAAGGGTCTTTTTGCGTTTGTGGTATTGGTACTGAAGTTGATGGAGGTGTCGGGATTTTATCGAGAGAAGAGTAATTGCTTGCCTTTTGAATTTGACTCATATTTTGAGATAATTTCTGCCCCAATATACTCGACACTCCGGCTTGCGGATGCTCAATACCAGAGAGCACAGATTTTTGCGTCTCTGTATTTGGTAAAAGATGCTCTTTTTCCACGATTGGACGCTCTTCTACCATAGAAATTCCAGAATCAACCAGTATCCTGTCTTCGCCCATAGAAAATTTCTTTTCATCAACATTTCTATCTTCAGTATTTTTTTGTGGCAACACCTCTATTTCTGATTTTTCAAAAACTTCCGCTTCTTTTTTAAAAGTATTTGTCATCACAGGCAAACCACTTGGAGGCGCTTGGACTGAGCTTGTCGAAGGTCTTGGAATATTTTCCTCACCCTTTTTTACATATGGAGGTAAAGGCACATCAGCAGTAGAATTCATTTCAATTTCTC
>CAYHYF010000008.1:0-3065 GCA_964360745.1 uncultured Candidatus Saccharibacteria bacterium | reverse complement strand
TTTTTTACATATGGAGGTAAAGGCACATCAGCAGTAGAATTCATTTCAATTTCTCCCAGCTCCAATGTATTTGCTAAATGGGCGCTTTCAAGATCGCCACGTATCATAATAAGTACACGTTCATTTATCTCATTTGCCATCTGCACACGGATATCTTCCCCAACTTTTATTTCTTTTTCCAAAAAGTTTATATATTCATCGGGATGTATGATGCCAAGCAAGAGTAAGGTCGTCTCTGTGCCGAGTGATGATATCTCTTCATCTTGCAGATTATATTTCTTGCTAATTTCTTTTAGTACTTCCATCCATTCCATCTTTGCAAAAACCTCTTGGGCTTTTGGCGGAAGCTTTGCATAATATTCTGCTATTTTTTGTTGTAATTGTTCTTTATCCATTTTGCGTATATTTATTATATCATTAATTTTATTTTTTATTCATCTTGAGTAGAAGGTTCAAGGAAAGAATCTAATATAATATCTAAATTGTAAGCTTTCCCTATCTTTTTTAAATATATTTCATGTGTCTTTATAAACTGGTCAACCATAAAATTAAAGAAAGATTTATATCCACCGTTCATTGCTTTTTTAAATACATTCATATGGGCTTCTCTATTTTTGTTCCAAATTATAATAGGATGATATTTGTGTTTTTTCAGGATTTCATTCATTAACAATCTTCCTGTCCTACCATTGCCATCTTTGAATGGGTGTATTCTTTCAAATTTATAATAAAATAAAAAGGCTTGTTCTGGCGGGTAAAGATTGTAATTATTTTTATTATTCCAAGTAATCAAATCTAATAATTCCCTCTTTATATTTTTATAGTCTGAAACTTTTGAATTTCCTACCACAATATCATTATCTTTTCTATATTTTAAGTTACTTGGTTCATGAGAGAGTAATAGATCATGAATTTTTTCTATATTTTTTATTGTAATCTTGAATTTTTTTTGTTTTATATAATTTATTGCGGTAATTGTATTTTTTACTTCATCATTTTTTTCTTTTACGTATTCTCTCACTATCCTTTCTACGCTTTCTTTTGGTACACGGCTTCCTTCCAATTTGTTTGAGTTATAAATAAAATCAATCAAAAAAGCTGTTTCCATTGCAGTAGAACCCAATTCACCCATATTTTTTTTGAGCTGAAAAAGATTCGATCTTAAATACTCAATTTTCTCAATATTAATGTATGAAAGAAAATCTTTACTTGCTTTATTCTTCCAGTAGGTTGCTCTCATCCAAGACTCCTCTTTTATTATATATTTTTGAAAATCTTGTTTTTTTACTACGAGATTTGTAGTTGTTGCATATGGTCCTAAAGATTTATTTTTTTGTATCGTTTTACCCCTATTTATGTAAATGCTATCTAAGGCATATATGTAAGACTTTCCTCTAACTACTTTTTGTGATATTTTCATAGCTTTTGTAACTCATTATTTTAATCTCTACTTAAAGTACCTTCATTTATAAAGGTTTTTATACAGTATAATGTAACATACTTTTTACAATTTTACAACCAGTAAGCACTATTAATGATGCGTTCCCCCACCCCCTCCCCCCCCATGCGAATCTCCTCCACCTCCTCCACCTTTCGGCACCTCGATCTTAACACTCTTCAAGGCATCTGTGACAGTATTTTTTAAATCATCAAAGAAATTTTTCTCTCCTTTTCCTTGATTTATTCCGCTTGATTTCATACCCATTCTTACCCCAGCCGCTATCCCGGCGATCATAGCTACTCCTGTTTTTGCCATACCTTTGTTTGCAAATTTAGCTTGAGATAAGTTGTTTAGATTATAACTTCCTTGTCGTAATGCTCTAATAAACTCACCCATAGCCTGGTTAGATTTTGCAGATTGCGCGAATGCATCTCCAGCTTCTATTTCTTTGTATTCTTTACCTTTCTGTGTTTTTAATTTATTTGGATCATCAGGATCTTTGAGAATTGCATCAATTTTGAAATCTATTTTTCCTGTTTTTGCATCAGTTGTTATTGTACTTAAAGCATTTTCCACAGAAGAAGCCTCTTCTGCGTTTAGACTATCAAATTTCTTACGATAAACTTTTTTACCGATTATATCTTTGTTGACAGAATCTCGAACTTCTTTTTGTTGTGGCTCAGTAAGTTCAGAATATTTAGTATCTTTATCTTTTAATCCTAGTTTACTAGACATTTCAGAAGTTTTTTCATTTAAAGCGTGTTCTGCGTGTTGTTTTTTGCCATAAGCTGCATCTTCTTCTTGCATTTTTTTACCCCATCCAACCGCATGTAATCCTTGTGCTGTTCCGGCTGTTGCAAATTTACCTACTCCAGAGACTGTTTTACCTGCGGCACTAACCCAACTAGCAGGGTTCCAATTTGCTTTTTTCCAAGCATCACCTGCATCTTTAAATTTTAAAGCATCACCTCTCGCCGTATCATTTTGTGTATATTTCGCAACCGATCCCACAGTTTTTCTTCCAGCTAATGCAACACCTGCTACACCAGCACCGAGGAGCATTGCTCCGCCGGCTGTGACGGCACCGGTGACAGTTTTGCCGATACTTCCAGAGTACTCTTTAGCCATTTTCTTTGCAGTCATAAGCATTATCATAATAAAAGCAAATGATACGATTGTTTTCAATATGAAGGTTGAGCCATTGTTGTTTGGATCTATCAAGTCACCAAAAGTTTCTCCCCCAAGGAAAAGAATAAGTAAATACATCATAAACATAAACAGTGGTGCCACAAACGAAAGTGCGATAAGGTCGCTCCACCAATTTTTCCAACCGATCATTTTGATAGACGACATTGCAGGGACGATATAACTTAAAAATGCAAAAGGTGCAAAAATCATCGCAAACCAAAGTCCGATGACACGTCCTATAAACACAAGAGCTACAGATATGAATACAAATATTCCTACGAGGTTTACAAGAATTGCAAGCAGTGTGACAAGGATAAAACCACTACCTGTCAAAGAATCAGTGGCTTCTCTTCCAGATACAACGCCACCATCACTTACAGTTGCCACTTTACTTGCATGACGCACTATATTTTGTGGATTTACTTGGCTGACAATT
>CAYHYF010000007.1:0-21533 GCA_964360745.1 uncultured Candidatus Saccharibacteria bacterium | reverse complement strand
AACAACCTTCTTTTTTAAATTTCCCTTTTGAAACACACCCCAACCGGAAAAAAAATTTTTTTTTTTAATTATGATAGAATACAGACTATGAATCTCTCCCCCCCCCCCGAGCACAAATTTTACTGAACCTAGTATTTTTCATAAGCTAGAGCAAGTATATCTCATAGCACATAAAAGAGTCCAGAGATTTCCAAAGATAGATCGCTATACACTGGGGATAAATATAGAAAATAAAATACTGGAAATACTCGAGTTGGCTATTCATTCAATTTCAAAAACCGGAGTGTCCAGACTGTTGATGATACAAAAAATTGATACCGAGCTTAAGATAGCTCGTATTCTCGTCCGTACAGCATATAAAGCAAAATCACTGCCTCAATCGGGATATATCGAACTTTCTGAAAAATTTACCGAGATAGGATCTATGGTCGGTGGGTGGATAAAAGAAACAAAAGCTCGCAATAAATAGCGAGCTTTTGTAAACACTTCATGCGAGGAACGAGATACAAGTTGCCATTCGAATTGCGAGCATTGTCGTTGTTGACGTTGGCACCATTGGAGTCGCAATTGCCGAGATTGACGAGCTTCGAGTCGGAAGTTTTTATGAAATAGCTTCAGTGTCAAAATTACTTCGATCTAAAATATAGATGGTCGCAATCGTATGATTGTTAACTATGTGCGCCTTTACGCTACTATTTCACAAGCAGTGTTATTATGGCGAATGGTCATGCTTGCATGCCATTTCAAGAGCCATACTCAGTATTACATATGTATAAAAAAAGAAAAGGCATTTGTCTATACGACAAATGCCTTTCAAATTTCAATACACAATGTGCAAAAATCACTGCAGGCGAGGAACGAGATACAAGTCGCCATCCGAATCGCGAGCACTGCCGCTGCTGACGTTGGCACCACCGGAGCCGCAACGGCCGAGATCGACGAGCCTCGAGCCGGAAGTAATGTCTGCAAGCCATGCATAATCGTTCTCGTGGAGATTGATTCCGTTTACCTTTTTAAAAGCAATCAAACGAAGAGTCGTCTCGCACGCTCTTTCCCTGCAATTCTGATTGAGGTCAAGTTCATAAAGTGCCTGCCCTCCTTTTTGCCAGTCGGCATCGAGGGTTTTTTGCAGACTTTTCTCTTTCGAGTAAAAATCTTCGGCATACTGCTCGACTTTCGCGGGATTTACAGACAAACTGCTGTTGGCTTTTACCCAATCGGCAAGAATTTTTGTTTGTTGCAAATAATTCTTGTTGTTTGAACTCGGTAAACCGGCAAGTGATACAAGGTAAGCTCCTCCGCGGGTTTTGGTCTCGGTGAAGAATTTTTCTTTTTTGTACCAATCAATGCTGTACAACAAATTGTTGTCATCCGGCATTTTGTTTCCAACTTTTTCTGCAATACTTTGCATAGTCAAGTCCGGCAACATTGATACCAGCATCAATCCCGATTCTTTGGCTTTTTTAAGCTGTTCCATAGAGTAAGGAATTTCATCCTCCAATGGGACATCCGATAATTTCAACAAAGAATTTAAGTCGGCAAGGGACAAAAAGTCCGAGCCACGAAAAAAGATTTGCTTGGCAGATGCTACACCTGCGTGGGCGATTGGAGTTTCAGTCATGGTGTGATTTTTTTATTTTTTTGTTAACTTTATGTTTCTTTATATTATACACCTAAACGACAAAAAAGTCAAGGAAAATTAGCCTTAATTTGCAAGGTTTTTGGGAGAATTGAATCTAAGTTATATGTAAGACTATTAAATTTTGCTTGCGTATTAAATAGTAAATGTGCTACTATAAACTCATAAGCAAGTAAGACCCCCGCAGGAGGATCGCAGGCATGTGATCCATTCGTTCCTCGGGGGCTTTGTGATTTTTATATAAGCTTTATATGTTTTGAAAGTTTATCAAAATAAAAACTATTGTCTTTTTCAAACTTGGAATAAACACTCCATGAATAAAAATCTGCAATTTGCAAAGACTTATCTTTTGCTGGATCAGAAAAAATTGCCTTAATATTGTGTGATTTATAAATATCAAGAATATGCTGATTATATGATTTCCGTGTATCTCTTTTTGCCACAATAATAATCTCCACATCTTGTCCATCAAAATACTTAGCGATCTGTTCAGTCGCATGTAAATAAATATCTTCTGTTTTTAATTTGTTTTTATAAAAAACATAGGTGACGCATTGCATATCAAGAGGAATTAATTTTTTTACCAATCTATTTTTTAATTCTTGGCTTTCAGCATAAGCATGCAACATGTCTCCTTTCTTTTTCTTATATTTATTTCTGTGTGTATTACGGGCAATTCTTCTCAATATATCCAAATTATCTATAATCAAAGCACATACTACAAAATGCTTGCTGGATTTTTTTGAATATCCAATATCTCCACTTTCATCAATACATATTTGTAAAGCCATGAATAAATGATATCATAAAAATTCAAAATTTTATAAAAAATCCTGAGTAGCCTATCTGCCGGTAGTCCGGCTACTCAGTGACTAACTGGTGGTGGTTAGGAGTTTGGTTTTTGGTATTATGCCGGCGCGGAGGGCGTAGAGGATTACTGCCACATCTATGCCTTCTTGGACCAAGGCTCCGGCAAATGGAGAAAGGAAGCCTAGTGAAGCCACAATCATAAATACTGATGATAAACCAATACCAATAAAAATTCCTTGTCTAGCCACATTTACTGCATGCTTTGAAATCACATAAGCGTCATAGACTTTGAGTATTGAAGAAGAGATAATCACCATATCGGCCGTATCGGAAGCTGCAGTGCGACCATGAGAGCCGAGCGCAATACCCACGTGGGCTTCGGCAAGTGCTGGAGCATCATTGACCCCGTCACCCACCATTGCCACCTTTTTCCCAGAATCTTGAATATCTTTTATATATTTCAATTTATCTTCAGGTAAGCAATCGGCTTTATAGCGATCTATACCAAGCTCGCGAGATACAAATAAAGCTATTTTTTCTTTATCCCCCGTCAAAAGACTTGTCTCTTCTCCCATATCATGCAATTTTTTAAAAAGTGCTTTTGATTCATTTTTAATTTCATCTTGAAAAGTAATTACTCCAATCAAAATATTGCCTTGTCCCAAACATACCGGCGCTACTCCTTTTATATTTTTTTCATTTTTATACTTATTTTTTATTTCATCTTTGATTTCTACACCTCTATCTTCTAAAAATGTGGCTTTGCCGAAAAAATATTTCTTACCATTTATCTCGCCTTCCACACCATCACCAAAACTTTCTTTAAAATTTTCTGGAAAAATTAAATTTTCTTTTAAATTTTTATTTGCATAAGAGACGAGTGAGTGCGCCAATACGTGGACAGAAAGCTGATTCAATGATGCACTAAATTTTATAATGTCTTCATCTTTATACGTACCAAAACTCTCAATCGAATGGATTTTTGCTACACCAAATGTGACTGTGCCAGTCTTGTCGAAAACAAAAGATTTTACTTGTGAAAATGCTTCGAGTGCTCCACCACTTTTCACAATCACACCTCTTTTTGAAAGAGCGCTCATACCAGACATAAAGGCGATCGGAGTCGCAAGTATGAGCGGACAAGGAGTAGCCACTACGAGCACGGCAAGAAGTCGAATCGGATCACCTGAAAGTATCCATGCGAGAGCTGATACTGCCAATGTAAATAAAGTAAAATATACAGCATACTTATCTGCCATTCTCACAAAAGGAGCTTTTTCTTCTTCGGCTTTTCGGACTATGTCTATAATGCTTTCGAGTCTACTTTCAGAAAGTGGTTTTGTGGTAAGTATCTCTATGACCTGATCGGTATTTGTCGTTCCTGCAAAAACTGCATTATCTTTTACTTTTTTCACAGGCATTGGCTCGCCTGTCATTATCGATTCATCCACATAAGATTCGCCTGATATTACCACGCCATCAACCGGTATGACTTCCCCCGCTTTTACTATTATCTTTGTATTTTTTACTACATCTTTACTATCAATATCGATGATTCCTTTATCGGTTTTTATGTGAGCTTTTGTAGGCACAAGAGAAAGGAGGCCTGCGAGCTCGCGTCGTGCACGATACATGGCATAAGATTCAAGAGCTTCGCCACCCGAGAGCATTAAAAGTACAATCGTCCCTGCAAAATATTCTCCATAAATCAGAGATACGAGAAGAGCAAGGCCTGCGATAAGGTCCACGCCAAATTTATTTCTATAAAGGCTTGTTATAATTTCAATCCAAAGAGGAATAGAAAAAATCAAAAGTGTGTAAAATAAAATTGTATTATAAATACTTTTTAAATCATTGAAATAAAAAATTCCAGCCACGATAAGAGAAAATACTACCACAAAAGGCGTGATGGTCTTTATCTTTGAGAGAATTTTTTTCATATATTTATTTTTAAACGGCTAGCTCTTTCTTTTAAAATTTATCAAGAGCAATAATATAAACAATGATGTAGTCAGTGCCATCATAGGAATCGAAATGTAGCTAAGCTCATACACATAGCGAGTGGCACAAGAGACTGCCCCTGAGCTCGGAGAAGCGCATGGCAATCCTGCAGTGCCACCATGCTCTATGTATATATGATACAAAGATGTGATGACTCCAAGTAATGCAAAAGCGATAGAAAAATACACTATTGTGCGGTCACGCTTGTACAATTCCATACCAAAAAGTATGAGCTGTGGGTATATAAATATGCGCTGTAAATAACAAAGCTCGCATACAGGAAACCCAATTATATTTGAATAAAACAAACTCACTGCGACAGCTCCAATAGAAACTATAAAACCAAAATAAAATGTATTTTTTTTGAAGAAGATAGATATAGTATTGTCTCTATTTTTTATAAAGAGCATCGTCACAGCAAGCACAACACAAAGTATTTGCATTACGAGTACTGACAGTGATACGAATTGATTAAATATATCTAAATACGCTGGCATAAATTAATATGATTTTATTCTGGTAATACACAAGATGTTTTTAGAGCTAAAGTTTCAAGTGATACTTCTCCTGTCAGTATTGAACTGTCTGTAAATATCCAAGTTGGAAAACTTTTAATATCTTTTTCTTTACAGATATCTTGTCGTGTTTTTATGCCTATTGTCTCTGGATTTTCCCCTTCTTTTAATCTTCCTTCAGCTTTTGCTTTTTGTATTTCTATATCAGCCAATTTTTGCTCTTCAAGAGGAAGTGCACATTCTACATATGGCAATAAATCTTTTGCTCCACCAAACAAAGCCTTTTGGTTTTGGCAATGAGAGCACCAAAATGCCCCATAAAACTTTGTACCAGAATCTGTTATGCATTGAGCTAGAGGGCCGTATTTACCTATAGCTTTTGGTTTATTTAACAATATACCTAAAGCTACTACCACTAAAATAACGACAATAGTAGAGACGATGATTTGTGTTGTTTTATTTTTCATATATAACCATTATAACACAATTTTTATTTTAAAAGCTTGGCATGCATCAGATCGTCGTGAATCTTATTTACGATCATCATCATACTCACAAACCGCCCCAAAGTAATACCAAAAAGAAGTGCCAATGAGACACTGGAGATAAATATCGCATCTTCGTGATAAAAGTATCCGAGCACTGTACCTAGGTACCAACGAAAAATACCATATAAAGCCAATGTCAAAATACCGACAGGATCAAATTTTCTGACTTTTATAATTCTTTTTTCTCTATCCCACTTTATTTTAAATATTTTTGAAAAAACATAGAATCCAAGAGGAAAACCAATCAAAACAAAAATTATAGATGCTCCAATAAAACTAATACCGTTTACTATAAAACCAGAAATAAGCATCCCTAAAAATACAAGAGAGACTACTCCGATGGTGATGATTCTCAATGTGAGCGTCTTGTGTATCCTGCCGTTTTTATGAAGCTGATTTACTGTGATTATTTCACTTATCATTTTTTTATTTTATCTGAAATTTTATTCATAGGTATTACTACAAAAAAATATACAGAGACTGCGACGAGAATTAGTGACACAAGTGAATTTATAAAATTGCCATACATTATGACGCTACCATTTATGGTGACAGAAAGCTCTGAAAAATCTCGGGTCTTAGATATAGCGCCAATCAATGGAGTCAAAATATCTGTAACTAAAGAATTTACGACACTTCCAAATGAAGCACCTATCACGACTCCAATCGCAAGATCAAGAGCATTACCTCTTAGAATAAATTTTTTAAATCCATCTAACATGGGTATATTATATCATAAAAAATTTACTCCACACCAAGTACTTAACAGGGTGCCTACACCCACACCTATATTTTTATTGCAGACTATTTGAAATTCTAACTTTAAGCTGGTGTAACGCCCTGCCGTCCTTTTTAAGAGAAGCTTCTCTTTTACGAGCTTCATTTTCATTAAAGTAAGCTTCGTAATATCGGAGTTCGAAAGGACGGCGAGGTTTAGTAGATTTTACCTCCCCATTATTATGTTCTACAAGTCTGCGTCTTAAATCATTTGTTGAACCAAAATAAATATTATTATCCTTCTTACTTTTTAAAACATACAAATAAAACATATATTTATATTATATGATTTATGACTATAAAAATATAGGTGTGGGTGCCTAGAGAGAATCGGACTCTCGATACCGGTTCCACAAACCGGAGTTTTACCACTAAACTATAGGCACCATATGGACGCTATCAATATAGCAGAAAAAACCTATAAAATCCAGAGATTTTTAGGATAAAATTTTTGTGAGAAAAGAAATTACAAAAATACTTGTTGATAGAAATGCAGAAAATAAGCACCATACACACCATTGGCGTAATACGAAGGCTTGGACTGATATAAGATATAAAGAAAATATAAAAGCAAAAAATGAAAATACAAAGAAAAGGTCAGAGATACTCCCTAAAAGAAAAGAAAAATTATTGATCAATCCATACCCTATAGCAATAAATGCATAGTATGTCATACCTAAAACCTCTAATTTTATTCCGTAAATTTCTGAGTAGTCACTATTAATGACATCATCACAATTTGAACGAAGTGGGCAAATTAATTTCTTTTTTTTACTTTTTTTATTATGAATATAACCAGCCAATAAAAAACCGCCCAAGCCAATAAATATTATTACCGTTCGTAATATAAAATCTGTCATATTATTGGTCTATTATATTCAATTCTAACATTTCGTCTTCAACAATATTTGTTTCTATATTCTGTTCTTCGATTTGCAAACTATCGTCCGTAGTATTTACAATTTCGATGTTATCGTCCTTTACATCGGCTTGTATTTCTTCTTGCTTTTGCAATGATTGTATAAATGGAATTTCAAAAGGCAATTCTATATATCCTTTGACATTGGCATATACGATGGCTCCAACTAAAACTCCCAAAAATACGATAATAAAAATAAGCCAACCCCAAAAACTACTACTGCTTTTTTTATACGTAGTATTTTGTAAAAGATTATTGTAATCGTTTACTGGAAGATTGGAAGTGGGCATACCACTCAGACCTTGGGGCATTACCTTAAATGCTGATACCATGTCAGGACTTTGAGTCTGTGTTGGTGTATACACATTCTTTACTGGGACATCTTGGTTTATTTTATTTACAATACCTATAGTATCTTGAGATTCTTTTTTGGGGATAAAAGAAGTACCCACAAATGAAGCTTGGGGTTTTTCCAATTTTGGAATCAAATTGTCTTGTGCCCCCGTCGCCATTGGTTCTGCTTTATATATTGGTGTAAATTTTTGGCCCATTCTTTCTACTTGTGGTGTATTTGTTTTACTTTCAGGCACAGACCAAGTCCTGCCTATCGAAGAGTCTGTTTTTGGAAGATTTTCTTTTATAAATTCTTCTGCTTGTGGCTTTCCAGCACCCATAGGCTCTCTATATGGATCTTTTTTATAACCCGATGATATTGAGGTAGGTACATTTTGCTCGATTTGAATAGCCTCTTTCCCAGAAGTACTAGCAATAGAGATGACTTGCTCTTTTGCTAACTGATTAAAGCTATTGTCTATATCCTCTTGTATCCAACCCACGGAAAGTAGCTTGGATTTTATAATTTCATCCGGCACATCGCTCGATTGTGCTTTTTTTATATAATTGATTAGTTCATCACTGGGCATATAAATATTATAACATTGAAGTTTTAAAATTCATATATGTACAACTTACGAGCAAGTTTATATTTACTTCTATTTAAATCAATTTCCGCAATTGGTTTTTTATTTATAAATTTAAAACTAATAGACACAAGTTTTGTCCCTGGTTTTAAATCTTGATCAAATTTAATGAGTAAGTCATCCATTACATTTGGATATATATACGACACAAGATGAGTCGCATTTCTTAAATCTTCTTTAAAAAAATTATTGTCTATAATTTTAATATTTTTCTTATTTTCTTTTTTTATAAAGAAAAATGAAATCGTTGAAAAAATAAGAGCAAAAAGATTATTTTCTATGCCAAAAATTTTTGCTTTTGGCTTATATTTCGCCAAATAATAGACAATTCTTCCATCTCCAGAACCAAGATCATAAACCACACTATCATCTTTAAGATCCAATGCTTTGTAAATATCTGGCAATATAGATAATGGTATTGGGATAAAGGGTGTTTTATTCTTTAAAATACCTATAGACCATAATACAAAAAGAATAAGTGTCGCAAAAAATATAATGATTGCGAACCAGAGAAATATATTTAAAAAAATGACAGCCATAAAGCTTATTATAGCAGATTACCTACGATATTTTTTAGACTTCCATTTGTCAGCAATTTTCACCCGTGTGAGAGATCGCTCGAGTTCAGCAGCAAAGTGCTCGTAGTCCACTGTGCCTTTGTCCTCTGCAAGTTTACGAAGCTCCTCGGCTTTAGCTTTTGCTTTCGTTATTTCTTCATCTGTAATATTTGCCACATGCTCGGCAAAGTCGGCAAGGATTGCGACCTCGGTCTCGCCATTTATATTTTTTACTTCCACAAATCCTCCAGATACTGCCATCGGTACATATTCACCATCTGTTTGTGCTACAACATCACCAGATGCAAGGCTTGCGATTAGTGGTATGTGGTCGGGCAATATTGTAAGCTCGCCAACAGTGGTAGGCAAAGTCACTTGATCTACCATTTCTTGCAGTATCAATTTCTCTGGTGTGACTATTTTTAATTGTAATTTTTTCATATTATTTTTTCTTTTTAGGTTTAAGTTTTTTCTGTGAACTCTTTAAGAAATTTTGCCTAGTTGCTACACTTTTGCCTGTTTTATACTCAATTTCTTTGCGGGCATTGCCGGCGACCTGGCCACCCTCTTTGGCATCACGCGACAATTCGGGTAGGCCTTTTGAATTTCTCGTGGTCGTTATTTCTGTCGTTGTTGCTTCACCAAGCATTGTTAGAATTAATTCAAGTTCCGACATATGGTCTCGAGGATTATCAGGATTGCTCAATGATTTAAATTCCTTGATTTGTTTGGCGTCCATTTCAAATGCGCCTCGATAGATTTCATTTGTTAAAATTGCAAAATCAAAGCCTTCTTTTGCACCACGACCTTGCCATTCGTCAGTCAAAGTGTTGCGTACATTGATGCCACGCATACGCTTAGCTATCCAGTCATCATTATACCCTTTTTGTTCATAAATTTTCTTGGCACGCACAATAGCCCTCTCTGGATCCTGAATTTCCTCTATCCTCTCCTGCCCTACTCTTGCCAGCCACTGTTTGAAGGGCTCAGCTTTTGGTGATGGAATTGATTGGATGATACGGAATATACCTTGTAAGCTTCCGCAATTCATCTTTTGTTTACCACCTTTTGTGCCTATGTCAAGGGTATGTACAATTTGTACCCACCCTTTAGCAAGCTCTGGGTCTCGTTGTTTAATCCTTTGTATATATTGTTTTACATCATTTGAATCAATTAAGGCTTGCACTACATCCTCAATAACAAAAAACCACTGCTCATCATGCCAGGTCCTTCGAACTTCCTTTTCCTCAAATAAAACTATTTGTTTTTGTGGTAATGCTTTTTTCATAAATTATTTTTCTTTTACAAAGTTTTTAAATTGCTCAATATCCTGACTAGAACCTAAAATGTGAATTTGATCTGGAGAAAAAACAATCACCCAATCTATCCATCCTTCCTTAACAATATTAGAGTCAAAAAAACCATATTTGGATAATTTATATTTTAATTCAGATTTCTTTTGATTTGACATCTTGTTTAGAAATAAACTAAAAATATGACCAATACCATATTTGTCAGGCCTTTTAGTGTTAAGTAAAACAGGATATACAAACCCTGAACCTTTAGACCATCCCTGTGCTCTTTCTAAGTCTCTTTCAAAATAAATACCCGAGCCATAAGCTTCATAACTATTTTTATTTTCTTTTTTCCCGAGGTCAAATTTATCATCCTTAAAACGTTCACCCGTTCCATGATAAAGAATATCCTTTATTTTGGTGTCAGGGAATACCGTGTCTATGTATCGAGAATATTGCTCTTTGTTACCAATTGAGGCTATTTCTGGAGTTTGACTAAATACAAAATCAATTCCATCTTTAATTATATTTTCAGGAGTTTTTATTACTTCTTTATTATTAATTTCTTTTGGTTGGTCAAAATTCATGATTGTATTATACTACTTTTATTATCTTTTTTGACTTTTTAATTTGTAAAAAATTCTTGCCTGTAATGACCATTTCGTCTCTGATTTGCCATAAGCTAAATTGCTCCCTTCATATAAAAATCTCCTTCTGGTTTGTCATCGTGCTTGCCATCCAAAATTTCACGGAATGAGCGGATAGTTTCAGCAAGTGGTACATATTGTCCGGCACTACCTGTGAATTGCTCCGCAACGAAGAATGGCTGGGAAAGGAATTTTTGGATTTTACGAGCACGCATAACGAGAGCTTTGTCATCTTCGGACAATTCTTCCATACCCAAAATTGCAATAATATCTTGCAAATCTTTATAGCGTTGCAAAACTCTTTGTACTTCACGCGCAACATCATAATGCTCACGGCCCACAATATTTGGATCAAGAATTGTACTTGATGAATCCAGTGGATCCACAGCTGGATAAATTCCAAGCTCAGCAAGTGAACGGTTGAGTACAACAGTGGAATCAAGGTGCGCAAAAGTTGTCGCAGGCGCAGGGTCGGTCAAGTCATCAGCTGGCACATATACGGCTTGCACAGATGTCACCGAACCTTTGTCGGTAGATGTAATACGCTCTTGCATAGTTCCCATTTCGGATGCCAATGTTGGCTGGTAACCCACAGCTGATGGAATTCTTCCCAAAAGTGCGGACACCTCACTTCCCGCTTGTGTAAATCGGAAAATATTGTCTACGAAAAATAACACATCTTTACCTTCAGCGTCGCGGAAATGCTCCGCCATTGTGAGTCCTGAAAGTGCCACACGCAAACGAGCTCCTGGTGGCTCATTCATTTGTCCGAAGACCATGGCCACTTTTGGCAGCACTCCAGATTCTTTCATTTCGTGGTACAAGTCATTTCCTTCACGAGTACGCTCGCCAACTCCGGCAAAAACAGAATACCCTCCGTGGTTGCTAGCAATATTGTGAATCAATTCTTGAATAACAACAGTCTTTCCAACTCCAGCACCTCCGAACAATCCCACTTTTCCACCTTTGAGAACTGGACAAATCAAATCTATAACCTTAATACCAGTTTCCAATATTTCAACTTTTGTAGCTTGCTCGACGAATTCTGGAGCTTTGCGGTGAATTGGTAACCTCCCTTCGCCCGCCTTAGCTTCAGCGACGGCGGGACCTGCATCAATTGTATCGCCCAAGACATTGAACATTCTTCCCAATGTCTCCTGCCCTACTGGCACAGAAATTGGAGCACCAGTGTCCACTACTTCCATTCCTCGAGCCAAACCATCAGTTGAATCCATCGCCACAGCGCGGACCATATTGCCCACCACATGTTGCTCTGTCTCAAGCACAACTGTGTGTGCTTGCCCTGAGCCTGTCGAATGGGTGACAGTAAGAGCATTATAAATTTCTGGTAATGCTCCACCAAACTCTATATCCACCACCGGCCCGATTATTCTTTTTATTGTACCTGTTGTTTTCATAATGATAATTTTTAATTAATAATGTTATTCCTGATAATGCTTTTTGCTATTTGCTTTTTGGTTTTTGGTTTTAGTAATTAACTAACAGCAACAAGCAAACACCTTCTCAACTAACTGATGCCATTCCGGCGCTAATTTCTGATATTTCCTGCGTGATCGACGCTTGGCGGGCTTTGTTGAATACAAGGGTTAGGTCATCTATCATTTCTCCGGCGGCATCGCTTGCATTCTTCATAGCTACCATTCGTGATGACTGCTCGCTCGCATTGGATTCCAGAAGCATTTGATAGATTTGCATTTTTACCAATTTCTCTGCCAATAATTCAATCAGTACATTTATATCTCCTTCAAAAACATATTGATTCGTATTTATTTTTGTATCTAGCATCTCTCTTGATTGTTGATCTCCGGCATCTTGAATCGCTTTTTTTAATTCTTTTTTGGAAACTGGCAACAATTTGCGAATGCGGGGTATTTGAGTAAGCGCTGAAACGAAATCGGTATAGGATACATATACATTTTTATAAGTACCATTTTTGTATTCATCGGATATCAATCTTGCAATTGCATTAATATCGGAAAGCGAAATTATGTCTGGTAATTCTGTAAAAGAAGCTACGACTTTTTGACCTGTCCGACGCATAGCCCCATCACCCTTTTTACCAATTGTAATAAATTCTATTTCTTCATTTTCTAATGAAAGTACTTTTGAAATTGTTTTCTTTACCACTTGTGCATTGTAGCCACCACAAAGTCCACGATTTGATGTAATTAATACTATAAGTATTTTTCCTTGTGTATTTTCTGTAAAAAATGGATGTGTCACTTCTTCAAGCTTTCCTGAAATCGAAGTCAAAATCTCCCACGAATATTCCGCGTACAGTCGAGATGCTAAAGTGCTCGAAACCGCACGCTTCATTTTGCTCGCAGCCACAAGCTCCATCGCTTTAGTGATTTTCTTGGTATTCTTCACACTCTTTATTCGGTTTTTGATTTCTTTTGTCGATGCCATAAAAAACTATTTTTACTTCACAAACGAAACTTTAAAATCTTCTAATGCTTTTTTGAAAGTGGATTCGGATTCGTCGGTGTACATTCCTTTTTCACGAACTTCGGAGAAGAAGGTTGGGGCTTGGCGTTCGGTGTATTCAACAAGGCCAGTTTCGAATTCTTTGATTTTGTCGATTGCGATGTCGTCCATGTATCCTTTGACTAGTGCATAGAGTACTGCGACTTGGTGTTCAACGATGATTGGTGAATATTGCGGTTGTTTAAGGACTTCTACGGCTCTTTTGCCACGCTCCAATTGGCGCTTGGTCGCATCATCAAGGTCCGATCCAAATTGTGCAAAGGCTTCGAGCTCACGGAATTGCGCCAAGTCTAATTTCAGTGTTCCCGCAACTTTTTTCATAGCTTTAATTTGCGCCGAGGATCCTACGCGAGAAACAGAGAATCCCACATTTACCGCAGGGCGAATACCTTTATAAAATAAATCACTTTCGAGGAATATTTGTCCATCAGTAATCGAGATCACATTGGTCGGAATATAAGCCGAAATATCCCCAGCTTGAGTTTCAATAATCGGCAATGCTGTGATTGATCCACCACCGTAGTCGGCATTTCGGCGACATGCTCTTTCCAATAAACGAGAGTGTAGATAGAACACATCTCCGGGATAAGCTTCACGACCTGGTGGTCGGCGAAGAAGAAGCGAAATTTCGCGGTATGCCACAGCATGCTTTGAAAGGTCATCATAAATAATCAATACATCTTTACCTTGATCCATAAAATATTCAGCAATAGAGACTCCAGTGTACGGCGCAATATATGCCAATGGTGATGGCTCGGATGCTCCAGCGGAAACGATAATTGTATAATCCATCGCACCACCCTCTTCCAATCGTGCTTGAAGTTTGCGAAGTTTGGAATCTTTTTGCCCGATGGAAACATAAACACAAATCATATTTTGACCTTTTTGATTTAAAATTGCATCGATAGCAATTGCTGTCTTTCCAGTTTGGCGGTCGCCAATAATAAGCTCGCGTTGTCCACGACCAATTGGAATAATAGCGTCAATTGCCTTTATACCTGTTTGCACTGGCTGGTCCACACTTTTACGAGTAATAACACCCGGAGCAACTTTTTCGATAGGATTGTATTTATCAGTCTTGATCGCACCTTTACCATCGATTGGCTCACCGAGCGCATTGAGTACTCGGCCAATTTGAGCATCGGATACTGGTACTTCAAGAATTTTACCCGTTGCACGAACTTCATCACCTTCTTTAATTTTTGAGAAATCAGAAAGAATAATAATACCCACAGAATCCTCTTCCAAGTTTAAAGCCACTCCGACTTCCCCACCAGCAAAGTTCACCATTTCCGATGCTTTAATATCGGAAAGTCCGGAAACTTTTGCAATACCATCAAAAACTTCCACAACTTTGCCCACTTTTTCAACCTTCATTTCCATACTAAAGTTCTCGATCTCTTTTCTTAAATTTTCTATTATTGTATTCTTTTTCATATATTAATTTCGTAGTAAATGTTTTTGTAATTGCTCCAATTGATTCGAAAGTGTAGCATCTATAATATCGTCTCCCACTTGTATTTTCATCCCGCCGATCAATCCATCATCTATCTCTTCTTCCAATTCTATCGTTTCTGCTTTATACTTTTTTTCTAAAAACTGCTTAATTTCGTGTATACTTGTGTGACTAAGTTTATTTTTACTAAAAATTTTGGCTTCTACAATTTTCTCTTCTTTATTTTGTATTTCGTGTAATTTTTCAAAAATTATATCTTGCCTTTTACTATTGAGCCTGTGTCGTAATAAAAATTTAGCAGAATTCGATATTGCTGTACCTAGCTCGGCTCCAGTTTTATCCAGAGTTGCATGATGTATTGCATATGCTATATCGTTGTTCTTTAAAATTGCCATATTAAATATTTTTTATCTTATTTACTAACTTCTCATCTAATTTTGTATCACCTGTTTGTTCCAACAATTTCTCGGTAGCTTTTACCACGAGCGACACAATCTCGGACTTTGCTTCGTCTACCATCTTTACTTTTTCATTTTCCAAAGATTTCTTGCCTTGTTCAATCATTTTTTCTACATCCATTTTCGCCAAAGCCAACATTTCCGCCTTTTTTATTTCGGCTTCTTTTTTACCATCTTGGAAAATTTGATGGGCTTCTGCGCGAGCATCATTTATGACTTTCGTATACTCTGCTTTTGTTAATTTCAAAGCATCAGCATTGCAGACTGCATCATTGAGTCCTTTGGCGATTTTGTCCGATCTTTCGCGCATCAATTTACCCAACGGTTTGAGTGCAAAAAAATAAAGCACTAAAAATACAATAATAAAATTTACCGCTTGCGCAATGATGATTTTCCAATCTATGTGAAATGTTGATATAAATGAATCCATATGAATTAGGTTTTAGTAATTAGTGACTAGGTTCTAGTAAATAATAAAATAATTTGGCTCTTGTCACTAGATGCTAAATACTGAAACCTAGCACCTAGAAACTAGAACCTAATTATTTGATAGAGAATGCAATAACAAGAGCGTAAATCGCTATCGCTTCAGCAAATGCACAAGCGATAAGCATAGGAACAAAAACTTTTCCACTAGCTTCTGGGTTTCGGCCAATAGCTTCCATCGCTTTTGAACCGATCATACCGATACCAATACCAGGACCAATAGCTCCAACACCAATGGCGATAGCTTTTGCAATCTCTGGTAAATGTTGTGTAACGTTTTCCATACTATTATATAAAGTTAATTAATAATGTTTTGACCTCAAATAAAATTAATGCGCCTCTGCCAATTTTTCTGTACTATGTTCTTCATGCTCTTCGTGTTCATCATGATCTTGAGCTGCAATCGTAAAGTAAACAAGCGTCAATAATGCGAAAATAAATGCCTGTATTACACCTACAAATATTTCCAATGCCATAAAAGGTAATGGCAATATATATGCCACAATTGCACTCATAGACATGAGCAATACCTCGCCGGCAAATACATTACCAAAAAGACGAAATGAAAGTGAAGCAATCTTTGCAAATTCACCAATAAGCTCAAGAATTCCCACAAAGAACATAATCGGGGTAGATATAAGTATGGTTGGCTCTTTCCTTACTTTTTTTATCATATCCCCGAATGCCTTTACATTAACATATTTATTAAACATTTTCCATGCCCCGATAGAAACAATACCAAAAATATTTGAAGCGAAGACGGACATCAATCCTAATGCTAAAGTCGTATTTATGTCGGCAGTACCCGATCGAATAAAAGGAATAAATGCCTTGCCATGCTCTCCAACCTCGATAATACCAAAACCACCCAATGGTAAAAGCCCTATCCAATTGTTGATAAGTACGAAAATAAAAATAGAGAATGCAAGAGGAAAAACTTTGGCAGTAATTTTTTTATCTCCTGTAACTTGATCCGCCAAATCCATTGCCCCTTCGAGCATGAATTCAAAAAAACTTTGAAACTTTTTTGGAATCATTTTTATTTTAAATTTAATAATACAGGCAATAATTATTATTAAAACGACAACAATCCAACTTGTAAAAAGCGCATTGGTAATTTGAAAATTACCAATATGGGCTATCGGCTCGGCATACAAAGTCGCCTCATGGGAAACTTCCTGGCTACCTTCTTGTAATACTTCTTCTTGAATCAAATTTGTCTCATTTATTTCAAGATTCTCGTTTTCTATTTGATTATTATTTATTTGGGTTGACATCTTTTTCTTTATTTAAACGATTTTTCTCCGCCTCTATCTCTATATCTTTAATATACTTTTTGGAAATTTTAACAATTGATACTATTGAAATCATAAAAGCTACACCCATCAATACTATAAACAATAACGGCTCTGTACCAAAACGATCGTCCAACTTTTTACCCACAAACAATCCAATGATAATGGGGAATGCTATATAGAAAGACATACGGGAGAATATCACCATTGCCGGCATCCACCATAATTGTTTTTTTGTATCTTTTTCCATTTGAACCATAAAAACAAAAGCCATTTAGGCCTTTATACCTATTATAGTCAAAATATGATGAAAAAGCAATGAGATAATATTTTACTTTCCAAACAAAAATGGCATAGATGCACCAAATATTATAAACAATGGTATGACAATAATGCTAAAAACAAGAAGTGCGGTAAATATTTTCTTTGAATTACTTTTACTTGTTTGCGCGAGCGTTATCTCACCTCTTATCTCTTTTAAGTTTTTATACATTGTGTATATATATACCATCATAAAGGGTGTCAAAAAAAGCATAGATATGAATGCTCCCAATAAAGGTATCATCGATAATACAAGAAAGATCAATGCGATAAGTAAAACTCTACCAAATACTGGCAACCACTGTCCTCGTATATACTCTCGACTCTTCGCCAAAGCGTCCATTCCCCGTACATCCTCACACACAAGCACAAACAATGAAAACATAACCATTGTGCATACTATTATCCCTGGGATAATAAATAGAATCACTCCCCCAAAAGAAACAAGACCTACTAATATACTCACAAGAAAATATGGTGCAATATATTTTTTACTTCTTTTAAAAGATTCTCTGATACCTATTTTTTCTTCAGAATCTTTTATCGTAAACAATAAAGCTGCTTTAGCCCATATTGCAATTATAATAAACAAAAGACCAAAAAGCATAAATATAGGCATGATAAACAATGCTCCGGACATAGCTGTGGCTAACATCCCTCCAGCAAAAATTCCTCCTATAATAAAAGCTAAAAATAAAGGCACAACAGTCACTCCAACCAGTTTCCAAAATCTTTTTTCAAACAAATCCCAAGACTTTTTAAACAATACTGACACTTTATCCATTTGGCCAGTTGTCTTTTCTGGTATATTCACTACTTTGGGTACAGATTCAACATTTACAGCTTCTGATTTTTTTTCTTCTTCCATAAATTTTTTCTTATCTCGCCATAGTTTTTTACGTAGGCGGATTTGATTAAATAATAACTATATTAATAGTATAACATTTATAATAAAACACAACTATGTTATTTTTCTAAAAATATTCGAGCTAGACGCAATGTATCATATGAATATTTTGCCTTAAAATGTTCATATATAACTGAGAGTGACCGAGTGTCCAATTTATAAAATACTTTATGGATTTCAGGGAGAGCTTTTGATAAAGAAGGTGTCATGAGAGCTGAAAGACTGCCTATTGCAATTTTTTCTTCTTGAACGAGATCTTCTATGTGTGAAAAAATTGTATTTACTTTCAACTTTCTTATATCTGCTATTTCTTCCATAGTCTTACCTTCATTCCAGAAAGAAAGAGTCGTCTCTTTTGTATCTATTTTATTACTGAATTTTTTCTTTTTATAATTTCCATCTTTATTTAAAACTCCACCAGAAACTTTTATAAAATTATGATGCATTTCTTGAAGTTTATTTGTCGATATTTTTGCAAAAATAATCTCTGCTTCACTAGATGCTTGTCTAAAAGATTCATCAGATGACAAAATATTTGGATGCACTTGAAACGCTTTTTGATTCCAACCAAGTAAATGAAGTCCTGAAAGTCTACGTACACGAGAAAGTGCCACATACCCTTGCCCATACTCAAACACGCTTGATAAATCCATCACCGCTTCATCCAGGCTCATACCTTGGCTTTTGTGCACGGTGATGGCCCAAGCGAGGCGAAGAGGGATCTGTGTAATACTTGCTTTTACTTTTCCATTTTCTTCCACTACCCATTCAGCTGGTTCTATGGTAATTTTTCTACCATTTCTTGTCTTTATAATTGGAAAATGAGATCCGGACTGAAAGCCGACGATGGTACCCAATGTCCCATTTACATAACCCTCTTTTTGATTATTTTTTGTACACATTACTTCAGCACCTACTTTTAAATTTAATACTTCAGGTGAAAGACAGCCTTTTTTCAAAATTTCCACAATCACATCTCTCCCTTTTGATTGCATTGTAAAAAATTCTTTTTCATCATTGATTTTTGAAAGCTCTGTATCATTTACCCTATCCACATCCACATTGTGTGAAAAAAGTTTCAATAAATTATTTGGAATATTTTCTTTTTCTATTTTTCTATTTTCCAAATGAGAAAACATATCTTCATTAAAAGTATTTGTCCGAATTGATGATAAAACTGAAAGAAAAATATCGTCATCTTGGCGATACTGCTCGGAAAGATAGCAAACTATGGGTTTTGCACGACTCCAAGCATCAGACTCATAAGCAAATATTTTAGAATTTATTTTATCTATAAATAAATCTTGATTATACTCATCTTTTGTATTTTCATTCTGCTTGTTGAAAGACTCATTTTTTACAATCGGTGGAAGCTGGAAAAAATCTCCCACAAAGATAACTTGCAGTCCACCAAATGCCTCACTATCATTTCGTACTTCTCTGCAAACTGCATCTATCATATCTAAAGTATTTGGCGAAAGCATAGACACTTCATCAATCACTAACACCTTTGCACGAGATACTCTTTTTACTACATATTCACTCGTCGCAATTTTATCCAAATCATATTTATCCAATTTTTTTCTTATACCTATCCCACTCCACGAATGAATAGTCATTCCGCCAATATGCGTGGCTGCAATACCAGTCGATGCTGTGATCGCCACTTCCACTTCGTATCTACGCAAATAATCCACATACTCATTTATAGTATGTGTCTTACCTGCTCCAGGCTCACCCGTGAGAAAAATATTGGCTCCAGTTTTTAAAATATTTAATGCCTCAACTTGCGTCATTAAATAAGTATAACAAATTATCTATTTAGTGCACGAGAGAAGATTTGAACTTCCATGCCCTTGCGGGCGCTACCACCTCAAGGTAGTGCGTCTACCAATTTCGCCACCCGTGCATATTTTTGAGTATATAGAATTTTAGTCTTTTTTACAAATAAAAAACCGCTGTAATTTGAGCGGTTTTTTATTTGTATTACTTTTTTATTCTTCTGTCTTTGTGTCTTCTTGTGTTTCCTCCGGAGCTTCGTATTGAAGGGCATCGGATTCTTTTTTTGAAAGAGTGGTACTTTTTAGTCTTTTCTTCACTTCTTTAACTGCTTTATCTCGAATATAATAAAGCTTGCTTCTGCGAGTCTTTGATTTCTTTATAATTTCAATTTTATCTACATTTGGTGAATATAGTGGAAATATTCTTTCTACACCCACACCACTTGCAATCTTTCGCACAGTAAATGTAGCACCTATCTCTGCACCATGTTTTCGTGCTAAAACTAATCCCTCAAAAGCTTGTAGGCGAGTCTTGCCTTTTTCTTGAATTTTACTAAACACGCGCACAGTATCCCCCGCTTTAAAATCGAGATCTTTTCTGCTATTTATGTCTATTGGAGTGAGTTTTAATCCAGTCTTTTCCATAGGGCATACTTTAGCATATATGACTATTTTCTGCAAGAAAATTTATTTTAAATATTTTTTAATACATCTTTAAAATCTTTTGGCATTGGAGCTTCTATCTCTATCTCCTTACCATCTTTATTTTTAAGCGATATCATTCGCGCATGAAGTGCAGTACGAGTAAATCCCAAAGCAGGCTCATAATTGCTAGCATAAAGTGGATCTGATACCACCGGATGATTGATATATCTTAAATGTACACGAATTTGATGTGTGCGACCAGTCTTTGGAAACAATTCAAGGTATGCATAATCTTCATCAATATTTTTAAAATTTTTCAATACAGTATATTCTGTGATAGCTTCTTTGGCCTCACCTCGAGCTCCACGTCCAGCAGTCCACATCCTAATATCTTTTGGACTTCTACCTATCGGTGCATTGATCACACCCTTTTTACCAGTTCTCAACGAAGCGATTGGATCTGAAACTTTTCCATACACGAAAGCATTGTAAACTTTTTTAATTTGATGTTTTTTAAATTGTTTTTTTAAAAATTCAAAACTTTCTTGAGTTTTTGCTATGAGTAATACTCCGGAAGTTTCTTTATCGAGTCTATGTACAATACCAGGGCGAAGTATCTCTACTTGTTCTCCTTTGTATTCCACATTCATATTTTCCCCCACACCTTTAAGTTTTGGATAATTTTCTTGCACCCAATCAGCAATAGTATAATCTTCATTTTTTCCAGAACTATGCACAGAAATACCCACAGGCTTATCTATGGCTAAAAAATCTTTATCCTCATATAATATTGGTATTTTTAATTTCAAGTGCACTCGAGAGTTTCAAAATCGAACTGTCTATATCTGACAACTCTCTTAAAAAATAAAGCTAGTAATAGACCCAAGTATAACAATAAATGGAGAAAAATAAAATCAAGTGGGTGCATCAATATCCCGATGGGAAAAAGGTTTGACCTATCCTCATGTAGTGAATTTGTTTAAGTTGG
>CAYHYF010000006.1:0-22762 GCA_964360745.1 uncultured Candidatus Saccharibacteria bacterium | reverse complement strand
CTCGCCAAGCGCCCACCAAACACTTTCAATAAAACTATTGTCCATCGTCTTGTACGAATTATCAAAATCTACCCAACGCCCAATTCTATCCACAGCCTTTTTCCATTCAGCCACATATTTCAATACCACACTGCGAGCATGCTCGGAAAATTTATCCACCCCATATTCTTCAATTGCTTTACGTCCAGAAATTCCCAAATCTTTTTCAACAATATTTTCAACCGGCAATCCATGGCAATCCCAACCCCACTTCCTCGGCACATGAAATCCACGCATAGTTTGATAGCGCCCAATTACATCTTTTGCAGTGCTCCCTAGTATATGCCCGTAGTGTGGCAAACCTGTGGCAAATGGTGGCCCATCATAAAATACATAATCCCCCCTTGCCTCGCCAGAGCCTTGTGCGGAGGCAGGTTTGTTTAAACTTTTATTAAAAGTGTCATTCTCCTGCCAAAATTTCAGTATTTCCTCCTCCCTCGTCGCGTTATAGCTTTTAGCGTCAACGGGTCTTTGAGCATTTATAGATTTTCCCTTATTTTCTTCAATATCCTTCATATAAATAGAATATTACCAAAAAAGCTTGCTTTTTCAAAGAAAATAAGTAATATAGTATTCGAATTAGACCTTCTCCAAATGGGCAAATATTAATAGGCATGGATCAATCGTACTCCCCACCTAAAAATATTTTATCTGTAGTATCTAACAGAACCCAAAAATGTGCCTAATTTGCTCCCCATCTAGAAAAGCCTTTCACCCCGGGGAGCTTTTTTTATTTATATAACTTCAGACTGGTAGCACTTTTCACAATAAATAATTTCTAATCTGTCTGGAGAATATGATGTCTCAAATTCATTTTCACATCCTTTAACGAAGTCGTTTTTACAATTTTGGCATGTCGTAGATACTGAGCCTTGCGAATGTATTTTTGTCTCAGGATTCATGTTTTTATAATACATTTTTTGGCTTTGTTATACAACAATTTTCATATATAATACACAAATGGAAATTGGAACAATGATAGTCACAGTACTCGGACTAGTACTTTTTGAAGTAATATCAAGTATTGATAATGCCGTCATCAATGCGGAAGTTCTAGGTACAATGGGTAAAAAGGGACGAAAATGGTTTCTCCTTTGGGGATTTTTCTTTGCAGTCTTTGTGGTGCGAGGTCTTTTACCTTGGATTATAGTCTGGGCCACGGTCCCTGCCCTTGGGCCAATAGGCGCATTTACTGCCACATTTTCAAATGACCCAAGCATTCATAATGCTATAGATAAATCTGCACCAGTACTTCTTATGGGTGGTGGAATATTTTTAGTATTTCTTTTCTTCCACTGGCTATTTCTGGAACCAAAAAATTTCGGCTTATATGGGGAAAGATTTTTTCAAAAAAATGGAATTTGGTTTTTCGCAGTCGTATCAGTCATTTTAGCAACCGTTGTCTGGCATGCATTAAAGATTGGCAATATGCTCGCTTTTGGTGCTGTGGTAGGATCCACTGCCTTTTTTATCACACACGGATTTAAAGAAAATGCAGAACGTAGTGAAAAGAAATTACTTTCGGGTGGTAATTCAATGAGCGATCTCTCAAAAATTCTTTACCTTGAAATTATCGATACGACTTTTTCTATCGATGGAGTGCTCGGTGCATTTGCTTTCACACTTTCTATCCCACTTATCATTATCGGAAATGGAATAGGCGCATTTGTATTGAGATATCTGACAATTCACAATATTGAAAGAATAAAAAAATATGCTTACTTAAAAAATGGAGCAATGTATTCTATCGGTGTGTTGGGAATAATAATGCTAATCGATGCTTTTGGTGTACACATCCCGGCACTAGTATCCCCTATTATCACCTTTATCATTATCGGTTACTTTTTTTGGAAATCAAAAATCGCACTCAAAACAATTGAAAGTATTTAAATTACATCCTCTCTGGAGTTTGGATGCCTAAAAGGTAGAGGCCATTTTTCATTGTGGTATAAAAGGATTGTACGAGAGCTATGTGGTAATCTTTGTATTGATTTTCATCATTTAATATATGGGTATTGGCATAAAAACTATTGAAAACACTCGCAAGCTCAGTGAGGTATGTAGCAATATGGTGAGGTTCGAGTTGCTCGTATGAGCGAACTACAATTTCTGGGAATTGGTAAAGCATGCGCTCGAGAGGAAGAACCTCACCCCTACCCTCTCCTTGGTAAGGAGAGGGAGCAAACCCTAATTCCTCTGCTTTTTTCAAAATCGCATTTGCTCGCACAGCTGTGTATTGCAAATACGGGCCCGAATCCCCTTCAAATGAAATAGATTTCTCAAAATCATAAATAATATCTGATCCGAGTGATGAACGAAGGATAGAATACTTTAGAGCGGAGACTCCAACAATTTTTGAAATTTCATTTTTTTCTTCTTCTGTGATCTCTCGATCCTTCATTTTTTCAAGAACGATAGATATAGAATCGTGTAATAATGATTCCCCCGTCACTACATTACCCTTTCTCGAGCTCATTTTACCAGATGCAAGGCGCATCATACCGTGAGTAATGTGCTTCATTTTCTTTTCTAGTTCTGGGTGCATAAGCGAAATTGCTTTTTGCACTACTTTCATATACTCACCTTGCTCGATAGCCGTAGTCACGATAGACAAATCTAAATCTTTTTCTTTTTCAAATTTTGTCATTGTCAAACCAATTTCTTTCGTCTCATACAACGGCAAACCAAGTGAAGTGATAAATACGCGAGTATGGAGTTTATCGTCATAATCCTCCCCTTTAAAAACGATAGCGCCCTCAGACTCGGTAAAAATCCCTCGACTATGCTCGGGACCTTCGGCCTTTGAAGTATTCTCTCTTACAATTTTCTCCCCAATCACTGCCATCTCGCTTTCAAAAAAATAATGTTGAAATTTTGTACAAAGAATTTTATAAATTTCTTCAAATGCATCCAAAGTAATTTTTCTACCCCAATCATAAATTTTATTTATTTCTTCATCACTTTTATTATAAACTTTTTTATTAATAGTATTGATTTCCCCTTTGGCCTTTTCATCATTTTCATACATATCACTACCCTTTGAATATTGCTCCCCTATATATTGCGCTTGTTTTGAAACAGAAAGATTTTTATCTGGCATTCCAAATTTCTGTAATCCATATATTGCTTTTGCCACATGCAAACCAATATCACCTTGATAATTTGCACGTACGGTTTCGGCACCAGAAAATTCCACAATTCGAGAAATTGATTCCCCTATCGCATTACTCATAAGATGACCAATATGGAAAGGCTTAAAAGGGTTGGGTTGAGTGTATTCCACCATTACTTTTTTATTTTTTAAAATTTCATTTTTCCCCCAATCATCACCTTTATTTAAAATTTCTTTTATACTTTGACTAAAAAATTCTCTGGATAAATAAAAATTTATAAATCCAAAACCTGCAATATCGATCTTTGAAATTTGCCCTCTCTCCTTAATAAGGAGAGAGTTGGAGAGAGGTTCCTGAATTAAGAACCTCCCCTCAATCCCCTCCTTGGTAAGGAGAGGAAGCAATACGGAAACTATCTTTTCCGCTAATTCTTTTGGTGAAATTTTTAATTGCTTTGCATATACCATTGCCACATTAGTAGAATAATCCCCATTCTTAAAATCTGCCGGATGCTCAAGTACAATATTCTCGGCCTGTATGCCAATATTTTTTAATGCTATTTTAATTTGTTCTTTTATTTTATCTTGCATTTAAATTATCTATTTCCTTATACTTATACTATCACCTTATACTAAATACTACTTTTTCCCCGTACTCCCAAACCCGCCATCACCTCTCACTGATTCACTCAATGTATCAGTTTCTTCCAATTCTGCAATAGCTACGGGATATATGATAAGCTGTGCCACTTTATCACCCTCTTCTACAGTATAAGGCTCGGAGGACAGATTTACTAGATGTGTATTGTATTCGCCTCGATATCCAGCATCAAATACTCCTCCCATTGTGTGTAGTCCTGCTTTTGAAATACTCGACTTATCTTTCACAATCGCAGCATAACCATTTTCAAATTCAAGAGCAAATCCATGCCAAAATCTATGATGCCCCATCGATGGCATCGTCACAGTCTCCATCGCATACATATCCATACCCACATCCCCAGGATGTGCATATCTCGGCAACTTCGCCCCATCTTTCAATTTTTTAACTTTAATTTTCACTTTATTTTTATTTTAAATTCATTATTTTCAAAATTTAATTTTTCAAAACTTTCTCTTATATTCACAAGTGAACCTGTTGGAAAATTTGGTGTAAAATCTTGTGGTTTTTCTTTCACCCAGTCCTCTAAATCTTTTACCTTAATCCATTTTATTTCAGCTACTTCATCTTCTTGTAAATACAACTCTCTCTCTCTACAGAATTTATTATCGTATAATATACACTGGAAAAACGTCGTGCATTCACCGTTTCATAATAATATTTTTTTAAAAATATTGGCTTAATATCTTTAAGCCCAATCTCCTCTTCTACCTCTTTAGCCACAGTGGTATCGTAATCATAACCTTCATCTACTGTTCCAGCAACAGATGGACCCCATTTGTCTGGATCAATTTTTTTATTCGACTGTCTTTTTGCTATTAGTACTTCCCCTTTCTCATTAAAAACATTCAAACTAACTATACGTCTTATATCTTCACGAGTTGCTTCTTCGCGTTCCTTATACCCTATTATTTCATCTTGTTCATTTACAATTGGAATCTTCATATTTAAATAATAGCATACAAAAACCTAACAAAAAACCAACCTAACAACAAATGTAATTAATAAAAGCCTAGGCGTCTATTAATTACACTCTATTATAAGTTAAAATGTTTTTTTAAAATCTCTTCATTTGTAATTTTAGATATTACCGCAAAGTGTATATATTTACCAATATTCCAATAGTTTGCAACAAAATCAATTTCTTTCTGACATGGAAATGGATAAATCCATACACTATCATTAAACCTCACACAACCCATTTCTTTTACTTTTTCTCTAAAAATATCTCGCTTGCTCTTTTTTGTGTTTGGTATATCAAATAAAATCATTCGCCATTTATAATCCCAAACAATTTTCTTTTTTAATTTTAAATTTTGATAATCAAATCTCAGAATTATTTTTTTTCCTTCTTCTGTTAAAACAATTTTTTCTCCATGGTCTGTATTTTTAATATCTATTAACTTTTGCTTTCGTAATCTATATATTTCTCTGTTTAAATTTAAATCTTTACGTTTTCCTAAAATTTCCTTTACTAAAGCCTTTGTCAATTGATAAGAGGCCCTCTTGTTTGACATTACAACCAAAATTCCAGCACCAATGGCTATTGAGCGAAGCACCTTTCCGCTTATTGATTCTTTGTCAATAATTCTCATAGAGATAATTATATAACAGTAAATGTAATTAATGCAAGCCTAGGCGTCTATTAATTACACTATGTTTTATTTAAATATTTTATCAAAAAAACTATCCAGTTCTTCAATTTTTTGATATTCAAAAATAGTAAAATTAGAGTTCCCTCCAATCATTGCTGATAATTTTTTATCTTCACTAGGACGATATAAACAGATTACCTTGATGTTTTTCGATTCTGCACAAGCTAATTCATAACCTACACCCAGACTTGGATTAGTAACTTCAGCTATAACAATATCAGCTGTATTTAACCAATCAATATCACGATTATAAATAAATTTATTTGTTGTCCCAACTTCCCCCATTAAAGATAATGTTTTTTCTCCTAGATGCTCAGTTAGGGTTTGACCATATGGTTTTAATTTTTTAATAATTTGAGCATAAATTTCTTTATCACCTCTCCCGCCACGAATTGAACCTGCAAAATATATCTTTTTCATTTTTAAATAATACCATATAAAAACCTCATAAAAAAACAAAAGGGCCCGGAAGCCCTTTGTCTGTGTAAATTTTTATGTTAAGCAACTTTTTCAAGATGTTCTTTCGAGAAGAAAACTTCTTGCAAAAAGTTTGGGTCAATTAGATTATATTGTATCAGAAGAGATAATTTGTAGAAAATCTCTGATATTCTGACAAAATTTTCACCCAAATCTTTCTCCGCCTTAGGCAAAAGCTCGGCTGTGATCTTTTTATTGTTTTTCAATTCATCTTTAGAAAGATGCTTGCCATGAAAAATTATATGGCTCAACCTTACAGGTCTTCCCTGGAGTGATTTGGCCAATACAAAATTCATGATTGGAACAAGAGACCAATGAAAAAAAATTGTTTTTTTTGTTCTTGAGTTCATATGCTTTCAAATTAATTTTGATTAAAATATACTTTAATTTGAAAAATTTGTCAAATATACCTATTTTTATCAAAACAAGCCTTTTACTTTAAATCTTTTTTACTTTTTGGTAGACTTCACTGTGAATATCTTCGCGAGTGCGAAGAAGATTTTTTGGAGCGCAATCTATTTTTATAAAATTCTTCAAAACTTTTGAAAGCCACATTGCGCTGTCTCGAGAATTTTTCTGAAATTGCAAATCGACTTCATGCACATCTTTTTTCCCTCCCCCGTATGTCCTTACAGATTTTTTATTCCTTTCTTTCATAAATCGTGCTGAGATATCACTCGGTAAAGAAAGATATAGTGTGATATCGGGTCTTGGAATTTTAAATACTTTATACTCCATCTCGTCGAGCCATTTTATAAATGCTGTACGCTTTGCAACATTTTTTATTTTTCCACCTTGATGAATTTGATTTGCACTCACATACCTGTCGAGCACTACCATATACCCTTGCCCTAAATATTTATTTATATCTTTTGAAGATTCCCATCTGTCGGCTGCATACAACGCAGAAGCTATCTTGGGATGCACATTTATAAAATTGTAATACTGCTCGGTAAGACAGTGGCCAATAAAACCACCGAAAAAATTGTCGTAATCTGGAAAATGGATACTTTTTACCTTAAATCCATCAGACTTTAACTTCTTTATGAGCAAGTTTATCTGCGTGGTCTTGCCAGACCCATCCGTGCCATCTATTACTATGAGTTTACCTTTTTTCATATATCTATATTAACATAAAACAAAAATGCATGCTTTTATCCAAAAAGTCTTTTACAAAGCTCTGGATTTTTAATTCTTAAATATGCTTCTCCTTTTGTCGGAATTTTTTTAATTTTTATTCCATGTTGTTTTATAAATTCTGATATTAAATTTTTAGCATTTGAAATTTCATCTTCATCCTCCACCATCAATTCTACTTCGCAAAGCTTGTATCCAAAATCCATATCGTCCAAATCTATGCTAAATAATCCTTTTTTATATTTCTTACGATTATTTACATAATCACTAAGTACCATCATATTTTCATCCACAAATTTTTGAATCGGTATATCTATATTTAAAAACTTTTTTATTTCTTCTTCATCTTCAATTTCATTTCTTACAAGCCCAAGCTTACTCGAGCCTTTCTTTGTATTAATTTTTAATTCAAAACTTCCATTTCTATTTCTCAATCGAATACCCCTATCGAAAAATCTCAAATCTTGATAATCATAGTAAATATCACGATTTACAGCTTCGCCTAAAAACTCTGCCCCTTCAAGCAATTCTCGCAATTGCCCCTCCGTCGGTTGAAATCTTTTTTCAATCTCTATCATATATTATTTTCCTAATTCTTTTAAAGCTTCTTCTGCATAAAATTTTACATTTGGAACCAATTCTGTATTTTCTAATTCTTCCATTGTAAACCATTTTGTTTCCATACCTTGTTCATGATCTAAAACAGAATCAGCTATATCCTCACTTTCACTTGTAGCAAAATACACAAAGGCAATATGCTCGTGCGTATCATTTACTGGATGCTTTCCTAAGTATCTTGGTGGAATAAGATATTTATATCCTCTATTTTTTTCTTCTTGATCCGTCGGGCCGTGAGCTTCACCTATAATCTGTATATCCAATCCTACTTCTTCTTTCACTTCACGATAGGCTGCCTGTACTGGATCCTCATCAAGCTCAATATGCCCACCGACAGAAAGCCAAATTTTTAATTTATCATGTATACGAAGAAGCACTTTATCTTTATATACAATAAAAACTTCTACACAAAAATCGATTTTTTCATGAATATGTGGCATATTATATAATTTTCATATATTTATATTAATTGATTTTCTATTGCATATTTGATCATTTTGTTTTGATCATAAGCTAGCTCTAAATTCAAAACATCTTTTTGGTCAAACCATTTTATTTCCTCTACTTCTTCAATTTGATTTACTTTCGGGACACCAGAAATTATTTTGCAAATATGTGGTAATGCTACCCGTGAAGACTTTTTAATCGGTAAATTATTTGTATCGTAATATTTACCAATAAATTTTATGATTTCAATTTCCACACCGATTTCTTCCATTGCTTCCCTTTTTACCGCTTGCTCCACTGTCTCGCCCCATTCCATCCATCCTCCAGGCAAACACCAACACCCAGAGTAAGTACTCATGGCACTTGCCCGTTTAGTAATCAAAATCTGCCCATTATCGTTGATAATGATTGCGTCTACCCCTACCCATGGATGATTTGTTTGTTCCATATATTTATTTCTTTTTATTTTTAATTACCAATCTTTTTGAACTGTTTTGTATTATAAATCTTTTATTTGTGACTACTTTTTTATGTGTTTTATTTTCAATTTCTTTCCGTGCATTACCTGCGATTGTACCACCGACTCTCGCAACCTTTTTATTTTCAGTAAAAGTTTTAGGCTCACGTTTTTTAGAAATTTCTGTTGTTGCAGTTTCAGCAAGCATATTTAATACCAATTCCATATTAGTCATATTGTCTCGCAAACTTTCTTTTTTTAAACCTTTGAGATTTTTATACTGCTTTGTTGTCATTCCTGTCCAAGCTTGAGTAATTTCATCTGTTAAAATTGCAAATTCCATACCCTCTTTCACTCCACGATTTTCCCATTCATCTGTTAGGTCTTTACGAATTTCAATACTTTTTAATCTTTGATTTATCCATTGTGTGGAATATCCTTTTTGTAAATAAGTTTTCAAAGCGCGATTGATAGCAAGCTCTGGATCAGCTGTTTCTTCTAATCTCTCATACCCTACTTTGGCAAGCCAAAGCTTAAAAGGCTCGGCTTTAGGACTAGGTACCGATTGGACAAGACGAAGAACATTTTCAGTATCAAGTGTATCTGTTTCGCGCATTTTACCGTCTTCCGCAACCATTTTCAACTGTCCGATTTTTTCGGACAGTTCACTTCCTTCGTTAATAAGCTTTCTTTTTAAATCATCCCAATATTTACGAGGTCTATCAGACTGAGTTAATACTGCAATAATATCAATAACCGAAAAATACCAAAGCTCTTTTTTGTCATCCCAAACTCTTCTTATATTTTGTCCTTCAAATAGTGTTATTTTGGCTTTCATAAAATTTAAATTTTTATTCTATACAAAACTTTCTGGTATTGGGAATTTTTGGGCGAGGGTTTTGATTTGGGATTTAATTTCGGATTTTTTTGTTTCATCGTCTTTGTTGCGGAGAGTTTCTAGCATTAATTCGGCAACAAGTGCACAATCGGCCTCTTTGAATCCACGTGTGGTGATAGCTGGTGTACCAAAACGAATTCCTGATGGATCAAGAGGTTTGCGAGTATCGCCAGCGATTGAATTCATATTGAGCGTTATACCCACTTCATCGAGCACTGTTTGTGCTTCTTTGCCTGTCACTCCCATAGAGCCAAATACGTCGGCAAGGATCAAATGGTTGTCCGTCCCGCCACCAATCATTCGAATGTTATTTTTTCTTAAAACTTCCTCCATGGCTTTGGCATTTTTCAAAATTTGCTTTGCGTACTCTTTATATTGTGGAGTCATTGCTTCCCTAAAAGCCACAGCTTTAGCAGCTATTGTGTGCATATGTGGGCCACCTTGAATTCCGGGGAAAATTGATTTATCAATTTTCTTTGCAATCTCTTCACTTTCGCGAGTAAGTATGATGCCTCCACGTGGACCACGCAAAGTTTTGTGAGTTGTACTTGTGATAATATCGAAACCATCGTCAAATGGATTGCGAAGTACTCCTGCCGCTATCAATCCTGCAATGTGCGCCATGTCAGCCATTGTGATTGCACCGACTTCCTTGGCAATCTCCACAAACTTTTTATAATCCAAAGTTCGTGGATATGCCGAGAATCCAGCAATAATTAATTTTGGTTTTTGTTCTCGAGCGACACGGAGCATATCATCATAATCTATCTCGCCAGTTTCAGGATCTTTCATCTTGTAAGTAACAAATTTATAAATCTTTGCGGGTAATGTCATTGGATGTCCATGAGTCAAATGCCCCCCGTGTGATAAATCCATACCCATTACTGTATCCCCTGGTTCAAGAAGTGCCGCATATACTGCCAAGTTTGCTGGTGCTCCCGAGTGTGGTTGCACATTGGCAAATTTACAATTGAAAAGTTTGCACACACGATCGATTGCAATACGCTCCACGATGTCGGTATATTCTTGCCCACCATAATACCGCCTGCCGGGATACCCTTCGGAATATTTATTGGTCATTATCGAGCCATTCGCTTCGCGTACTTGGGCGGAAACATAATTCTCCGAAGGAATTAATTCCAATCCATCCCTCTGGCGCACAGCTTCTCCATCAATTGCATCAAAAACTTCTTTATCGTGTGTACTCATAATAGTTATTTTTAAATAATAATACCCTAATTTTAGCATGTTGAATAGAAATTTAAAAACTGTATAATAGAGATATGAAATTAGAAGAAATAAATCATACTAGTGTAAAGATAGAAGGTGGAGGTGAGGTTATTATCTTAAATACTGGAGCTGTTATAAATCCAGAATCTGAAGCTATGCTCCAAGCTTTACACTCAAGATCTATAGGTGGATTAAGGGGGCATTTGAATATACTTGCAAAGCGTGGTTCAGAAAATTTTATGAAAAATTTTTATGTGGGATATGGACATAAATCTATCGGAGATTGTGGAAGTATATCTATCTTTGTGGAAGGTATTTCAATATTAGTAGCGAAAGCAATACAAGATTGGCCTTTATATTCAGGACAAGAAGCCTCTACAAGATATATAGACTTTAAGATTCAACCTTTTAAAAATCCATTGGGTACAAAAGAAGGAGAACTTATTTTAGAAACATCAAGAACTTTTTATCAAGATTCAATGGAACCAACCATAGAACATTTAAAATCACAATTTCCAATTCAAGAAGGTGAATCTCAAAATACATATGAAAAAGCAATCAATGCACGAGCTTTTGATGCATTGAGAGGTTTTTTACCCGCTGGGGCAACCACAAATCTTGCTTGGCATACAAACCTCCGACAAGCTGCCGATAAAATAATGCTTTTGCGTCATCATCCGCTAAAAGAAGCCCGAGCTGTCGCAGATACAATAGAAAAAGCCTTAATCGAAGCATTCCCAAATTCTTTTGGACACGAAAGGTTTGAAAAGACAGAAAAATATAATGAAAATTGGATGAAAAATGAATATTATTTTCATAATCCAAACTGTAGCGAATATAAAATTACTCAAAATAATATAGATACTACTTTACTTCCGAAAGAAATTCTATCCTCTCGCCCACCAAAAACTGAATTGCCTCGCCATTTAGGTGAAGCTGGAACAATTCAATTTGAATTCACATTAGATTTCGGATCTTTCAGAGACCTTCAACGTCATCGTGCAGTATTGCAAAGAATGCCTTTAGTCACTACTGATTTGGGTTTTGAAGATTGGTATCTAACAGAAGTTCCAGAAAAAGTAAAAGAAAAAGCAATTTTATTTTTAAAAGAACAAAAAGAAAAAATAGAAAAATTACAAGTAACTATCGAAGAAAAACAATACTATATTGCCATGGGCTATAAGACTTCAAATAGACTTACAGGATCTTTGCCAGCAATTTTATATCTTGTAGAATTGCGTGCAACACGCTTTGTCCATCCAACATTAAGAAGCCTCGCAAAAAAAATGGCACAATCGTTAAAAGATCTTTTTGGTTCGGATGGATTAGTGGTACATCTAGATCAAGAACCAGACAGATTTGATATAAAACGTGGTGAACACGACATAGTTTTAAAATAAAAAATTACTTGACTTTAATCTTTCATACTAGTATACTAGTATGAAAGATATTCTTTAAACAATTAATTAACAAAAAAATGAACGGAATAGAAAGAGTAGAAAATTACAAGCCGAGAGAGGCTTGCCGTGTCCATACAGGGATGCAACTAACAATCAAAGATGGTCCATCTGGTCAAGTTCAAAAAATTGAACAAGGAGGATTCGAAAATGAGTTGTTAATTAGCATCTTATTCGAAAATAAAAAAATTGTCACGGTCATTTATCCTCAAGATGAGCCTAATATATTCCTTAACAAATTCCTACCTGTAGAAAATTAAAAAATTCTACTACCACAATCAAACGACATTCCAGAGCTTGCTCTGGAATGTTTTGTTTTGTACACTTCAACACCATAAAAAGTTATCCACAGCCCTACCCTATTTATGCTTGACTTTATTTTGTATATATACTAGCATACTAGTATGATAGTATATAGAGCAACAAATCAATATATAACCCAGCCAGTATGGTGGAACTCACAATCGCATATGCGTTGATGAGTACCTTTCCATACCCTCCAAAAAATAAAAGGAAGTTACTCATGAGCGCAGAGATGCGTTCTTTTTAGTTCTTTATAATAAAGGGTTACGAACTCCCCTTTCAGAGTTCTTTGAAAATTTAATCTAGTAAAAAAATGGAAAAATATTACATTGAGAATGCTAATGACCTCAAGGAAGTCTTGGCGGAAAGAAAATCAAAAACTAGAGAAATCCAAAAAATGATAGGTGAATACGTAGAATCAGTTTATGGTATTAAATACTTTACCGAAATCACAAAAAAACATTTTGGAATATCTAATTCTAGTACAACATCGATGCTCCTCAGGCAGGTCGCATCAGTATCATTGGAAGACATAAGTTGTTTCATTACAGCTTCGGTATTCAACCTACCAATCATTGGAGCGACGCTTTCAAGCGACAGCTTTACTTGTAATAGTTTGGATAAAGTATCAAGGGTTAAAATACCATGGATCTCTTGGAGCAAGAAAGGCAATATGGTCAAAGCGCATGATTATATAATAGAGGAAAGTATGGAAAAACTTGAAGGAAGAGCCCTGGCACATATTCAAACGAAAGAAGGTCTCTTTTTACAAGAGCATCATAATCAATTAAGAAATAATGTTTTTGGTAATGATTTTCCTCAAATTGATTGTGCTCCCTTATTAAAGCATTACTTGCATTCAAGCCATACAAAACCAGAATTCGTTCATTCTACAAATGAACGTGGTCACATTTCACAAATAGCTTTTCAAGAAGAGGCTAGTGCTTTAGTAAAACCTCCTGCCTATTGGTATTATCCGTTATACTATCTTTGGTTTCTTGATGGAACATCAGTAATTTTTGAGACCTATGACAGTTCAGATCGTGATAAAAATTCGACGGTTCGTGATTTTTTTCACCAAACAATGGATGAAATCCAAACAAATCTAGGAATTCATCCAATAGTGATCAAAATTCTTCCGGCATTTAAAGAAATTTTCTATTGTAATAAACACATAGATCAAACTGGATTAAAAAAAATCACTGCTGATTTTAAAAACAGGGATAAAAAAACAATAAAATTCCCTGAATTTTTAGAGGAAATTGCAGATAAGATTATCAACTACAAATAATTTTGGTTGTCTGTAGTACAATACTACAGGCAACCAATTTTTTTATGAAAATAAAAAATATAGCAAAAAACATAGTCAATTCTAGAAAGCGCCAAAAAATGCGTGTAGAGAGGACATATCTATATATACATAACTTTTTAAAAGAATCTAGAATTCCTTTTTCAATAAACAAATACAAAACCTTTGTCCCAAATATTACAATGGTAAAATTGACTGCTGATGGTAAAATAATACAGTGTAAAGGTACTTCATTCATAAGTGGTACTATTAATAATTCTTTTAAGGTGATGAATGAATTTCATTCAGATATAAAAACAATAAATACCCAAAATATAAATACAAACAATAAAAGCTCCCACATCTCTCGGCCAAATTTTTATTTTGCCACCAGTGTAGCAGTGGCAAAAAAAGACATAACAAAAATCAAAAAAGCTCAAAATATTAAAGGCAAAGTTCTGGTAAAAAAAGAACAGGCCTCGATTAAACAATTATTGATAGGAAATACTGAAAACCCAAAATATATAATATTTTCACATTACGATTCAATAGATACAGGAGCCCTTGATAATGCATCTGGTGTTGCTGTATCACTTTTTTTAATTTCAAAGCACGAAGATATTTTAAAAGATTCTCTATTTGTGATGGATGGCAACGAAGAACTCTCCTATGACTACCCTATTTATTGGGGACATGGGTATCGTGTCTTTGAACAAAAATATAAGAAAATTCTCACAAATTGTAAAAAAATAATAATCGTTGATTGTGTCGGAAATGGAAAAACCCAAGTTACCTCAAATAAGAAAATTTTAAAATCTGCCTTTCCTATACAAAGCATTAATGAAATAATCCACAAAACATGCACACTGCATGGAAATATCAATAAGCTTTTTAGTATCTATCATTCAGAAAGAGATACCGTTGAAAAATTAAAAGAAAGCTATTTACAAGATGCCGTAAAAACACTTATTAAATTAATAAAATAAATATATGAAAAAAAATTTAGTAATAGTTTGCACACATGGAGATGAAGAAATAGGCCTTAATGCAGTAAGGGAATTAAAAGACAAATTAAATTTTGACGTTCTAATTGGTAATCATATTGCGCTGAAAAAGCATGTGCGATTTATCGATGCTGATTTGAATGCTGTGGCTCCTGGAAATTTAAAAAGTAAACATTATGAAGAGAGACGCGCCGTACAGATTATAAAAAAAGGCTTAAAATATGAACATGTTCTTGATATTCATGGTACGGTTGCAAAATCAGGCATATTTACCATTATTCCTAAAATGACTAAGGAAAACGTTATTTTTGCATTACAGTTACCAATAAATAACATTGTGATTATTGAAGATGAAAAAGAAGATAAGGGCTCAATTACGAAATTTTTCAAAAGAGGGTTAGGAATTGAAATAGGTCCAAAGAACAATAAAAAATCTCTCTTAGGAACGATTAAAAAATTGAATATTATTAACAAAGATCTTCCCTACTATAAATATGAATTAGATAAGACTGGTGTAAATACACTGATAAAAAAGAAGAATTTTTATTTTATGTATGGAATTTTGGACCCAAAAAATATCGTAAACCCAAAAAATAAAATGATGGATTTCGTTTTGTATAAAAATGGAAAGGAATCCTTTTACCCAATAATCCCTGGAGAATACAATAAAAAATATTATTATAAAGCAAGAAAAATCAAGAAAAATCAAATAACAAAGATCCTCAACAGTACATTGTAATAAATATACTCATTCTAAGTTCTGCTTGACTTCTATGTACTAGTATGCTAGTATATATACAAACAACTAAAGTTATATACTATGAAAATGTACCTTTCATCCCAGAACCCTGATCATTATTATTCTGATAATAGTGGTCTTGAAATTGCGGTTTTTATAAAACCCCACTCTTTTTTAACCGCTATTGCTACACAACAAAACTTCTTTGACCATCTAGATGATTTAGTTACTGATAGTTTTGGCTGTAATCTTGGAACAGGAGAAGATGGTTCCAAAGCAAACTTCTTGGAAGGAAATCTAACTGTAATTTTTACAGTAAATAATGTAGTAGCCGGTTTTGCCAGCTATAAAACATCAGATTCTACTTCTTTGTTTAAAAACACAACCCAAATATCAAGTCCATTGTTTTTGCATGCGATTGTGATTAAAGAGAAGTTTAAAGGCACGGGAATTGTAAAAAAAGTTTTATTGTTTTTAGCCAAAGCAACAGGAAACAATAAATTTGCTTGTACGACTCAAAATCCTATTATGTACTGTACAATTAAAAATATCTACAGATACATTTTCCCAGACATTAAAGGGAAACGTACTGGTACCTTTATCCCCCATTATGATGGCTGGCTTGGTGATTTCTTTAAAGAAAGGGACGGCAGATTGGAAACAGGAGTTATCCCATCTTTGTATGATAAGTGCTTGTACCCAACAATCCCTCTATCCAAAGATATCGAGGTCAACGAATGGTTTTTACAAAACTTAAACATTGTAAAAGGGAAAACAACGAGTGGCATTTTAATTATTGCTGATCAAAATCATACCGTTTATACTTCTGGAAGTAGGTTTGGCGGTTGAGTTGGTTGATAGATAATTCTTTCCAAAATTATGCAGATATGTACGTCTATACGTCATATCTGTATTTTTTATTGTTTTAAGGTATAATATAAGTATGAAAAATACACAGATGGAGGAATTATTGAAGGTGCTAATTGTAGCGGGCAAAGATAAGGCTTTGCTAAAAGCTTTTATAGAGGACTTATTTACTCCAAAGGAATTGGAGGAAATACCTACTAGATGGCAAATTGTTAAGAGGATTAATAAAGGTGAACCTCATAGTAAAATCGCAAAAGATTTACATATCGGTGTAGGCACTGTCACCCGTGGATCGGTAGAGCTAAAAGACGCCAAAGGTGGCTTTGCACAGATGCTCAAAAAAATGAAAAATTAGTAATAAATTGTCTTTTTTTAAGGGTCTATTTCATTTTTTACCCTTATAAACACATCTTTACCTTCTGGGGATTTAGTTTTTGTATACTTACGATTTTTATTTATCTCAATTTTACGAACCAATTCTTTTTCCAAATCATAACCGAGTGATTCACACATACCTAACAAAAAGATGGCTACATCAGCAAATTCTTCTGCTACTCCATCTTGACTCTTATTGTATTTTGAAAAAGCTTCCGATAGCTCTTCATGGGCACGACAAAATTCAAAAGCCATATCATTTATAGGAAAACCTTTTTCTATTTTATTGTTCATCACTTCTTCTTGAAGTTTTTTTAAATCAACAGACATAAAATTACTGATCTTTATAAGATTCAATCTCATTATTAATAATTACTAAATCGATACCAGCATCTTTAAATATTTCTTTTGAACGAACGGTAGCATGATAATCTTTTAAAGCTACTATGCGTTTTATACCAGCATTAATAATCATTTTTGCACATATATAACAAGGAACCATTTTACAATAAATTGTAGATCCTTCTATGGGTACACCGATTCTAGCAGCGTTTGCTATAGCATTTTGTTCAGCATGAGCTGTACGTATACAATGCCTCGACTCTGTGCCATCTTCTTGGGTCACTGTATGCATCTCATGACCGACTTCGTCGCAATGTGGAAGACCGACAGGTGACCCTACATAACCAGTAGAAAGAATTCTTTTGTCTTTAGTAATGACGCAACCTGCATACCCTCTATCGCAAGTACCCCTAGTGCCTATAAGATCTGCCATTTTTATAAAATATTCATCCCAAGTGGGCCTCTTGTGAGCTTCTGTACGATTATCTGTATTCATAACTCTATTGTATATCTTTATAAGAAATTATCAAATCATTTAATCTTTTTTACCGAGTGCTTTCAACACTTTTAAATACATAGTCTCAACTATCTTTTTTTGAGCTTTACCAGTCGTCACATAATGATCGAGTCCTGGGGCGGCATTGATTTCAATAATATAATACCTGCATTTCTTTGGGTCCATTGTGATATCGCCATGTGTGACCATAATATCGACACCTGAAATTCTCAAACCCATATCACGAGTCAAATCTGTGGCGATTTTATAAAACCCTTTACTTATGACTTTTGTCACGTCGATAGCATCACCACCAGTAGATAGATTTGCATTGTCGAGAAGATAAATTTTCTGACCTTTTGAAAAAACACTACTGAGAGTATACCCTTGTCTTTTTAATTTCATTTTTATCCTTCCATCAGAAAAATTTATTTTTGTGTCTCGGCCAGACAATATAAACACTTTTTGTTTTTGTTTTAAAAGAGAAAGTACAGAACTCTTTCCATCGCCTACTATAAAAAGAGGGGTTCGCTCATAGCCAGAAATTATTTCACCGTCCAATACGACAATACGATAATCTTTACCCGGTAAATAACGCTCGATAATTGCTATACGATCATTTTTAAATACTTCAGATAATGCTTTTTTTAATTCTGTTGAATCGTGAACAAGGCACACGCCACTCCCTTGGCTTTTGCTATTTGGTTTTACGATTACTGGGTAGCCGAGCTTTTTTGCATAATTTATACCATAAGAAATTGTCCTGTCGCTTTTTAAAACTTTTGCCCAATCATCTTTAAAAATCGTCTGCCCTTCTGCGACTGGATATCCTCTTTTCTTCATAAAGAATTTTGCATAATCTTTATCCCGAGCCACGTCAGCAGAAGCGATATGATTCAAATCAAGCGAATACATTCGCAAAGATCGCACAACGCCATTTTTATAAATTATCTGTGCGGTTATGCCCCACTCTGGCTCTATAATTACCTTTGCACCAATTTTAGGCGCAAGCTTCTTGATAAGTTTTGTTAAATATGGAAGATTTTTTTTAAGTTCTATTTTCTTCATATTTTTTGAAATTAAGCCAAACAAAAATACCCCAAGATTTCTCTCGGGGTATTTTTAATTATCCTTCTATTTTTATTCCTGCTTGGCGGGCGGAGCCGGCCACGATTTTCATCGCACCTTCAATGTCTTTTGCGTTTAAGTCTGGCATTTTTTTCTCGGCTATTTCTTTGAGCTGTGCTTTTGTGATTTTTCCAGCATTGCCCAAGTGAGGCTTTCCAGAACCTTTTTCAATTCCAGCAGCTTTAAATATGAGCCCAGAAACTGGTGGAGTCTTGACCACAAAATCATATGTGCGATCTTCATATACTGAAATCTGTACACCTACCACATCCCCTGCCATAGACGCAGTTGCAGCATTGAATTTCTGACAAAATTCTGCAATATTGACTCCAGCCTGACCAAGCGCAGGTCCTAGTGGCGGAGCAGGAGTTGCCTTTGCCGCTTGAATCTGTAATTTAACTTTCTTCATTATTTTCTTTGCCATATGAAATGAGGTGAGTATTGTTTAATTTTTTCGCGTGTCGGAGCCCCCGGAGAGAGGGTAAAGCGCGGAAAAATTAAACAATATGAACCGAATTTTAATAATATAAATTGAAGCTTATAACGTAACAGTAACAACACTATACCCTAGAGCTTCTTAATTTGCAAGAAGTCCAATTCGACTGGTGTCTCGCGACCAAACATTGAAACGAGAACTTTGACCTTGCCACGATCTTGATCGATTTCGGAAACCTTGCCTTCCAAATCCTTGAAAGGACCATCTGCAATACGGACAATTTCCTCTAATGCTAGATCTATCAAGTGCTTGGCATTTTCGGCTTTGTCCATACGGCCAAACAAATCATCCACTTCGGATTTATTCAAAGGTACAGGATTGACCCCAGCACCTACGAACCCAGTAACACGCGGAGTGTTGCGAACAACATACCATGAATTGTCGTCCACAATCATATCCACAAGCACATATCCGGGGTAGACTTTTTCCTCCACTTCCACACGCTTTCCACCTTTGATTTTGATTTTCTTTTCTGTTGGAACAATAACATTAAAAATTTTGTCATTCATGCCAAGTGAATCGATACGCTGGCGAAGATTACGCAAAACGGCATTTTCATAACCTGCGTATGTGTGTATTGCATACCAATTTCTTGACCCTGTTAATTCTTGTTTTGCCATATAAATTTAAAACCTACCTACCGGCAGGCAAGCTATTAGCTAATAATAAAACGAAGGCCAGTTGCAAATAAATAATCAAATAATCCCAAATAATAAGCAAGTATCACAGATATGACGATTACTGTAAAGGTAAAATTTACAGACTGCTTCCTTGTAGGCCATTTTACATTTTTCATTTCTTCTTTTGTTTCTTTTAAATATTTTAAAATACTGTTCATAAAGTTTAATATTTTAGTCTTACTAAAAAACACCCCGCGGGTGTATCTGTATATATTACTCTATTTAGATAAAAAAGTCAACTCAAAAAATACCCTTATAAATAAGGGTATTTTTTGAGTAAAATATAAATTTATCTTATCTCATATGTAATATTTACTTTAGAAAAAATCTTATTTTCACCTTTTGGTAATGTAGGAGTCGTCTCGATTGTATTCATATCGGCTCCTGCCATCATTGAAGATTTCTCGGCATACATCATAGGATACATATCATCTCCTTCTTCATAAAAACTTACGACTTTACCAAGACGAATCCCTAAATCTTTTGAAAGTTTTTTTGCTTTTGCTTTTGCATCAATTATTGCAAGAGACCTCGCTTCTTCTTTTAGTAAATCTTCATCATCAATTGAAAAACTTGGACCTGTAATATTTGTAATACCAAGATCAGCCAAACCAGAACGAATCTTATTTGCATTATCCGCAACTCTTATTTTTATATTTATATTTTGCATTGCAGTATATGCCACAATCTTTGTCTTTCCTTGTGGACATGGATATGTGATGCAATATATTTCATCTCTTTCATACTTTGGATTGATTCCACCATATTCTGATTTTATATCTTTTTCTACAATCTCTTGGCCCTTCAAATATTCAAGAGTCGCTGCAATAGACTCATTTAATAATTTTGTCGCTTCTTCTGCAGTCGGAGCTTCTTTTGATAAAGATATATCTATTACCGCAATGTCTGGAATTGCACTGACTTCTCCATCACCAATCACTGTTATTGTATTCCCATAACCACCTAAATATCTACTTTCTTTTACTTCGTTTACAAAAAGAGCAAGTATAAATAAAGCCAATATCGCTACACAAGCAATCGAGGCTTTTATAAATTTTTTGTTCTTGAAAATTGATTCTGTATTATCCATATTTTTAAATTAAATTAACATTAATAAATGCGACATTACTTATTTTATAGCTACAAGTTCTACATCAAAAATGAGAGTGGAATTTGCTGGTATAAGAGGGCTAGGGCTACGTGCGCCATAAGCTTTCTCTGGTGCTATTGTTAAAGTCTTTTTCTCACCGACTTTCATTCCGAGCAATCCTTCATCCCAACCAGCGATCACCATACCTGCACCGAGTGTAAATTCAAAAGGTGTGACGTGGCCAAATTTTGGATCCACATTTGAATCAAAGACTGTGCCATTTGTAAGCTTACCTGTGTAATTCATCACCAACACATCACCATTTTTTGCTACACGAGCTTGTGTATTTTCTGTATCCATATCTTTTTCTTTGTTTTCTTGATTATCTGAAACATCACCTAAAGTATCATTTTGAGATTCATTTTGTGTGGCAGAAGCTTCTTCACCAATATTGATAACTTGGTCATCATTTTGTTTTGATTTTTGAATAAATCCATAAATAATAGTTGCCACAAGAATAATTGCTACCACAATTGAAAACATAGTCACACCATTACCTTTTTGATTTTCCATAATTTTCAAGAAATTAAATTGCTAATATCTCAATTATAGCATTTCACCCAAATCTTTCAAAATCGTGTATTTTCTTGCTGAGTAGTCGCTGAGTAGTCCGACTACTCAGGATTTTATATGAATATAGAAGTGTAATTAATAGAAGCCTAGGCTTTTATTGATTACTTTTGTTTTATATTTTTTTGCAATCTATAACTATTCCCCCACTTCAACATCCCCAAATACGAATTCACGCTTTCCTCTTTGTATTTGTTGTTTTTTAAATTCCTGAACATTCTCTTTTTTGTAGCTGTTCGTAATACTCTATGATATGGAAAATGCACCCAGCCGAGGAAATCCACACCTTGGTGTAGTTTTTTTATATAAACCTTATCGCTATGAAGTTCTAATTTTAATTTTTCTAAAAGAAATATTTTAATTAATTCAAGAATTTTTTTCAATTCATTGTTATCTTGTGAAAGTACCACAAAATCATCGGCATAACGAATATAATATTTCACCTGAAGTTTTCTTTTTACATATTGATCAAGCTCATTTAAATAAATATTTGAAAACAATTGGCTGGTTAAATTGCCCAACGGAATACCTTTGCCAAATGCCAGCAATTTGGGATTTGTAAATTTGGAAAAACTTGCGATAATATTTTCAAGTAAAATCAAAGTCTCATTATCTGTTTTTCGAGCGAGTAAGGAAAGAAGGATTTTATGATCCACAGAATCAAAAAACTTTTTCACATCACATTTTAATACCCACACGGTTTTTGTATTGTTTTGCGAAAGTTTCCAACCAAAAACACGAAATCGATCAATGGCTTTATGCATTCCTTTATCTTTTCGAGAGGAATAAGAATCATAAATAAATTGCTTATCGAATATCGGCATCAAGACTCTATGTATTGCATGATGAAATATTCTGTCGCGGACTTTGGCTTTATGTATATGTCTCTTTTTCGGATCGGAAATATAAAATGCTTTATATTCTGAATGTTTATATGTCTTATTTATTAAATCATTATGAAGACATAAAAGCATTTCCTCCACATTATCATACTCTTCCAATACATCCTTCTTTTTTAATTTTCCTTTTTGAAACTCACGCCAAGCGGAAAATAAATTTTTTTTTGAAATTATGATACAATAACGACTATGAATCTCTCCCCCCCCCCCGAGCACAAATTTTACTGAACCTAGTAT
>CAYHYF010000005.1:0-23595 GCA_964360745.1 uncultured Candidatus Saccharibacteria bacterium | reverse complement strand
TATTATTGCCGGAATGGGAGAACTTCATTTGGAAATCATTGTGGATCGTATGAAGCGAGAATTCTCTGTAGAGACAAATGTAGGCAAGCCACAAGTAGCCTACCGCGAGACTATCACGGGTGAGGCAAGTGTGGAAGGTAAATACATCAAGCAATCTGGAGGTCGTGGAAACTATGGACACGTGAAGATCAAAATCAAACCAATGGATACGACTTTGACGAAAGAGGAAATTGAAGATCTGCCAAAAAATACAAAACGTGAAAAAGATTTTGAATTTATAAATACAATCAAAGGAGGTGCAATTCCTACCGAATACATTGCTCCTTGTGAAAAAGGATTTAAAGAAGGGCTTGATCGTGGAGTACTTGCTGGATTTAAACTTGTAAATGTGTCGGTGGACCTTTGGGATGGTTCATACCACGATGTGGACTCCAATGAAATGGCTTTCAAAATCGCCGCAAGTATGGCAATCCAAGATGCATGTAAGCAAGCTCGTCCAGTGATACTAGAGCCGATGATGAGTGTGGAAGTTGTGACGCCAGATAAATTTATGGGAGACGTCACAGGATCACTTTCATCCAAGCGTGGACTTATCGAAGGTATGGAACAAAGGGGACTCAATCAAGCTGTGAAAGCCGTGGTGCCGTTGTCGGAAATGTTTGGATATATGACGACGTTACGTTCAATGACTGAAGGTCGCGCAGGATTCACTATGGAATTCCTCCGTTACGACATCGTGCCAAACAACGTAGCTGAAACTATCATCGCAGGGAGAAAATAAAAATAAAAAAGTCCCATATTGGGACTTTTTTATTTTCTTGACTTTTATTTTTAATTTGCTAGTATAGGAGGTAATCGCATAAATGCGCTTTTTATTATTATTTAGTTTATGTTGGTAGTTTGATTATCCGGTAAAAGGGTTTAATCTCACTATTAACCAATAAAATTATATGGCAGAAGAATTTAATCGTTCAAAGCCCCATGTAAACGTAGGTACAATCGGCCACGTGGACCACGGGAAGACTACATTAACAGCAGCTATCCTACAAATACTCTCTCGAGCAGGCGAAGGCTTTTCTGCTAAATTAAAAGGCGTTGACGCTATCGACTCAGCTCCAGAGGAAAAAGCTCGTGGTATTACTATTGCGCTTTCTCACAATGAATACGAGACTCCAACTCGCCACTATGCTCACATAGATGCGCCAGGACACGCTGACTATATTAAAAACATGATCACAGGTGCCGCTCAGATGGACGGTGCTGTACTTGTCGTTGCTGCTACTGATGGTGCTATGCCACAGACTCGTGAGCACGTACTTCTTGCAAAGCAAGTTGGTGTGCCAAAGATTATCGTATTTTTAAACAAATGCGATATGGTGGATGACAAAGATATGATTGACTTGGTGGAAGAAGAAATCCGTGAATTACTTACAAAGCAAGGTTTTGATGGCGCAAATGCTCCAGTAATCCGTGGATCTGGATTGAAAGCTCTTGAATCAAAAGACAATACTGACGAATGGGCAATGAAAGTATTGGAGCTCGTCACAGCACTCGATACATATATCCCAGTTCCAGAGCGTGACGTCACAAAGCCATTTCTTATGCCTATCGAAGATATCTTTTCTATTGAAGGCCGTGGTACAGTGGTGACTGGAAAAATTGAAAGAGGAATTGTGAAAGTTGGTGAGGAAATTGAAATCGTCGGTATCAAAGACACTCAAAAGACAACTGTGACTGGTATTGAAATGTTCAACAAAAACTTGAAAGAAGGTATGGCTGGGGATAATGCTGGAATTCTTCTTCGCGGTGTGAAGAAAGAAGACCTTACTCGTGGACAAGTCCTTTGTAAGCCAGGAACTACTACTCCTCACTCAGAATTTGAATGTGAAGTTTATGTTTTGAAAAAGGAAGAAGGTGGTCGCCACACTCCATTTTTCAATGGATATAAACCACAATTTTATGTTCGTACTACAGATGTGACTGGTGAAGCAAAACTTCCAGAAGGTACAGAGATGGTAATGCCAGGAGATACAGTAAAACTTTCTGTAAAACTCGTTACTCCTGTGGCTCTTGAAGATCAGCAACGCTTTGCTATTCGTGAGGGAGGAAAGACTGTCGGTGCTGGAGTCGTCACAAAGATTATTGCATAAATTAGCGAATAGTTTACTAGGAAATAGTAACATTACTAAAACCTACAAATTAGAACCTTTAAAAAATGGCTACAAAAACTCTTAAAAAAGAAAAAAAGACAAAAGAAGAAGGTGTGGTTCGACTACGTATTCGAGTACGTGCATATGAAAATAAGATTCTTGACGCTTCTGTCAAGCAAATTATAGATACTGCACTTCGCTACGATGCTAAAATAGTCGGTCCAATACCACTTCCTACAGAAATTAAAAAATACACAGTAAATCGATCTTCTTTTGTATATAAAAATGCTCGAGAACAATTTGAAGTTCGCACACATAAGCGTGTGATTGATATTTTAAATCCAAATCAGAAAACTATAGAAGCTCTGACAAACTTATCTCTTCCTTCCGGGGTTGATATCGACGTAAAGATGCTCTAGACAAACCTATGACAAAATTTATACTTGGTAAAAAACAGAATATGGTTCAGTGCTTTGATGAAGATGGCACTGTAATTCCAGCGACCTTGATACAAGCAGGTCCTGTAATTGTCGTGCAGGTAAAAAATACAGAAAAAGATGGATACAATGCCGTACAAGTTGGTTTTGAAGAACAAAAAAAAGAACGTGCAAATAAAGCTCATTTGGGTCACGTCCTGCCATCAAATCTAGGGCAGGCAGGAAAGACAGGAGCATACAAGCATCTGCATGAATTTAGAGATGAAAATCTATCTTTAAATATAGGAGATACTTTGACTGTCGAACCTTTTTTAAAGGGTGACATTGTCTCAGTTTCAGGAATTTCTAAATCAAAAGGTTTCCAAAGTGTGATCAAACGCTATGGATTTAAAGGTGGTCCACGCACACACGGACAAAAGCATTCAGAGCGTGAGCCGGGGAGTATCGGTGGAGGACTTCGCAATCGTGTACCAAAAGGTATGCGAATGGGAGGAAGAATGGGTGGAGATAAAATCACTGTTAAAAATTTAAAAATTGTCAGTGTAGATAAAGAAAACAATATGATTCTTGTGAAAGGTGCAATTCCAGGACGTCGGGGAACGCTGGTAGAGATAATTTCTAAATAAATTTTATGAAAGAAAAAACAACAAAAAAGAATAATATAAGTTTAGAGACAGAAGTCTATAACCAAGAAGGAAAATCTTCTGGAAAAATCACATTACCAGAAGAAATATTTGGTCTACCTTGGAATGCTGATTTGGTGCATCAAGTGACGCAAGCTATGCAGGCAAATGCTCGTACACCAGTAGCTCATACAAAGACACGAGGAGAAGTCTCTGGTACTGGTAAAAAACCTTGGAAACAAAAAGGTACGGGGCGTGCACGTCATGGGTCACGACGTAGTCCAATCTGGGTGGGTGGAGGTGTGGCTCACGGACCAAGAAATGATAAATCATATGCTCAAAAAATAAATAAAAAGATGAAGATGAAAGCTTTATTTACAGCACTTTCACAAAAGTTTCGTGACAGCGAAGTATTGTTTGTGGATGAAGTTTTATTGAAAAATATTAAGACAAAAGATGCAAATAATATATTGAAAAATTTGAGTAAAATTTCAGGATTTACGAGAGTGATTGGTGGGAAAAAAGAAAATACATATATCACAGTACCTGCAAAAAATGATACAGTAAAAAAGAGTTTTTCAAATATCCCATCTATCATTATAGATGAGATAAAAAATATTAATCCGCTTGATGTGATGAAATACAAGTATTTAATCATTTGTCATCCGATTGAAAGTTTTGCTTTTTTGGGAGGCAAGATTGAAAAGTCTAGATTAAAAACTAAAGTTAAGAAAGCTTAAGTATTATTTATATGGAAAAGAAAATTACAAAAAAACAAAAAAAAGAGACAAAAGAAGTAAAGACAAATTCTGTGATTAAAAATCCTCGTATGACAGAAAAAGCATCTATTCTTTCTGATAAAGGTGTATATACTTTCAATGTATCTGTAGATGCTACTAAAAATGAAATCAAGAAAGCCATAAATACTCTTTATAAAGTAAATCCTACAAAAGTAGCTATAATCACAATCAAAAAGAAGACTGTATTTGTGAGAGGTAAGACTGGCAGTAAAGCGGGTGGTAAAAAAGCAATGGTGCATTTAAAAAAGGGAGATAAAATAACACTTGTATAGTTTTACTATACTCACTATAAATAGTATGAAAAAATATAAACCAACAACCCCATCAAGACGAAATCAAACGACTGTATCATACAGAGGTGTGCTTTCAAAGACAAAACCTGAAAAGTCCTTAACTTTTGGATTTAAAAGAAAAGTAGGAAGAAACAATCAAGGTCGCATCACTACTCGCCACAAAGGTGGTGGTAATAAAAGACTATATAGATTGGTAGATTTTACGTATGATAAGAAAAACATTCCTGCAAAAATCACTTCTATTGAATATGATCCAAACAGAAATGCCTTTATCGGTCTTGCCCTTTATGCTGATGGTGTGAAAAGATATGTGATTTTACCAAAGTCTATAAAAGTCGGTGATAAATTTATCGTATCAGAAAAAGCTTCATTTGAACCAGCAAATAGATTGCCTCTCAAAAATATTCCAGTTGGAACATTTATTTACAATATTGAAATCAAGCCTAAAAATGGAGCAAAGCTTGTGAGAAGTGCCGGTACATTTGCACAAGTGGTTGCAAATGACAATGGATACACAAGTGTGAAGATGCCTTCTACAGAAATCCGCAAAATATTGGAGACTTGTGAGGCTTGTATTGGAGAGGTTTCAAACTCTGAATATAAACTTCAAAATTTTGGAAAAGCAGGAAAATCACGAGGAAAGGGTATACGCCCAACAGTGCGTGGTAGTGCTATGAACCCAGTGGATCACCCATACGGAGGAGGTGAAGGAGCACAAGGACGAGGACTTCGTCGTGCCAAGACAAAATGGGGTAAACCATCAGGAAAAGGACAAAAGACTCGTACTCCAAAGAAGTACTCAAATCATCTTATTGTCGCTCGAAGAAAAGTCGGAAAGAAGAAATAGACCTCAATCAAAAAATACCCCAAAAGGGTATTTTTTGATGTATAATTTTAAAAGAGGTTCACCCCTCCGTCCTCTGGACACCTCCCCTTCGCAGGGGAGGAAAAATGCTATGTATAATATATTTAATCATTCAAAATTACTTGAGAGAAGAAAAAGATTAAGAAAAGAAATTACCCCAGAAGAATACAAACTCTGGTTTTATTTGAAGGGTAAAAATTTTAATGTTAAATTTAGGCGTCAGCATGGGATAGGTCCTTATATTGTTGATTTTTATTGTAAAGAAAAAAATTTGATTCTCGAAATTGATGGTCTTCAGCATTTACAAAATAAAAATTATGACAAAGAAAGAGATGAATATTTAAAGACTCTTGGTTTTAAGGTTTTACGTTTTTGGAACAATGAAATAGATAAAAATATTGAAGATGTTATTACTAGAATTAAAGTTGAGATTAAGTGAATTATGCTCCCCTGCGAAGGGGTGAGCTCGGGCAAGGGACCCGAGCGCAAGACCTAGAGCATTTTGTAATCAAAAAGCGAAAGGTGTACTGCTCCTGTAAGGAGCTGGCGCGTAGCGACTGAGGGGTGTTATAATATATTCATGACTAAATTTTCAGAGAAAAAAAGATTTTCAATTGTAGCAAGAGCAAAAAGTTTTACTCATGCTTTTCGTGGTGTGGGTATTGTGTTTAGGACACAACACAATGCTTGGGTGCATTTATTTGTAGCCCTTGTCGTGATACTGCTCGGATTTTGGCTAAAGATTTCTCATGTTGAATGGATGATTTTAATACTTGCCATTGGCTCTGTGCTTGTCGCTGAAGCATTCAATACTGCGATTGAGATAGATATCGACCTCACAAGTCCAGATCATCACCCCTATGCTCGCGACACAAAAGACGTCTCCGCCGGCGCAGTCCTCATCTCAGCTGTCATTGCCATCATCGTAGGTCTTATAATCTTTCTCCCAAAAATAATCATTTTGTTTATATAAATTTTCTTAAAAATAAAGAATTCTCCCAAAAGTCCAATATGGACTTTTTTCTGTCTATATGGTAATTTGAATTAAAATTCATTAAATATTAACGTAATTAGCTATGAGAGATTATCGTACAATTCTTGCACATCAGGCCACACTAGGCCACACAATTTGTCTCGGACTTGATCCTGACATTTCAAAAATTCCAGCATTCATTAGTTCTTTAGCAAAGACTGACATCGAAGCTGTGTATCCTTTTTTGGTAAACATTATCGGTGCTACATCCGATTTAGTACAGGCCTACAAACCAAATTTTGCTTTCTTTGAGCAATTTGGTGGCGAAGGTTTTGATGCACTTATGGATCTAACCGATTTCATCAAAAAAGAAAACCCGAATGTTCTTACCATTGGTGATGCCAAGCGTGGAGACATTGGCAATACCAATGATGCCTACATGAAAGTTTTATCAAAATTTGATGCTTTCACCATTCACCCATATTTGGGCGGAACAGCGAACATGCCATTTTTGGCAGATAAAAATAAATTGGTTTTTGTCCTTTGTAGTACTTCGAATGATGGTGCTGATGAATTTCAGGACCTTTATACGATGGATTTTAATCCGAATGATATGCCAGATGGTATTAGTTTGTTATCTTGGCTTGCAAAGATTAGTAGAGAATCTATGCCTTTGTATCAAAGGGTGGCCAAAAACTCAATGCAATGGGGTGAAAATGTTGGACTTGTCGCTGGGGCCAATGATCTGGGGAAAATTGCAAAAATCCGTGAAATTATCGGTGATAATCGCCAACTTTTGATTCCCGGTGTCGGAGCACAGGGTGGGGATTTGGAAGAATCTTATAAAGCCGGAAGGAATAGTTTTGGACTGGGTGTGACGATAAATCTATCACGTTCAATCCTATACAAATCTTCCGGTGGTGATTTTTCTGAAGTTGCACGCAACGAAGTGATTAGGCTGAATAAGATAATCCAAGAATGCCACTCACAAGATATTGGTGGATTCTAATTACGAAACTCACATAAAAAAAAGCGGGACCGATTGGCCCCGTTTTTTGTTGTGTGAATAAAAAAGATTTTTATGATTCCAGCATGTTTGCTTTGCTGATAGCGTCACGGAGTGTACTCCATTCAGCTTTTGGCTTAAGAACAACATTGCCTTTTTTCATATCTTTGATTACATAAGGATCATCTTGACGGTATTGGTCAAAAGGCTTATTTACCAAAGAAATTATAGGAATCTCCAACATCAATTTTTCGTGTTTGTGAAAGTAGTAAGTGTCGCTGGTAATCATTGACCTGTTTAGTAGGCCTGCTATTGCAATAACTTCTCCTCCATTTAAATGAACTAATTCCATGACTTCTTTTGTGGTGCTAAAGTTATTTAATACATCTTCTGTGATGATTACTTTGTCTCCCGGGTGTATTTTGTGACGGCCGAAAAACATTTCCGATTGTTCCCGTAGGTTTTTGCTTGCCACAGCAGTTATTTTTTTCTCAGCACATGCATATCTTGCATCCACTAGACCTGCATGAAATGCTGTCATCTGTGCCAAGCAGACTCCACCCATTTGAGGACCTACAAATACAAGTTTGGTTAAAAATTCTTGACCACCAAAATGGTTCAATATTTTTAACCACAGTTGAAGGGCAAAATGCCAGAGGACAAGAGGATGGTATTCTGCTTCAGCAAAGTTTGCGTAAACTTCCCCAACATATTGGAGTTCTTTGCCATCACCTGCATCATACTTGCCAGCATAACCCACAAGAGGTGTAAACCTGTTTCCACTTTCGTCTTTAACGGTTTCATAAAATCCATCAATAGCAGAAAGTAATTGTAAAGGATCATTTTTGTGTAAATTGATCAGTTTTTTGATGTCAGTGTCTTTGTTCATAACGGTTGTTTTTTAAGGTAAATTTGACTTCAATTTAACATACTTTAGAAATATTTGCCACAAATTGTGTATGGGGGTATAATCGGGGTATAGAAGTTAATTTGAATAAACGATGGACACACTAGCAAAACTGCTTGGCGGACAGGCCAGAATAAAAATAATGAGACTTTTCTTACTCAATCCGGAGCAGGCTTTTGAAATTGAGGATATTATTGGACGAAGTAGAGTCCAGCGTGCCGGCACAAGAAAAGAAATAAACGCTCTTTTGTCTGTCGATTTTATAAAACAAAAAACTATTAGTAAAGAAGGTTCTCGTGGTGGAAAAAAAAGAGTAAATGTGTGGATTCTAAATTCAAACTTTCAATATTTAAATCCTATAAAAGATTTACTTATTGACCCTGAAGTAATAATGCAAGATGATTTGGTAGACAAGCTTCGTCCGATCGGTAAGGTGGGACTTATGGTAGTGGCTGGAGTATTTATAGGGCGTGATGATAGCAGGGCTGATCTTATGATCGTAGGGGACAGAATAAAGAGAAATGTTTTAAATCAGGTGATAAAAAGCCTTGAATCTGAGATAGGAAAAGAGCTTAATTATGTAGTTTTTGATACTGAGGAATATATGTATCGTCTTAATATGTATGATAAATTGGTTTGTGATATATTGGATTATCCTCATATAAAGCTTTTTGAGAATCCGAAGTTATCCACACGTCCTTCCAAGAAGTAGTTTTTTTTGGTATAATTAAAACAGGTACTTTAAAAGGTCGAAGCTTTAATAGGTACTATTATTATTAAAATATAAAATTCTTATTATGTTCATACAAACATGGGGAGAAGTGTTTAGTGGATCACTCCAAAGTCTTTGGTTTGGGTTCATAAGCTTCGTACCAAATCTATTAGTTGCGATTATTCTTTTTATAATCGGTTGGGTGGTTGCTTCATTAGTATACAAAGCTCTTGCGCAAGTTATCACAGCTTTAAAAGTAGACAGCCTTTTCAAAAGTGCTGGTGCTGAAGAAATGCTTGGTCGCGCAGGGATAAAGCTAAATGTCGGAGGATTTGTGGGATTGGTCGCAAAGTGGTTTATCATTGTAGTATTTCTAATGGCATCTCTCGAGATCCTTGGTCTTACACAAGTAAATGATTTCCTTCGTGAATCAGTATTATACTACTTGCCAAAAGTAATCATTGCAGCACTTGTGCTCGTGATTGCATCATTCCTTGCTCAAACTATGAAGAAGATCATATCTGCTTCAGGACGTGCAGCAAATGTTCATTCTGCAAACTTGATGGGCACTGTAGCTCATTATGCAATTTGGATTTTTGCTTTCATTATTGCACTTTCTGAGCTTGGAATTGCATCTCAATTTATGCAAATCATATTCTCTGGTCTTATAGCAATGCTTGCTATCGCTGGAGGTCTTGCATTTGGACTTGGTGGAAAAGAAGTTGCATCAAGAACTCTTGGTAAAGTTTCTGAAGAAATGTCTTCAAAATAGGTTTATCTTAAAAGACATATGAAAAACCCGAAGCAATTTGCCTCGGGTTTTTTTGTTTATTGTGGTTTAGCCTACTAGGCTATTCTTGGTCTCAATGTCCAAGGAATAGTTTGTCCGGCTTTGAAAGGCCTAATACCTCCATCTACAATTTCAGGAACTGTTTGTTCTTCTCTTACAAGCGTGACTGTTTTTGTTGAAAAAGGACGAAGTCCATAAATCCATAAATTATTATCGGACATGAATTTTTCAAAAATCCTGACACCTTCTTTTGTTTTTAGGCATCCGTTTTCTTCAAATACCATAGCGTAGAATTCCACTGCGTTTGGAGCATTGAATACTCCGCATCGGCTACCATGATCACGTTTTGCAGTTTGAGTGTGAGGAGCGGTGTCAGTCCCTGCCCCAAACTTGTATCTTTTGCTGCCAAACATGATTGCGTTTTTTATATACGCTACGTCGTCTTGATATTTCAAGATTGGTAGGCACATGTTTTCTACATAAATTCCGGGTTTGTATGGATGCACTCCATTGTGAAAAAGTGCATTATAATTATACATAATGTGTTGCGGGGTGACAGTTGCGACCACATTATTTGAGCAACTTTCCACAAATTGGCAACATTCTTTGGTAGTGATGTGTTCAACCGACATAATCAATTTTGGAAACCTTTTATGGATTTCCACCAATGATTCTTCCGTATATACACGTTCTCTGTCAAAGAAACCGATTTCATATCTCGATACATCCGTTTCTGGATGCACCAATATTGATGTAGAAAGTGATTTTGCATTTGCATATGGATACAAAAATCTGTCTTCTGCTGTTGGCCGTGATTTTCTTAAAAAACTTCGTCAAGTTGCTCCATTTGAAATCACTCATATACAAACAGACAATGGATTAGAGTTTGAGAAGTATTTCAGAGAATACCTTGAAGAACAAAAAATTATTCATTTTCACAACTACCCACGATGTCCCAAGATGAATGCATATGTGGAAAGATTCAATCGAACCATACAAGAACAGTATGTTGATTGGAATTTGATGCCATTGAAAGATGATATTAATACCTTTAACAGAAACCTGATCGATTGGCTTCTGTGGTACAACACCAAGCGTCCACATGAGTCGCTTGGAATGGTGTCACCTTTGAGGTATATTGTGAGTACATTACCAGCTGATGAGTGCCATATGTGGTGGACGCGTACAGGCATTTGACAATCTTTTAAAATTTGCTAGTATGGAAGGACTGGCTCTGTAAGGGCTATTTTAATTACAATATGACAAGATCACTAAAAAAAGGACCATATGTAGACCCTCGTCTTTTAAAAAAGATTGCAGGAAAAAACCCTCTGGAAACAGGGGTTATAAAGACATGGTCAAGAGCATGCGTTATTGCACCAGAAATGGTTGGTTTTGTATTTGGAGTACACAATGGAAAAATTCATATAGAAGTTCTTGCTACTGAAGATATGGTGGGTCACAGATTGGGTGAATTTTCTCTTACTCGTAAATTTACAAGGCATGGAGGTAAGATGCAAAAGGAGATGGAACAAAAGCAAAAAGAAGCAGAAATAACAGCATCTAAATCTGCTAAAAGTGCTGTAGATAATAAGAAAAAATAACTATGAAAGCCTTTTTAAAAAATTACAGACAGTCACCTCGAAAAGTTCGCCTTGTCGGCGATCTTATAAAAGGCAAATCTGTCGGAGATGCAAAAGTAGAATTGGGGATGCTTCCAAAGCGCGCATCTTTTCATATTATGAAGCTTCTTGATAGTGCAGTAGCAAATGCAAAACAAAAAGGAATAGAAAAAACCAATCTTGTAGTTTCAAATGTGACTGTAGACAAAGGAGTGGTATTCAAGCGTTTTATGCCTAGAGCTCGAGGAAGTGCATCAAGGATAAATAAGAGAAATAGTCACATCGAGATAACTTTGAAAGAAAGAGATGCTGTAGTTGTCGGAAAAAAGATAAAGAAAGAAGTAAAAACAGAAAAAAAGTCGACAGTATTAAAAAAGCCAAAAGCTAATACAAAAAAGCAATAATTTATTTTATGTCAAAAGTAGTCCATCCATATGCACATAGATTGGTAAACCTCAGAGATTGGAAATCTCGCTGGTTTGCTGATAAAAACTACAAAAATTTACTAAAAAGTGATGTACTTATTCGTAATTTTTTAGATAAAAAACTTCGTGGTTTTTATGTATCAAGAATAGAGATTGAAAGAAGCAGAAAAGCTACAAAGGTGATGGTATATACTTCTCGTCCTGGGATGATCATCGGTCGCTCTGGAGAAGGCGTAGTAAAACTAAAAGGTGATTTGGTAAAAATGCTAAATAAAAATAAAGTATCTATTCCTGAGGACTTTAAATTTGATATTGTAGAAGTTCAAAATCCTGATGCCGATGCTATGATCGTGGCTTGTGGAGTGGCTGAAGGCCTAGAAAAAAGACTTCCATACAGAAGAGTATTGAAGCAAATGATGGAGAAAGTAATGGCTACTCGAGGCGTAAAAGGAGCAAGGATATTTTTGGGTGGACGTCTCGGCGGGGCTGAAATTGCTCGTACGGACAATATTAAAAAAGGTTCAATACCACTTCAGACCATTCGTGCCGATGTGGATTTTGCTCGTGAAAAAGCTCATATGACATACGGAGATATTGGAATAAAAGTTTGGATCTATAGAGGTGAGATTTTTTCAAACGAAGCCCCTAAAAGTAAAGATGAAAAATATAATAATTAATTTTTATGTTAGTACCAAAAAAAGTAAAATTTAGAAAATGGCAGACCGATAGGATAAATCCTAAAAAGTTAAAAGCGAGCTCAGACTCTCGTGGTAGTCGTGTATCTTTTGGTTCTTTTGGATTAAAAGCTACTACTCCTGCTCGTATCAAATCAAATCAGATAGAATCTGCTCGTAAGGTGCTTTCAAGGACAATCACAAAAGCTGGACGTCTTTGGATAAGAATCTTTCCAGATAGACCTTTTACAAGAAAAGCTGCAGAAGTGGGAATGGGAAAAGGAAAGGGTGATCCACAAGGATACTGTTTTCAAGTTCTTCCAGGACGTATTATTTTTGAAGTCGACGGTATAGCACCTGCTCTTGCTCGTGAGGCCCTTAGAAAAGCAGGTACAAAATTGCCAATTAAGACAGTAATAGTAGAAAGATAATTTTATGACAAAAATAAAAACAATAAAAATATTGAGCGGGACTGTCACCTCAGATAAAATGAAGGATACTATCGTCGTAGAAGTTAGTCGATTTGTCGAGCATTCAAAATACAAAAAGCGAATCAAGATAAATAAAAAGTATAAGGTTCACGATGCTGGTAATACAAAAAAGATTGGAGATAGAGTCGAAATTGTAGAGACAAGGCCAATCTCAAAAAGTAAACATTTTAAGATAGTAAATTAAATATATGATACAAGATGGAACAATCGTAAAAATCACAGACAATGCTGGAGGAAAGATCGGCAAAGTCTTCAAAGTGCTTGGTTCTTCAAAAAAGCGTTATGCACAAATAGGTGAAAAAGTGGTCATTTCTGTGAAAATAGCTGAGCCGAGAAAAGGTGTAAAGAAAAAGGATGTGCATCATGCTGTCGTAGTGCGACAAGTGAAAGCTTTTCGCCGAAAAGATGGCTCGTATATAAAATTTGATGACAATGCCGTAGTGATTATAGAAAAAGGCAAGCTTGAGCCAAAGGGTGGACGCGTATTTGGACCAATACCACGCGAACTTGCAGATAAGGGTTATCAGAAAATAATTTCACTTGCACAAGAAGTGCTTTAAATAATATGAAAATCAAAAAAGGAGACAATGTAATAGTGACCACAGGAAGCTCAAAGGGAAAGAGTGGAAAGGTGATCAAAGCTATACCAGATTTAAATATGGTTGTTATTGATGGAGTGAATATGAAGAAGAAATCACACAAGGCTCGTAAATCAAAAGAAAAAGGTCAAATTGTAGAGGTGGCAATGCCGATACATGTATCAAATGTAAAAATAAAATAATATGGAAACAACAAGACAAAAAGAAAAAAAAGCATACTCTCTATTGAAATCTGATTTTGGTTACAAGAGTATTATGGCTTCACCAAAGCTTACAAAAGTAGTGGTAGCTGTAGGTACTGGTAGCGGAGTAAAAAAAGACAAAGAGAAAAATAATTTTGTAATGGAACGCTTGGCAAAGATTACTGGACAAAAACCAGCCCTTCGAAGTGCAAAGAAATCAATTGCAAGTTTCAAAATTCGTGAAGGTGATCGTGTGGGTGTGATGGTGACTCTTCGTGGTGCACGTATGTATGCATTTCTAGACAAGCTCATCAATGTGGCGATTCCTCGTACAAAAGATTTTCGTGGTATAGACAGAAAAGCCGTGGATGATATCGGCAATATCACAATTGCTCTCAAAGAGCATACGATTTTCCCAGAAGCAGGAGATGAAGAATTGAGAAATGTATTTTCTATGGCTGTGACGATCGTCACCACAGCAAAGACAAAACCCGAAGCTACAGCCTTCCTCCTCGCCCTTGGCATGCCATTTAAAAAGTAAAAAATTTTTCTAAAATCCCCCCAAAATATTTCCAAATTTCCCCCAAAAAGACCCTTATTTTATAAGGGTCTTTTTGCTTGACAAAATGGTAGTATATATGCTATAATACAAAAAAAGAACAAAAAAATATGAGCAAACAAGTTCACACCAGAATTAAGCCTGACGGTACAAAAGAATACCGAATATGGTCGGATAATTCAAACACCTATTCAAGTAATGTCCTTAATTTAGAGCAACTTAGATTGTTTGAAAAACTAATGCACCTTGAACAACCACTCTTTGACTTTTTTTGTGCCACGTTAAGGTGTTGTTGACTTTTATGATACAGGGAGTATTATCAAGGTAAATCTCTAATTTAAAAACTTATGAAAAAACTACTGTTGTTTATCGAGTCAGGAAATCTTGATAATGTTATTGTTGTTGGAGGGTGTCTACTTGGATTTTTTATTGGACTCTACATTTTTATCTTAAGTACCAAAGAAAAAGATCGTGATAATAAAGATGAAGAAGTCTGAACTAAAAAACTCCGTTCTGTTGTCGAAGCTATTTAGCTCAGCAATTGGAAAACAATTTTAAAAAGCCATCTACCAAGATGCGCTTTTTCAATTGCTTGACAAAAGGGTAGTTCCTATGCTATAAAATAAAGAAAAAAACATTATGAAAACTTTAAATTGGATTGGCTTATTTGTTTTTGTTTTATGTGCGATGATTCTTTTAGCCGTTGTACCTCCTGATAGAGAGCCACAAACTAAAGATTTTGTTCAAATGCTGTTTGTTTTGATGGCATTTGCACTTTTTATTCTTAGTGCTTCAGCTGGGTTTATACGATCGGTCAGCTTTGGAGATTTTGTTGTACCGAAGGTTAGCAATTTTGCTGGACTCACGTCTCTGGTCTATGTTTTTGCTCTTTCATCAATGACTTTTGCGAGTATGGCAAATAATTTTGAAGAAATAGAAGGAATTTTTGTAGGCATTATTTTTGTAGCCATTTTTGTAGCTTGCTATGCAATTATGTTTGGAATTTTTAAAATTACCAGACTATTGCACTAAAATACCAAACCTGCCTTTAACGGACGACCCGCTATATGGCGGGTTTTCTTTTTGTGTGGTAGGTGTATGGAGGGGCAAATTATATCAAAAAATCGGACAGTTGAATTTGTATTTCACCCCCTCTCCAGTATTCTGGAGAGGGGGAAGGGGGTGAGGCTTTGAGGTTGACTTTTGGGGAGGGTTTTGCTAGTATAGACGGGAGTGAGTTGTGGATCCGTTTTTCTCCTTAAGTGTCTATAATATAAAGGATTTATAGGAATTTAAGAAAATAAACGAGATATCCAGATTTCACCATCTAGTCACTAATTACTAGTCACTAGAACCTAATTTTTATGGCAAAAAAATCTGTAATAGCAAGACATTTAAAGAAATCAAAATTTCCAACACGAGAGACAAATCGTTGTTTTCGTTGTGGCCGAGGTCGCGCTTACATGAGAGATTTTGGTATTTGCAGAATTTGTTTTAGAGAATTGGCAAATGATGGACTATTACCAGGTGTCCGAAAATCAAGCTGGTAGGGACAAGTAGTATGTAGCAAGTAGCAGGTAGAAAAGAAATACAAAATAACATAATTTTATTTAAATACAATGGATCAAATAGCAAACATGATAAATATGATAAAGAATGCAAACCTTCGCGAACACGAAAGTGTTGTTGTTCCTTATTCAAATATTAAATTTTCTATTGCTAAAGTTTTAGAGAAAAATGGATATGTAAAAGATGTGTCAAAAAAGATGAGAAAAGGATTTCCTGTTTTGGCTATCGATCTTGCTTATGGAGCCAATGGGGAAGCGAGAGTATCAGGAGTTGAGCGCATATCAAAATCTTCTTGCCGTATTTATATTGGCACAAAAGAGATTCGTTCAGTAAAAAATGGTCATGGGATGGTTGTACTCACGACTCCAAAAGGAATTCTTACAGGGAGAGAAGCCAGAAAAGAGCTTGTCGGTGGAGAAGTATTATTTAAAATTTGGTAGTTTTATAAATTACTATAAATAATTTTATGTCAAGAATAGGAAAACAAACAATCGTTATACCAGAAAAAACAGAAGTGACTCTATCTGATACTATATTGACTGCAAAGGGGCCAAAGGGCACACTCACTCGTGATTTTCCTGGAGATATTTCTATAAATATTGCTGGTAGCGAGATTACATTGACTCCTAAAAATATGAAAGATAATTTCCTAAAAGCTTTATGGGGTACATATGCATCTCATATTAAAAATATGGTGATAGGTGTAAATGATGGCTATCTAAAAAAATTGATTCTTGAAGGAGTGGGATTCAAATCTGAGGTGGCAGGTACTAGCCTCAATCTTGCTCTCGGTTTTTCTCACCCAGTAAAAATAGAAATCCCAAAAGGTCTCGAAGTCAAAGCAGAAAAAAATATAATCACAATTTCAGGGATAGATAAAGAACTTGTGGGTCAATTTAGTGCAATGGTTCGTGCAAATAAAAAACCAGAACCATACAAAGGAAAAGGATTCAGATATGAAGGTGAAGTTATCAGACGTAAACAAGGCAAGAAGGCAGCATAAAATTAGGTTCTAGTAGCTAGGTTTTAGTGACTAGAAGATATAAAATAAATTATGAAAAAAACACAAGAAAAAAGAATAAGATTAAAGAAAAAAATTCGAGCGAAAATCTTGGGTGGTGGAGGCCGTCCACGCTTGTCTGTTTTTCGTTCAAATTCATATATCTATGCTCAGATTATTGATGATAAAAAAGGAGCGACCCTTGTCTCGGCTACAGATTTGAAAAGTGATGCTGATAAGAAAATTACAAAGACTGAACGTGCAAAAATAGTCGGTAAAGAAGTCTCAAAGCTTGCAATTGAAAAAGGAATCAAAGAAGTTGTTTTTGATAGAAATGGATTTAAGTACACTGGTCGTGTAAAAGCATTGGCAGATAGTGCTCGTGAAGGAGGATTAAAATTTTAAATATTTATGGCTGAACAAAATCAACAACAAAACAATACAGGACCAAAAGCTTTTATAAAAAAGCGTAGCTTTGGAGGTAATGATCGCAAAAGAGGTGGTGGGCCAAATTTTGAAAGACCAAAACCAGAATTTGATCAAAAGATGATTGGCATACGTCGTGTGACGCGTGTCGTATCTGGTGGTCGCAGGATGAGCTTTGCTGTCGCCCTTGCTATTGGAGATAAAAAGGGAAGCATCGGTCTTGGTACTGGGAAAGGTGCAGATACAGCTCTTGCGATAAGTAAAGCTCTAAAGCAAGCAAAAAAGAATATGTTTAAAATAAAGACCACAAAGGAAATGTCTATACCGTATGATGTCTCTGTAAAATATTCAAGCTCACAATTGAATCTTATGCCAAATAAAGGCAAGGGTCTTGTGGCTGGAAGTACTGTGCGGGACATGCTTGTGTTGGCAGGTATTAAAAACGTCACAGCAAAGATTCATACAAGAAGTAAAAATAAGTTAAACAATGCCCGTGCCGCTTTTTTAGCACTATCAAGTTTTAGATTAAATGGTGGCAAGATTCAAACTAAAACATTGGAATTGAAAGATGATGAAAAAGTTGAGACAGTTAATGATAAATAAATTTTATGCAATTACATACACTAAAAAGAAATAGTCCAAACAAAAAAGCGCGCCAAGTAGGTCGTGGGGGAACTCGTGGCAAGACCTCGGGCCGCGGTACAAAAGGTCAAAATGCTCGTGCTGGTCATAAAAAGCGTCCACAAATTCGTGATATAATAAAAAAGCTTCCAAAACTTCGAGGATATAGATTTTCTGGTAGAAATCAAAAATCATCTGTGGTAAATATAGGAGCACTAAATATATTTGAAGATGGCACAATTGTAAACAAAGATCTTCTTTTTCTAAATAAACTTATTCGTAAAGTGGGTGGTAAGCATCCTGTCACAGTAAAAATCCTCGGTACTGGTGAGATCACAAAGAAAATCAATATAGAAGGTTGTGTAGTTTCAGAAAAAGCAAAAGAGAAAATTGAAAAAGCCGGAGGAACTATAAAATAAAAAAATGGAAAACGTTTGGAGAAAAATTAAAATTGTTTTTACAGATAAATCTTTGAGAAAAAAGATTCTATTTGTGCTTTTGGCATTAGTAATTTTTAGGCTTTTGGCAAATATCCCAGTGCCAGGAATTGGTGCATTGGAGCTTGGACGTGTGCTAAACAATAATCAATTCCTTGGAATTTTAAATATCTTTTCTGGTGGAGGATTATCCAATCTATCTGTGATGATGCTTGGTGTGGGACCATACATCACTTCATCTATCATAATGCAACTTCTTGGTTTTATGGTTCCGGCTGTAAAAAGAATGCAACAAGAAGAAGGGGAGATTGGCAGGAAAAAACTTTCTCAATACACTAGACTTTTGACTATACCTTTGGCTATAGTACAAGGTCTCAGTTTGCTCGCATTGTTGAAAAATCAAGGTCTTATCGGTGATATGACCCTATTTCAGCATTTTGCTAGTGTATCTATAATCGTCGCAGGTTCGATGCTTCTTATGTGGATCGGTGAGCTTATATCAGAATTTGGAATTGGTAATGGAGTTTCGCTTATCATTTTTGCTGGTATCGTCGCAGGATTACCAGGAAGTGTAAGTCAATTTTTATTTACTTTTGAGCCTTCACAATTACCACTTTATATTTTACTTTTTGCCATTGGTCTTCTTATCGTCGCAGGAGTTGTGGTAGTCACAGAAGCTGAGCGCCCAATACACGTCACATATGCAAAACAAATAAGAGGGGCAGGAGCTACTTCTGGTGGAGCTTCCACATATATTCCACTTCGCGTAAATCAAGCTGGTGTTATTCCAATTATTTTTGCTTTGTCTATTCTTATTTTTCCACAAATGATCGGTAGTTTACTTTCTAGTTCATCTATCGGAATTTTACAATCAATTTCTCGTGGTCTCATATGGTTTTCAGGGGCGACATGGCTTTACTCTATAGTCTATTTTATATTTGTATTTATATTTACATACTTTTACACTGCCGTCACATTTGACCCAAATCAGCTTGCTGAAAATCTTCAGAAAAATGGAGCATTTGTACCAGGTATTCGTCCGGGTACTGCTACTCGTGACTACATCTCTCATATTTTAAATAGAATTACATTAGTAGGGGCCGTATTTCTTGGTATCATTGCCGTATTGCCACTTATTATAAAATCGATTACAAATATTTCAGCATTTGCTGTGGGTGGTACTGCGTTGTTGATTGTCGTATCTGTTGTACTTGATTTAGTTAAAAAAATTGAAGCTCAGCTCTCAATGAGAGAATATTAAAAAAAGTCCTTTTTGAGGGCTTTTTTTAATGTGCTATATTAAAGTATATGAATAAAGAAAATCATAAATCAAAAACATTCGTTTTTTTTGGAATAGCTGGTTCTGGTAAGGGTACACAGATTGAGCTTTTAGAAAAATATCTAAAAAATAGCAATCCATCTTTAGACATTACACTTGCTTATCCAGGATCTGAATTTCGCAAACTTACATCCAGTGGTAGCTATACAGGAGAGCTTGTGAAAGAAAAATTGGAAGGTGGGTTTCTTCAGCCAGATTTTATTACAATAAGTCTTTTTTCAAAAATATTGACTGAAAATTTATCCAAAGACAATATTTTAATTGCTGATGGTTATCCTCGTACAATTGGTCAGTCACAAGCACTTGAGAGTGCTATGGATTTTTATTCCCGATCAAATATATCTATCATTTATATAAAGTTGAGTAAAGAAGAGGCAAGTAAAAGGATGAAGCTTCGTGGGCGCTCTGATGATACAGACATAGGTATTGCGCAGAGGTTTGATGAATATGTAAACAATATATTGCCAGCAATGAATTATTTTAAAGATAAAGAAGGTTATGAAATATATACTGTAAATGGAGAGCAGTCAGTGGAAGATGTGCATAAAGAATTAATATCAAAACTTGAAATTTAATATGAAAGACTCAAAATACATCGTAATGTCGCTCGGAGGATCACTTATCGTGCCAAATGAAATAGATGTAGATTTTGTGGAAAATTTTGTTTTTTTAATAAAAGAATATGTAGAAAAAGGTTTTAAGTTTATACTTATTACTGGTGGTGGAAAAATTGCAAGAAAATATAACGAAGCGCTCGAAAGAATAGTAAATCCATCAAAAGATAATCTTGATTGGATGGGTATTGCATCTACTCGATTAAATTCTGAATTTGTACGTATTGCTTTGGGTGATCTTGCTTATGAAAAAGTAGTTTTTGACCCCGGCATGATTCCAGAAACAGATAAACCCGTAATCATGAGTGCTGGCTGGAAGCCGGGCAACAGTAGTGATTTGGCTGCAATTTACTCAGCAGAAAGTGTTGGAGCTGGTGTGGTGATCAATCTTTCAAATACAGATTATATATACGATAAAGATCCACTCACAAACAGTGATGCTAAAAAGTTTGAAACTATCTCTTGGGATGAATTTTTGAAGTTGGTTCCAAAAGAATGGAATCCAGGACTCTCTTCTCCGTTTGATCCAATTGCTTCACGTGAAGCCAAGGAAAAAAATTTAAAAGTCGTGTTTATAAATGGACATAATTTAAATAGCTTAAAAAAATATTTAGACGGTGAAAAATTTATAGGAACTATCATAAATTAAAATGTTTACTGGAATTATAGAGAAGAAAGTTAAAATTAAAAAATCTATTAAAAAAAATAATTTACTAGAAATTGTTTTAGATTTACCATATGCTATAAAAACTAAAATAGGAGATTCTATTTCTGTAGCTGGTTGTTGCCTTACAGTTTATAAAAAGACTGGGCAGACTGTTTATTTTCAAGTAATAAAAGAAACACTTGAGAAAACTATTTTTGGAAAGAAAATTCCAAAAGAAGTAAACATTGAGCACGCTCTCGTTTTTGGGGATAAGCTCGGGGGACATATACTCACAGGACATATTGATTGTGTGGGTGTAGTAAAAAAAATTGCAGAAAATAAAAATGAAAAAGATATTACGGTAAGTTTCCCAAAAAAGTTTACTAATTTCATTATAGATAAAGGGTCTGTAGCTGTCGATGGCATAAGTCTGACAGTTTCTAAATGCAACCATTCAGATTTTACAGTGTCTCTCATACCTCATACTCTCAAGATTACGACATTGGGTACATTGAAAAAGGGGGATTGTGTAAATCTTGAATTTGATATAGTATCAAAACATATTGTAAAATTAATTAAGAAGCCACCTATGCAAATGCTACGGCGAGCCAAGAAAAACAATGAAAAATAACATAGCTATAGTACTCGGTAATTTTCATAAAAAAGAGATGGATATAATGCTTGAAATTGCGAGAGACACTGCAAAAGAAAAAAATTTAAATATTGTAAAAGAAATTTGGGTGCCGGGGTCACTGGAGAAGCCACTTATGGTAAAAAAGTTATTGCAAGATAGTGCCATAGACGGCGTAGTTGTGCTTGGGATTATTGAAAAAGGGGGTACTGCACATGGTCTTGTGATGGGACAAGCTGTGACGAAAGCTTTGATAGATTTACAGCTTGAATACGAAAAACCCATAGGTATGGGCATAATGGGCCCAGAAATAGAACCTGAGCAAATATCTCCTCGCATAAGACTCCATGCGACAAATGCCGTCTCTGCTGTGGCAGAAATGCTAAAGATATTAGAAGAGTAACTAATATGAAAAAGAATTCATCCACCCCGTCCTCTGAGTACAGAGTCCACCCCTCAAGAGGGGAATCTTGGAATGCAGACTCTCTTTATCCATATTGGGAAATTCCTAAAAATAAACTTTTATTGGATAGAGTTAAATCATTGAGAAAAGCTGGCAATTTATCAGAAGTTTTATTTTGGCAAACATTTAAAGATAAAAATAAAATTGGTTTTGATATAGATAGGCAGGTTATAATCGGCAATTACATTGTGGATTTTTTTATTCCAGAGTTGGGTTTAGTATTTGAAATAGATGGTTCAAGTCACGATAATAAATTTGAATATGATGCCGAAAGAGATGCATACATGAAAAGCTTACATTTATTGGTGATTAGAATTCCTGATATTGATGTAAAGAAAAACATGCCAAGTATATATAAATTGGTACTGGAAACAATAAAAAACCGCACCACTGCATTAAAATTCCCCTCTTGAGGGGTGCCCGTAGGGCGGGGTGGATATGTTATAATTTACTTATGGAAACCGAAACTCGAAATTGCCAAAACTGTAAACAAAATTTCACCATCGAACCAGACGATTTTTCTTTCTATGAGAAAATCAAAGTCCCACCACCGACTTTTTGTCCAGAGTGTAGATTACAAAGGAGACTTATTTGGATGAAAGGGCTAGAACTTTTTAAAAGAAAATGTGATTTATGTGGAGAAATGAAAATATCAATGTATCACCCTGATGCACCGTATGTTGTATATTGCACAAAATGCTGGTGGAGTGATAAATGGGATGCGAGAGATTATGGAATGGATTACAATCCAAATAGAAATTTTTTTGAACAATGGAATGAGTTACTTCACAAGACACCAATAATTGGACTTTCGATAGATAAAATTACTGGAGAACTTTCACCATATACAAATCATGTTGGTAATTCAAAAAATTGTTATTTAATTTATTATACCGAAGATGCTGAAGATTGTGTTGCTGATTATTTAATGACCAGGGTTAAAAATGTATACAGTAGTGCTTGTATTATGGATGTTGAAAATGCTTACGAGTGTTCACATTTATATAAATCATATAACATTGTCGGATCTGTTGGAAATAATCGATTTTGTAATGATTGTTTTTTTATACGAGATTGTGAAGGAAATCATGATTGTTTTGGTGCAGTAAGTCTACGAAATGGAGCATATGTTTTTATGGGTGAACACCTTATAAAAGAATCTTATCAAGAAAAAATAAAATCTATAGATTTAGGTTCTTACAAAGAATATATTTTTTGGAAAAATAAAATACAAGAATATTTTAAAAAAAATCCACCAAAACCAGCTTGGGAAACATTATCTCAAGATGTGAGTGGTAGTTATGTATTTCATTCAAAAAATGTCCATCATTCTTATGATGTTATAGATTGTGAGGATTCAAAGTTTTTAATGCTTATTAAATTGGGCAAGGTTCAAGATTCATACGACTATACTGATTGGGGAGGTAGTGTTCATCAGGTGTATGAATGTATGACTGTCGGCGACCAAGCTCAAAATATAAAATTTGCTCATGATTGTGGTCACGGGATTTCAAATATTGAATACTGTAAACTTTCTATGGGAGGATCGTATCATTTTGGCTGTGTCTCCATGCGTAAGCCCGAATATTGTATTTTAAACAAACAATACAATAAACAAGAATATGAAAAACTTCGTGAGGAGATAATTGAAGATATGAATAAAAACCCATATATAAATAAAGAGGGACATATATATAGATATGGTGTAAGGTACCCCATTCTTAAGACAAAAAGTAAACCA
>CAYHYF010000004.1:19830-24161 GCA_964360745.1 uncultured Candidatus Saccharibacteria bacterium | reverse complement strand
CAATTTTCGCACATTTCATGAGAATTTCTTTTTGAGAAAAATATATGCATTACTTTTTTGAAAGGCAAGATCGATAAAAAGAATTGTATGTCTATCAGCTCGCGGGCAAGCCAAGCAAGATATCCATACATGCGAAAATGCCCCACAGCGAGTGCTGCCCAGTGCTTGCCCACTGGCACATCGTAAGCCACATTTTTAGGTTTGTATTTTTTAAGTCTAAGTCCAGAATATTTTCTAAAAAGATTACAAGCTATAAATCTGCCATCATAAATCGCCGTCTGAGCAAGACCAGAATATTTTGTAAATGCTGCATCTCCACCAATATATAAACTATCAATACCAAAGACATTCATATATTCATCCACAATTACCTTATTGTTGTCTTTAAAATTCAAACCTTTCATTTTTTTATAAAAAGAATTTGTCTTTGAACCAGCTGTCCAAATGAGAGTATTTGATTTCATAGACATATCTTTCATCGTGATTTCATCTATATCATTTTTCACCACCGTCCTGTTTAAAAATATATTTACACCCAGTTCGTGAAGTCTTTTATATACTCTATTTGAAATAGCTTCTGGTAAATAAGGCATAAGTCTTGTGGATGCTTCCACCAGATCAATCGTCACAAAATTGTTGTCCACTGTGTGCTTGCGTGCGATATCTCTCATATAAGCTACGAGCTTTCCAGCAAGTTCCACACCAGATGGCCCGCCACCCACTACCACGATGTGAAGTTGATTGACTAAATCTTCTTTATTTGAAGAAAGATACACATCAAACATTTTGTGAAGATGAGCTTTCAATTTTAAGGCTTCTTCTATAGATTTAAATCCAAAAGCTCTTTCTTCCAATCCTTCAATATTGAAATACACAGTCTGGCTACCCAAAGCTAAAACTAAATCATCATATTTATAATTTTTATTTTTTCCAAAAACAATCTTCTTTTCTGTATCAACATCAGTCACATCGTCTATAATCAAATCAATATTTTTATTTTCAAAAATATGAGACAAACAAATGCAAACCTCAGCTGGAGACTCCCCCGTCACTGCACGATATATGCGAGGATAATATTCAAAGTGCTGTTTATTTGAAATCAGTGTTATTTTAACCCCAGAAATATTTTTTTTTGCCAAATCGAGAGCACACCTGATCCCAGTAAATCCCCCACCAACAATCACAATATTCTTTTTATCTTCTTCATTCATATCCACTATTATACCAAAAACCCTTTAAAAATAAAAGAAAATAAGGTAAAATAGACGGATAGATTATAGATATGGACACTGTAATATAAATGTCATATAATCGTCATAACATATGAAGACCATGCAAGAAGAAAAAGATAGCTTTATAAAGGGTTATAACCAATGGTCTGACGACCTTTTAAGGTATGCTCTTTTTAAAGTTTCAAACCGAGAATTGGCCCTTGATATAGTGCAAGACACATTTACAAAGACTTGGGAGTATATATATGATGGGAAAAAAATAGATAATCTCCGAGCTTTTTTATACAAAACTTTAAAAAATTTGATTATCGATTCATACAGAAAAAAGACATCAGAATCACTAGACAATTTACTTGAAGAAGGTTTTGACTATGGATATGACGAACGTGAAAAAATAGAATCAAATTTATCAGGCCAAGAATTGTGGGAGCATGTGGATAATTTGGATGTAAAATATCAAGAAGTCATCGTCTTGCGATATATGAATGATTTATCAATCGCAGAGATAAGTGAAATCTCAGGCGAGACGGAAAACAATATATCTGTCAGAATTCATCGTGGTCTTGAAAAGTTGAAGCAAATTTCAAAATTAGAGGAGCAAAAATAATATGAAAAAATTTCAAGAAAAATTAGAGGAAATTTCAAAAATTCGCATGACAAATGCCGAACGGGATTTGCTACGCTTAAATATATTGAAATTTATAGATAATCATTCAACTAAAGAAATAAAAAAATCTACATATAAAGTAAAAAGTCCTTATGCTTTTCATATATTTAAAATTACTGGCATAGTCTTTGCTTCTTTTGTCATCTTAATAGCTGGTGGAAGTGGCATATCTGTAAAAGCAAATATGGCTTTACCAGGAGATATCTTATATAAATTTAAAGTAAACACAGTAGAAGAAGTACGTGGTGCATTTATCACATCCTCAAAAGCAAAGCTTATATACAACCAAGCTCGTGTAGCAAAAAGAATTGAGGAAGTGAAAACTCTCGCTGAGACAGGAGAACTTACTGCAGAAAAAACTGCTGAAATAGAAAAAGTGCTCGATACTCATATTGCAGAAATAGATAAAGTTGCAAAAGAATTAAAAGCTGAAGATCCTTTAGAATTTCAAAAAGCGACAGAAGAAATGGCCCCTCTGATAGAACAACATAAAAATAATCTAAACGATTTAAAGATCATAAGTGAAAAAGAAATAAGTGATGTAATAAAAACAGAAGAAGATAAAATCGGAATGATAGCTGGAACAGAACCTCTAATTACAACTCCAGTAAATACAACTGATGTAAAACCAGAAATAAAAGAAGTCACAGAAAAACAAGCTACTTCTTCTAAAGAAACTTCTAAAGCAGTAGATGGGATAATAGCTAAAATAGAGAAAGAGACTGTTTCAATCAAAGCTATAGGCGAAGCTGTGCAAGTAAAATCAAGTAATGAAAATATCATACCAATAGAAGAAATACCTACTACTCCCACGACAGTAAAAACTACTACTCAATAATCTTTATATCATCTGATGATAGGTGCGACATTTCGTCTGTGTTTTTTTGTATTTTCCATTTCTTTATAAAAAATACACCGACAAGTCCAAAAACAATAATTAAAACCAAAAGTACAGTTGGATTTATATTTGATGATGATACTGCATTTGCTTCTTGGCCAGATAATCCACGCAGATCTAGAACTTCACCTGAATCTATATCTTGATCTATAAATATCTCTTTTTCTTTTTGACTATTTGAAAAATCCTCATGACTACGAGTATACCCTACACTTGTAGTTTTAAAATTATCTATATTGTCTGGTAAAAATGACAAGTCATCAGGATATACGTCCTCCACCTCAAAACCTGGTCGCATTAAAACTATCACCCTAAAATCCTGCTCAGAAAAATTTGTGACCTCTGGGCCAAACATAATCTTTCTATTTGGAGTTATGTATGTACCCGCAGGAAAAGAGAAACTCTTTCCACCAGCTATCAATTTCCAATCTTTCAAAGAAATTTCATACGAGGATTTATTTTCAATTTCCACATACGGATCATTTAAATCCCCAATACGAGATATGATGACTTGCGAAGGTACCACCTTTATACTTATCTTTTTTTCCAAATCTGGTTCCTCTTTTTTGTTATTTTCAAAATATTGGAGAGACACAGTATAATCACCAATACGTTTATACTTATGATATACAATTTCAAAACTAGCTGCCTCTTTTATAACACCATCACCAAAATTCCAAATAATTTTTCCTTTTTCTACTTTTTCTCCATAATGACCAAAGATTTCTGGTTTTAATGTAGCCGGAGCATTGAGTGGTACTATGGATTGATTTACTATTATTTTTGCAACCATGTCTTTATAGGCTGGAGTTTTAGTATTTGAACTTGTGTTGGAATTTGAAGTAGTTGTATTTGTGTTTGTATTAGAATTATTTGTCGTATTATTTGTATCATCAGAATTTGAAGCTGTATTTTGTGTATTATTTGCCTTTGGACTAGGACTTGCTGTGGCCCAAGAATTACCAATTTTTTGCATTGTCTCTTTTGTGTCATTGCTTCCAGCTGGCCAACCAGATGGATATAGAACTTCGTCCAGCATTACCCCACCACCATCTTTCAATGTGATGTTTCCTCCGGTATTGGCAAGTGCACCAGTATATATATGATCTGCTGTTATCTCTGGTACCGATCCGTCACTTGTCCTCTCAAGCAAGAAAAATCCTCCTCCCACAATGCTTTTTCCACTTGGAATAGTGATCGAGACAGAACCAGAAATAGTAAAACCCGATAAATCAATATCTTCACTTCCATTATTGTAAAGCTCTATCCATTCAGCATTTGCATTGCTCGAATTCCCCATCCAGGCAATTTCACTTATCACAACAGATGCTTTTGCTATAAATGGAAAAAAGCAAAATAAAATTAGAAACAAAAATACATTATAAAAAATTTTCCTCATAAAATATTTTATTAAACTTTTAAAAGTGTTACTCCAAAACTTTTTTAAGCACATCTTCTGGTACTTCTTTTTGTGGTACTCTTTTTTTCCATTTATCGTCTGAATTTACTACTTCTTCTTTTTCAGGGATAGGTG
>CAYHYF010000004.1:2336-19730 GCA_964360745.1 uncultured Candidatus Saccharibacteria bacterium | reverse complement strand
TAGATATAGGTTTTACTGGAATTTCTATTTTTTGTACTGGCTCTTCTTTTTTAGGAATATTACTTAACATATCTTTTAGAGAATTTAAATGCTCGGCTGAAGCTTCTTTTGTAATTTTTGGCATTTCTATTTTTTCTTCTTTTTTTATTGTATTTGGAGAATCTGCATTTTTTAAGCTAGACAAAGACATTGCTTTTGGTATTTCTTTTTTTATCTCTTCTATTGGTAAATCTTCAATCTTTTGTATATCATCTTTTTTACCAAGACCAATATTTTTCAACAACCCTTTAAGCATTGGTGATGGACCACTTTTTTTCCTTTCTATAAATTGTGGTTTATCATTATTTAAGGATTTATTTGGCATTATAGTTTTCTTTCTATTGTCAAAACCACCTCTAATAGGAGTATTTTGTCCTTTTTCCACTATTTTTTGAGTATTATTTTCTGTAAATTCAATGCCGAGTGCTGCGAGTGGTGAACGAGAGGCCTCTTTTCTTTTCTCTGCAGATGGATTTACAAATCCTCGAACGGGTTGCAATTCTCCAGCTTTAATCTTTTTCATACAATCACGGCAATAAACAGGCAAACCTTCTCTTGGCTCAAAAGGCACCAGAGTTTCTTTTTGACAAGACACACAAACTGCTTTAAATTTTCCTTCTATTTCACCACCAGCACCCTGAAGACTTCCACTCCATTTTGTAATCGCATCTTCCACTTCTTCTCGTGATTTTGTGTAAAGCTCGCGAGACATTTCAATAATCTTGTCTTGAATACCGAGCGTCTTATCTATCTTTATGGGAGGTAAAGTTATAGCAGAAAATGGACGACTTGTGATACCGTCAATCATCAATTTTAAATACACATTGAAGTTTGGCAGGTTGACCAAATCTTGTGCCATAAATTCTGGCTCAAATTCTTTTTCAAGAAATTCAGCATCATCGGCTCCCACACGAAAGATGATCATCGTCCCCACGTTTCCAAACACTGCGTCACGAACTTTACTTCCATCTTTATTTTCAAGTTGGGCAGTATATTGATGAGCAATAATTAGATTAAGACGATATTTTCGAGCTTCAGATAAAATATTTGCAAATGAATCAGTCGCAAAGTTTTGAAATTCATCCACATATAGATAAAAATCTTTACGTTCATCTTCCGGAATACGCACACGTTCCATAGCAGCAAGTTGAATCTTTGTGATGAGCATTCCTCCGAGTAATGCTGAGTTGTCTTCTCCGATTCTTCCTTTTGAAACGTTCACAAGAAAAATCTTTCCTTCATTCATTATATTGAAAATATCAATAGTACTTTTTTCCTGACCAACGACATTTCTAATAATGGAAGTTGAGAGGAATTGACCGACTTTATTTTGAATCGGAGCAATAGCTTCATTTCTAAATTGATCACGCCATTGCTCGTATTCATGCACCCAAAATGCTTTGACCACTGGATCTTTTAAATTGTTTATTATTGTCTGCCTATAATCTTTATCAACAAGAAGCCTCGGAATACCCAAAAGCGTCGTCCCAGGGGTATCTAGAAGGGCTAGGATGGCATTGTTTAAGATGTATTCCATACGAGAGCTCCAAGCATTGGCCCAGATTTTGGTGAAAATTCCCATAAGTCCTGAAGCCACCAAGTGCTTATATTTCGGATCTTCGAGTTGCAATACGTTGAACCCGATATGATAATCAGTATCTGCTGGGTTAAAATAAATCACATCTTTTGCTCTATGTGGAGGAATTAAATTTAAAACTTCCTCCACCAATTCTCCGTGTGGATCAACCACACAAAGCCCATCTCCATTTTGAATATTTTGAACAATAAGATTGGAAAGCAATACAGATTTACCGGTACCAGATTTTCCAAGTACATACATATGTTGCCTTCTATCTTTTCTTTTAATACCAAAAACCTGATCAGTGTTTCTGAAATTTGTCTTTGCAAAATATGTAATATCTTTATTATAAGGGATTGAAACTTCAGTCATATTGTTTTTATTATAACATAAAAACTAAATGAATAGACAATAAATCTGTCCAAAACCCACGACTAATTTACTTCATTTTGATAGCAACTTTCGCAATATATTATTTCAGGTCGTTCTGGTGAATAACTAGTCTCAAATTCATTTGTACAACCATCTTTCATGCAAGACCTGTGCCAAAGTTTAGGACTATTTATAAATTTAAAACGATCTAAAAATCTACAATTGTGACATTTGTGAGGTAATGGTAGGCCAATACGTTTATAAAATTGCAATTCAATAGGAACTATTCTATATGCGCGCTTACAAGCCTCACAAGCAATAATTTCTTTTGTAATATCATCTGTCGTATCCTTGAGTAAATCGGGTAAATCTATGCCTTGAATCGTAGTTTGAAACTCGCGAGCATTTGGTTCACGCCACATAAATCCTTTTTCTTTTGCTTGTTCGGAATCTAATGGCATATAATCTTGTGCCAAACTTTCGTTGTATGCGAGTGGCGAAAATTGACTTGGGAAAAATTCACCGTATTTATAAACTCTTTCCAATGAATCAAAATATAGCATTTCATTCATATGCTTTATAATTTTATCCCTCAATTCAAAATATTCCTCCTTTGTATATTGTTTATTAAAAATACAATATTTTTTTTTAGAAAGACCAACACATCCAAAACAATCAGCCGATCCCACACAATAACTACAATATTCAAGGTCGCGTGATTCACCCCAACAATTAAAACAATATCGTAGATTATAAGAACCATCTCCACATGTCACACATTCATAAGCATTTTCCATTCCCATAAAAAGTTGAACACAATCGTATGAATTCGCGGCTTTCAAAACACTGATCTCTATATAACGTAGATTCTCACCTTCATCTATCGAAATAGAATCTCGAACATTTTTTGAATTACTAATTCTCTCACCTGTGCAATTTATATTTTTTATTCCATGATAAAATTTTACTGGAAATTTTTGCCAAAATTCTAAAATACTAGGGTATAATTTTTTAATTGATTGATATGATCTAGGATTTAATTCCAATACTTTTTTTTCATATTCTTCTTTAGATAATGGTTCATTGAAAAAGTAATAGGACTTGCCTCGAAGATTCACGCAACCAAAACAATTCGTACAACCACGAAGTCCTTTGGAAAACCAAACATCTACACAACTTTCACAATCTAAAGAATAAAAAGTTCTGTAAGATTTGTAAACCATAACGCACTCATAGCAGAGTTCATCATCTATTACTTCATGAGAATCCAAAGAATCTTTAATATTTGTAGCTTTAACTAAATATGCTGAATCCTCCACAAAATCTGAATCAAAACACAAATACGCATTACGAAGCCTTCCTGCTTCATTGCAATAATCTGAATTAATCATAAACCCAGCGGATGATTTTGCTGGTAGTGGTACGACAGAAAATAAATTATAAAATTGTTCAAAAAATGTACGCGTAAAATCATAATCAGCTCCGTAATCCATGGGGTCCCATTGATCAGAGTGCCAATAACTGTTTTCATATGTATTTAAATTGGCCTCTGCCGGAAAACCTGAAAAAGAATCCTTTCCAGTAAATGCGTCTTTTCTGCGAAATAAATTACGTTCATTTCTAAAAGAAAGACGACGAATCATCCTACATTCCGGACACCAAGTCGGTAATGGAACTTTCATTTTCTCATAAAAAGAAAAATCATCCGGCTCGATGGTGAAATTATTACTACAATTTTTACATACTTTATTTTGATTTGTATTACTCATAAAATTTTAGTTTTCCGCCCAAGACGAATCCGCCTTGGGCGGACAGAATTCATAGATAAATTATATACAATTTTGGAAATTTTTAACCCTTGACATATTCCTATTTTTAGTTTAAAATAAAAAGAAAAAATAAGAGATAAAAAATGAATAAATTACTCACAGAAATGACACCCTTAGATTGGGTGATTATCATTATGGGGGTATTTGCATATTTACCCCTTATCCGAGCGATGTTAAAAGATAAAGAGCACTGTGCTGGACAAAATTTTTACACTTGGATACTTTGGTTTTTTCTAGATGTAATACTTTTGATTGTGACGATTTTGGAAAAAGGAAACCCTATTTCATTATTCGTTTTTGTTCCAGCTTCATGTCTCGCAACAATAATTTCATTTAAATATAGGACCAAGATGCCCAATTTTGAAAAATGGATGTCTGTATTAGTTTTTCTTTGTATAATAATCTGGCTTACATCTGATGAATATTATGCGATTATATTTGCGACAATATCTCAAGTCATTGCAGGATTGCCAATATTGAAAGATACTTGGAAAAAACCAGAAAAATTTATCACAACATTTTTCCCACTTTTTTTATTTTTGATTGTTCATAGTTTAATGTTGTTAAATAAACCAGAATTATCAGTAAAAAATAGTCTGTTCTCGGGAGTAATGTTGATCTTTACAATTATTACTATGTTGCCAATTTTTATAGAAATGAAAAGGCAACAAAAAAATAAAAACTCATTAAAAAGCTCCGGTGATTGAAAAATCCCCGGTGTTTTATTTTTAATTATCCAATCACATTTGCCATAAGTCCGACTTCTGGTTGACAATCTTACTTTTTATTTTGTAGTTGGGAAATGGTTGTGGGGTCGGTGACGAGTGAAAATCTGGGGAAAGTTTTGCCGTCGCGGGTGATTGTTTCAGTGAAATTTTCTATAGAGCGGACGCCAGTCTTTACTTTTACACCATCAATAACAAGCTCATACAGTGGCTTGTAAAATACCACTTCTTTATCATACTCCAAATCAAAACCAAAATCCAAAATCACATAAGCGTGATCAAACACATCCTCCATATTATGCTTAAAATGATAGTAAAACTCCCCTATTTTTAGCCTCGTATTCATATTTTTATTATACCACTTCTTGCTGATAACATTTCTCACAATAGATAATTTCTGGTCGGTCGGGAGCAAAGGAAGATTTGACTTCAAGTCCACATTTATCACACTTGCGATCATACAAATACGGCTTATTTAATAAACCCATACGAAAATCATGCCAACAGTCTGGGCATTTGCGTGGTACAGGTATACCAAATCGCCTTAACAATTGCAATTCTCCAGCAACAATTCTATAAAACTTACCACAATCACATTTTATAATTTCTTTTACAAAATCATCCGGTATGTCATTGATACTATCAGGAATATCTGATAATTTTATTGTCTCTTTATAGTCCGGCTTTTTAGGATCCATATATTTAAATCCGAAATCTTCAATCTGATTTTGATCTAAAGGAAAATACTCTTGAGCAAATGATTCATTGTATGAAAATGGTGACAAATCATAAGGCAAAAATTCCCCATATTTCCAAACTCTACCTTTACTGTCTATGTATGGGTTCTTTTCTAAATCCGCAATAATTTGCGTCCTGAGCTTGTCGAAGGATTCTTTGCTATACTGTTTATTTAAAATACAATATTCTTTCTTGCGTAAATTTACACAACCAAAACAATTACTGGAATTTATCACATACATAGAGTATTCCACATTGCGACAATTATTCCACACACCAGAAGAATATTTTATATTATTCACTCCTTCACCAATGGTCACAGAATCAATACATAGCTCAACACCATTGCCCCATTCAGTGACATCATAAGAATCTTTAAATGGTGGCATAGAAATAAACTGGCAATATGCGACATCTTCAATATGATGGCTCCTATAACATTCTTTTGCGTTTTTTGAATTTACTACATAGTCCCCCGTCACATTGGTATTCATCCTGCCATGCATATACCTATAAGGGAATTTATTCCAAAAATCATATATATGTTCCTGAATTTTTACATGACTGGAATATTTATCAAGTTCCATTTCTTTTATTTTTTTAAAATATTCTTCTTTAGTATACACTTCATTATAAATATGGTAACTTTTTTTTCTCAAATTTACACAACCAAAACAATCGTTACACCCAACACAATCCTTAGAATACCAAATGTTAATTGATTTTTTGCAATTTTTTGAAAAATAAGACCCTGAGCTTCCACCACCTCCAATCGTTCCATATAAAAGTTCAGAATTTCCCACCATGGTACAATCACAGGCATCTTTTACACTAACAGCAAGATTACTATAATACACATTTTCACAATAATCCGCGGTAGAAATAAGATAACAATTCTTGCAATATGCCGAATGATTTATATAATCGCTATTCTCCAATGTCAGATAACTTACAATTTTATCCATAAAAGGAGTTTTTAATTGCAATTCTTTCATTTGGTCAAAAAAGTTTTTATTTGGGTCATAATCTAAATAGTAATCCCCCGTCTCCCAATCATCGCTCCACCAGCATTTACTACAAAATACTTTGTACAGGCTTTCGGGATTAAAAATTGAAATCATTGGTTTTTCACACAAATCACATATTCCTTTATGCAATACCCTTTCATTGCGAAACATAAATCGCCTCTGCATTCTACACGTCGAGCAAAACGTCGGTGGTGGGACTTTGATTTTTTCATAAAAATTAAAGTCATCCATATCAATTATAAAACTTTTCTTACAATTTTGGCATATTACATTTTGATTTATATTACTCATATATTTTTTTACAACCTGCCCCGTTAGAAGTACTCTTTCCTTCGGGGTTTTTGCATATCTAATTTTTCATAAAAAATTTAAATTAGTGGTTCGGAACCTTTTTCTTCCGTGGCTGGGGCGTCCGAGGCGACAGCCTCGGGCTCTCCACCTTCTTCACCACCCTCATCATCAGTCTTATTTTTCCTTGTAATTGCGGCTTTTTCTTGAGCGGAGCGCACGATTGTAGATTCTTCCTCTTCAATCAATCTTTGCGCCTCTCCGGCAGGAATTGCGTATTTGCGACGGGAAGCATCCACCACACGATCACGATACGATGGATGTGTAGGTGGCAATACACGCAATGTCTCGGCCGAGAATGGATCATAACTTTCCCCATCAATAGTCATCTTAATAAAAAATTCTCCGATACCCAAGTTTATCATATCTTTAATATCGAAAATCGGTGCCAATTCGGGCTTTAATTTCACCGCATCATCACCACCCACACGAAATACAATAATCGAACCCACGTTTCCAAGCACGGCTTGCTCCACCTTTGGTAAAATCTGCCCCACGTATTGGTGAGCCACGGTCAGATTGATGCCGTATTTACGTGCCTCTGAAAGAATGTTTTCAAAAGTGTCCGTGACGATATTTTGAAACTCGTCCACATACAAGTAAAAATCATTGCGATCTTTGGGTGGCAATTTGGCACGCTCCATTCCCGCTTGCTTAATCTTGGTGATAAACATAGCTCCAAAAAACGACGAGTTTTCTTCTCCAATTTTTCCTTTTGAAAGATTGATCAGAATAATTTTTTTAGTATTCATCAATTCACCCAGATCAATTTTATTTTCTTTCTGTCCAAAAATATTGCGAAGCATTGGGTCTGACAAAAATTGCCCAAGTTTATTGACGAGCGGGATGATGGCATCGGTATCAAATTTCTCCGACCAGTCGGCAAACTCAATTGCCCAGAATCTTTTCACCATGTCATCTTGAATATATTCCACCACTTTCTGACGATAATTTCTATCCGTCAGCATCGATATCATTCCCCTCATTGTGGCATGAGGATAGTCGAGCAATGCAAGCGTGGTAAAACGAAACACGTGCTCCAAGCGAGGTGTCCAGTTTGCACCAAATTGCTTGCGCAAAACTTCGATCAAACCTTGCGTCAATTGGTGCTTGAAAGTCGGGTCCACATTTGCAAGTGGGTTGAAAGATGCCGGGAAATCAATATCTCCTGGATCAATAATGCATACATCTTCTATTCTATTTTCTGGAATAAATTCTAAAATATCATCGATAAATTCTCCGTGTGGGTCTATCACACAAAGTCCAAAACCATAAGCAATATCTTGTCGGACCATCAATTCTTGAAGTTTCGATTTTCCGACTCCAGATTTTCCGATAATATATAAGTGACGTCTGCGGTCCACACGCTTTATGCCAAAAAAGAATTTCTTTTCTTCAAGAGCTGCTACATAGTTTGTGCGTCCAATAAAAGAAACTTCTTCAGGTGGCACAGACCCGAGCACCGGTAAATCCGGTGGTGGTGGAGCATATTTGATTATTTGAATCTTATTTGGTTTATTTAATGCCATTACTTATATTGTAGCAAAAAAATGTAGTATAGAATAGTAAAAATGTAGTATAATTTGTTTATATGAATTTAGAAGAAAATAAAGATAAAAAAGAAAAAAGTTTAGCACAGACAATTGGCCCTGGGATAGTATCCGGAGCTGCCGATGATGATCCGTCGGGCATTGCCACATATTCTCAAGCTGGTGCACAATTTGGCTATAAATTTTTATGGGTCTCACTTGTCACTTTTCCACTGATGGCTGTGGCACAAGAGATGTGTGCCAGAATTGCACTCGTGACTGGCAGGGGTCTCGCTTCAAATATAAAACGTACATTCTCTAAGAAAATGCTCTATTTCTGCACAATGTTGCTTTTTATTGCAAATACAGTAAATATAGGTGCGGATTTGGGTGCTATGGCAAAAGCAATACAATTGGTTTTGCCAAGTTCAAACTTTGTATTGCTTGTGATATTTATCGGTCTTTTCACACTTACACTTCAAGTATTTATTCCGTATAAAAATTATGTAAAATATTTAAAATGGCTCACCATCACACTATTTGCATATGTGATCACGGGCCTTATTATCAAAATGAACTGGGTGGAAATTTTTAAAAACACATTGATCCCGTCAATGTCATTTACAAAAAAAGAAATATTATTAGTCGTGGGAATCCTTGGTACAACTATTTCTCCATATTTATTTTTCTGGCAAACATCACAAGAGATAGAAGAAGAAATTTCTGATGGAAAAACTACATTGGCGAGTAGAAAAGGTACAGATAAAAAAGAAATTCACAAAATGCGTGCCGATGTGTGGAGTGGGATGCTTTTTTCAAACTTGGTAATGTTTTTCATTATTGCTGTATGCGCGACTACCCTTTTTAAAAATGGAATTACAAATATAGGTACAGCGAGTGATGCAGCTATGGCCCTTCGACCTCTTGCTGGCAATTTTACATATATTCTTTTTACTTTAGGAATCATAGGCACTGGAATGCTGGCAATACCAGTGCTTGCCGGAAGCACTTCATATGCAATGTCGGAAAGTTTTGGATGGAAAGAAGGATTGTATAGAAAATTAAAAGAAGCAAAAGCTTTTTATGGAGTAATTATCATATCTATAATAATAGGTATCATAATAAACTTTCTTGGTATCGACCCAATAAAAGCTTTGATCTATTCAGCTATTTTAAATGGCGTCGTAGCACCGATAATTCTTTTTTGTATTGTCATCATCAGTAGCAATAAAAAAATTATGGGAGATCATGTAAACTCTAAAATAAACAAATTTTTTGGTTGGCTCGTGACAATCCTCATGTTTATAGCATCAATTACAACGATTGTATTGCTTTTAAAATAATTTATTTTAAAAGCACAGGTTGCTATATTGCAAGCTGTGCACAATGTGAGCAACGCTTTGCTTCAATTGGAATTTCACTTAAACATTCATTGCACTTCTTTGTAGTTGGATCAGCTGGTGGTCCTTTGCGAGAATTTTTAATAAGTAAATTCATCGGTTTAACCACAAAGAAAAATACAGCACTAGCAATCAATAAAAATGAAATCAATGCATTTATAAAATGCCCATACATAAACTGACTATCATTAATAGTAAAAAATAATCCACTAAAATCAGGAACTTTAATTATGGCAGCTACAAGTGGTGTGAGAAGGTCGCTCACAAGAGCACTGACAATCGTACCAAAAGCAGCACCCACGACTACACCGACAGCTAAATCAATGACATTACCTCGTAATAAAAATTGTTTTAATTCTTTAATCATAATAATATAATTACTAATAATAATTTAAGTCTACACTTTAAAACATGCTTTTACAAGAATTTATTATATTCTAAAATTTTATTTAAAATGAAAAAAGTCCCCAGATAAGCTAATCTGGGGACTCGGCTTTGGGCCAATGTATAATAAACAATCATAAATAAGGCAAAAGAACTAAAAAACTAAATTTAGAAATCAGTGGATGTAATTCTTCGTTCCTTGACTCTCATAAGGAACGGTAATCTACTACTCAGAAAAAGATATAAAGACATCCACTGATCTCAAAAGATGAGAATAAATGAGGTCATAACCCTCTAAATATAGACTACTATACAAAATAATTGTTGTTAAGATAGTGTATTTTATTGTAAATGGCTCATTTAACCCTACCTGAACCGTTTATCTTATAGTTTATCCTATTAGTGACTATGGCTTCCCTTCTCCAGCCAGCGATACAATTTGCCAGTCAAAATTAATATCAAAATACCAAAAATCATGAGTATGGCGGGATGCCGAGTAAAAAACTCCACTTCCCCTATCAGTTCATTAAATCCATGCATAATAGCCGACACACTAAATATAACTAGAAAAGCAAAAAGTAGTGGGTATCTATGAAGTATCGGCTGGGCGTATTTACCAGCTCCATCATTAATATCTTTTACAATTTCCTCAATTTTCTGTATCGGATCCTTTGTTTCCATATATTTTTATTATAACATTAAAAAATAATTTTGAAATATTTATTTTATTACAACTGCGACTTTTATTTCGTCACTAGCAAACAATCCTTCCTCTTTACGGACTTTTTTAGAATTATACTACAAATGAATCTTTCCAAAATTTTTCCAAATTTTCATGGGTAATTTTACTATCCATGACTTTCTTATAATATTTCCAAAGGTCTTTATTTGTAAAAGAAAGCCAGTGTGTATATGACCATGCATGGAGCCATCTTTTTTTATGAATTAAATCGCTTACGACTTTTTTATCACACGTAACTTCATTAAAATCAACAAGGACTATTTTTCTATTTTTATCAATACCGCAATTTCTAGTAAAGTTAAAAATTTTATCAGAAAATCCATTTTGCCATGTTTCTAAAATATGATTAACATAAAGATCAATAATCCTTTTATTTTCTTCAAATGTATGTGTATATATATAGTTATCCAATATTTCTACTTTATCTTGTGAATAAGAATTACCATTTTCTTTTTTTGGATTTGCAATCAATTCTTGATCTATAACACTCCCAATTATTTTATATGAAGTTTTTGCTAAATTTTTGACTTCTTTAGGAAATCTTCCAGCAAAAAAATAATGTTTTAAATATTGAACAATTCTTGGTTTTTCTATTTTTAATATGCGCCCATTACCAATATCATAAACATTATAAAAAAATCCCTTACTATCTATTAAATTCATATATAAATATTATATCACAACCGAAACTTTGATTTCATCGCCGGCAAAAAGGCCTTCATTTTGGCGGACTTTTTTAGTAATACACAAAATATACACACCATCTCTACTGTCCCACAAAAGTGATGCATTCCAAGAACTGTGCAAAACTTTTACGGCGACCGACACATGCCCGCGCGTATACACACTTCGAATTTTCGCCGACAATTTTCTATCCAACGTCACAAAATGCCAACCTCCATCACCTGGCCACCGCCAAATTTTAGCTTTTATAGAAAAACTTTTTTTCATTTTATATATTCAAATATGTAATAGTAAGTTGTAGTACTGTAGCAAAGGACACCCAAAGTAAATATGGTATTTGTACGTAAGCCACCCATTTAACATGTGGATAAATCACAACCATTGCCCAAATCAAAGTTCCCAAAACAAGCAAAATATCAAGCGCTGAAAGTAAATTATTTTTCAAGCCGAATTGTAAATATGTAAAAATCAAATTGAAAAACAAATTTAAAATAAAAGGCAAAGCCGTCACAAAAGCAATTTTTTTTTGAGCAAGCATTAAGAATACTTTACCAAACGAAATAACAATCAGCACATAAAGCACGCTCCACACAGGCCCAAACAGCCACGAAGGTGGTGCCCAATCCGGCTTTACCAATGTACTATACCAATTATATGATTCCATAAACTTATTCTAACACAAAATTTTACCCTAAATCCAATTATATAAAACTATTTATAAAATAATAATATATTAGTGATAAAATAATCCATAAAATAGAAAATTTTGGGCAAATTATGCCTTTATAATTCAGGAATTCGTTTGAATAATCCCAAAGCATTGTGTTTTTGTATTTCAAATATATATAACCAATTATAAATTCTATTCCTGTGGTAAAAATTAAAATAAAAAAGAGTAAATAAAAAATTGAAATATTTTATAGGCTTAAAAAGTACAGAAATGCGGTGCTTAAACCATACATTTGTAAATTTATAAAAAGTGGCCTAATAAATCTTTTAGCAAGAACTAATCTGTAAAACAACTCTAAAATAAAACCTAAAACTAATCCAACAAAATAATGAGTTATAAATTGCATACCATTTTCATTCTATCCAATAACATTCTCATATTCTGCAGAATATGAGAATGTTATTTAAATATTTTAATAAAATCTACTATTCTCTCGCCATACGGAGAAAGTGAGTGCGTCACATTTCGACCCAAATACTTTTTATTTAAAAGCCCCGCTTGAACAAGTTTTCGTGTATGTTCAGAAATGGTTTTAAAATTTCCTTTCAACGCACCCACAATACCATCAAGCGTTATTTCGGGATTTTTCTTAACCAATAACAAAATATTAATACGCCAATGATTGGCTATACCCTTGAAATGCCTTTCCATTTGTTTTGCCGTTTTCATAAACAAATTATACTACACCCTCAATAAAAATCCATAAAAATACCTGTGTAAAACATTCTCACATTCTGCAGAATGTGAGAATGTTTTACACAGTAAATTTTTTATATAAATATTATACTAAATCCAAAAGCCGATTTTTTGTGTATACTGATATATATGAAATTATTTGGAAGATTTAAAAAAAAGAAAGTTATTCAAAAAAGTATAGGTGTACAGAAAAAAATAAATGATGTAGCATATACAATCCATAGTAGAAAAAGAACACGAGGAATTTTAGTGAGTGTGGACACAAATGGCAATGTCAAAGTCTCCAAACATCCTCGAATTTCAATCGAAGCAGTAGAGAAAGCAGTGCTTGCAAAATATAGTTGGATTGTAGATAGTATAAAAAAGCAAACGTCCCGTCCGAAAAAATTACTTGCACATTATTCTGTAAAAGATTTCAAAGACAACAAGGAAAAAGCTAGAATTCTAGTCAAAAACCGACTACTGTATTTCAATCAATTTTATAAATACAAAATTGGTAAAGTATATATACGCAATCAAAAATCCCGCTGGGGTAGCTGTTCGGCGCGAGGCAATTTAAATTTCAATTATAAAATAATATTTTTGCCGAGTGAGCTTGCCGACTATATCATAGTTCACGAACTCTGCCACCTGAAAGAAATGAACCACTCAGTAAACTTTTGGGCTCTTGTGTCACAAACAATATCGCAATATAAAATATTGCGAAAAAACCTCCGTTTATATTAAAACATTCCAACATTCTGCAGAATGTTGGAATGTTTATTTAAAATCTCTTTTCCAGATTTTCTATTTTTTCACTTAAATTATCCAATTTTTCACACAACTGTGCCAAAGTCACTTCCTCTTTTTTTACTTCTTCCATATAAAGCTTTTTTACTGCCAGCAAATCTCTGGTTTTTCTCCAATTTGCCCTTCTATATATTTTTCAACCTCATTTATTCCACCGATTTGGTCAATTAAGCCCAATTCTATAGCTTGCTCTCCCATTACAGTAGATCCATCAGAAAATTCTCGAACTTTCTTTATTGGAATTTTACGATTCTTTGATACAGCTTCAATAAAATTTTGATGCATTATATTTACATCTCTTAAAAAGATAGCTCTTTCTTCATCGTTTAATGGTTTATCGGGGTTGCCAGAATCTTTGTATTTACCAGAGCTTAATTGCTCGTATGTATAACCTTCTTTTTTATTTCTTACCACATTGTCTAAATAAGACATTGTCACCCCGATGCTCCCTATATCAGAATTTTTTGATGCAAAGATTTTATCTACTCCACTAATTGCCCAATACGAAGCTGAGAGACCAATATCCCTTATAAAAGCTACAACGGGTTTTTCACTATTTTCTACTGCATTGGATATTTCTTCTCCAGCTACACCAGATCCACCCCCAGAATCAACTTCTAATATAATAGCTTTTATATTTGGATCTTCATTTGCCTGATCAATCATCCACATAATATCTTCACTAGCAGATACATCGTAATCAAAATCTGTATCCCCTTCGGCATGCTGTGGGATATATGTCATAAGACCTCCATGTAAATTAATCCCTGCCACATTACAATCCTCAAATCCTCCACTTTTATCATCACTGGGTTCATTTGCTATATCACTGGGTTCATTTAATATGATGAGAAAAGACGAATATGATACTAATCCTAAAACCAGTACTACAAATACATATCCACCTATTTTAAAAGTCTTTTCTTTTATTTTTATTAATATCTTCTTTATTTTCTGCATATATTAATTATACCACCATATTATTAAAGATAACTATCAAAATATATCGCATGGCAAGTGTAACCATCATGTGATTCATACGTTGGAGCTTGTGGTGAGCCTGTCGAATCCATCATTTCCTTGCCCCCAGTATACCCCGCATCAATATTCAAAATCCCTTTTTGCTTGCGAAAAAGTTCTTCCAATCCACAAAAACATCCCCCCGCTAGATATGCTTTTTTTGTCATAGAATTATTTTACCATTTTTTCCTCTTCTGTTAATTAATTTAATTTCATAAAGTTATTTTTTCTTATACTCAACCCCTATCTTCCATACTCCTTTTTCACGAAAAGCTGGAATTGTTTGCCGTCTCCCAGCATTTATAAGATTTGCGAGTGGCAATGAATGCTTATTTGCATAATCAGAAAGTGTAATTATAGACTCACCTTCTAAATATGCAACTCTTTTATGCATACCTTCTAATAATGCCAAATATATAACTTGTTCCATCTGTTTCGTTGATTTTGTTTCTCTAAAATGGGAAAAGGTTTTATAATAAATTTGCTTCTCTTTATCACGAATAATAATATTGGGGTATCCAAACTCTTGAAGTTGTAGATTTATTAATACGCGACCAATACGACCATTTCCATCACAAAATGGATGTATTGTTTCAAACTGTAAATGAAAGTGTGCTATCTTTGTAAAAACATTTGCATCATGATTTGATTTATATTCATTTATAAGAACTTCAATCATTCTTATAACATGTTCTGGTGCAGGAGCTACATGTTTACCAACACGCACAAATTCATGTTGTTTTCTAAATCTGCCGGCAATTGAATCATCTATACCTCCAACAAGTAAACCATGAAGAAAAAGTATGGTTTCTTGATTAAGAACAATGCTATCTTTTTTCATCTTTATATATTCATAAACGCGAGCAAGATTCTTTGCCTCAAAAACTTCACGCAGGGAGTAATCTTTTGAAACTTCCAAATCTAAAAGAATTTTTTCTGTATCAGGTAGAGTAAGTGTACTATTTTCAATAGCATTTGAGTTATAGACAGATTCTGCCAACTCCACATCTTCAATAATAGACAAAAGAGAATCTTTGCCTTTTTTCAACGCATCAAATTTCTTTTTTAAATCTATAATAGATTGGACTTTTTTGGGTATTTTTTTCATAAATATATATTTATATTATAGTCTATTTACTAAAATAAGTCAAGAAAACCGTAAATTATATCTAAAAATAGACCAAATTTACGGTTTTTACAATTTCCCCTCAATAAATTTTAATGATATTGAATTCACGCAATGGCGGATATTTTTATCAGTCAAATGCTCCCCTTCAAATATATGCCCCAAATGCCCACCACAATTAGCACATGTAATTTCAGTTCTTATTTTATCCGCATCCAATGTCCTTTTTACCGCACCTTCAATCTCATCATCAAAGCTCGGCCACCCGCAAGTACTTTCAAATTTATCTTTTGAATTATAAAGCGGTGCATTGCATTGCCGGCACACATATACCCCAAAAGCGGTATTATTCACATACTCCCCCACAAACGGCATCTCTGTCCCTTTACCAATTATCACCCTCTTTTCTTCTTCCGTTAATTCATTTAATTTCATAAAAAATTATACTATTACGGAATTTATCTTCATTAGAATTCCAACCATTAAATTCTATTTCCCATGTTTTACTTAGTTGTCTAACATTATCTCCACTTAGTAATAAAGTAAATCTGTATTTACCAGGTGAAAAAATATTTCCATATTCAGAATTAGATATTTTATTTGGTTGGGCTATTGTATCCAAAATTAACCTTGAAGTATTATTTTCTGGTATAAAATGACCAAAATCACAATGTCTGAAAAGTTTAATTGGTATTCTAATAACATTTGTTCTCGGCTTAAAATGGCTCCAGACTAAACTGATGGGTAAAAAATTATTTAACTTTATTTCTTTACCATTCTCAACTTTTACAAATTTTATCGACATAATTTCCACGTTTTCTCCTGCTATACCCTTATCATGACTTACTTTGACACGAATATAAAATGAATCTGACACTTTTTGCCCAAATTGATTGGTCATATCAATTGAGTGAGAATCTGGCGACTCGAGGCTTATGTTCATATCCAATAATGTCCGATTCCACCGTCTGCGTACCCAATCCTGAATTGAGACAATAACCAACGCTACAATCACCGCTAAAAGTGTACCAATAGCTGCGATTGCTGACCATCCTGTTCCAGAAATACCCCAAAAAGTATCTGGAGAAACTGACTGATATAAGAAATGATAATATGGAAAAAACATAATTATTTTATTAATTAAAATTACTCTTCACCTTCAATTCTTTTTCTACGCTCATCTAATGTTTCTCCTTCATACATCCAATAAGCAGGGCCTTGAACCATATAATCATAACCAAGTAATTTCTGTGCGGAGGCAGACAACCTTGTCATCTCTCCATTTAATTCAATAAAACGATTATCAACAACTTTTGCTTTTATAGTTTCATCACGACTAAAAACTATTTCGGATCCTGGAGGTATTTCAACCATATCAAACCTAAATGGTGGTCTTCTATCACGAGCTTCATTCAAGGCTCTTTGGTCCTCACTATCTTCAACTATATCCTTTTTAGGAGTAATATTATCTATTTCTGCAAGTTTAAGAGCCGCAACAACACGCTCAGGTGAAATTTGAAAAAATTCTCTTCTAGGGTTTATTCTATTATTATCAAAAGCGTCATGAAGTTGATGCTCAACAAAAGCCGAATCCTTTACTGTACAAGCGTAATAACAAGTAAAAGGAAGAGGTACA
>CAYHYF010000004.1:0-2326 GCA_964360745.1 uncultured Candidatus Saccharibacteria bacterium | reverse complement strand
TACACTAGTAGATCCACTTAACTCTCTAATTCTTTGTTCAAGGCTTGTGGAAGTTTTACCAATTTTCACATATCCTGGCATTGCTTCATTTATTAAAATATAGATGATTTCGTTCATATTTATATTATATCATTTATTTTATAATTTTGAATATACACCAAATTATACTCCTACTAACAATGATTGTCCTTACATATTACCCCACCCATTCACGCGCATAAAATTCACTCCCTTGTTAAACTTTCTCATTTATTTGTGTTAATATAATTGCATATGTATACTCGTTTGTTCATCTCCCATTATTTACCTTGACTACACTTGGAGCATTTAGTTTCCTTATTAAAAGGATATCTGACTTAAAAAACAAGCGCCTTGTTTGGAATACTCATACAGCAATATTTACGCTTCTTGTAATTGCAAGTATTGTTTTTTCTACATTATCTTTATAATAATTTATATATTACTATGACTGTCATTATGAAGTGCGGATGCAAACTACTTACCCAAGTGTTCTCTTAAAATTTTAAATACTAGGTGTTTGATTCTTTTTAAATTCCTCTTTTATATCATCAACTATGGCATTTTTTGTGTCCTCCATTGTTTTAGTAAAATCAGTTTTTAATGTGGCAACCTTACCGTCAATTCCTAAACTAATTTTTGATTCTTTTACAGTCTCGTGAGGTTCTTTATAAATACTGGTCATTGAATCTAAAACAAAACCTAAAATTTTATCTGTATTTTTTTCATCCCCAAAAACATTCATAAGAAGGCTTGTGTATCCCTCAAGAGATAATGCTGTAACAGATTTAAAGGCATATTTTTCGAGTAGATTTCTTTCTTTGTTGTATTGAATAGATGCAAATGTAACAGCAAAAATTAAAGGCGATGTAAAGGTTAATCTATACCAAGTATATCCATCAATTGAACCAGAATTATTGAAAAGTATATGTCCAAGAATTATAAATATTTCCGCAATAAGCAGTGCTGTGGTTATCCCTAAAACCCATAACCAAAACTTTTTTGACTTTCCAAGTTCTTTTTTTCTTTCGTCAAAAGAATTAGCTAAAGTAGAGTCTGTAGCAATTTGATAAATTTTTGCTATTTTTGTTTTATAATCCTCACTCTGTTTTTCGTATTCTTCTATACTATTTTTATTTTCTTCTGCAACTTTTTTAAATTCTTCAATTTCTTTAGTATAGGACTGGGACTCGTCTCGGAATTTTTTTATTTCTTGAAAAAGTGCTTCAGACTGTTTTTTAAGTGCCACAATTTCCTGTTTAGTTGTTTCTGATACCTCAAGTATTTTTAGTAAGCCAATTTCCGGATCATCAATTTTTGCCTTAATTTCTACAAAACTAGTGTAGGCATCAGTCATTGTTTGTATATTTGCTTGTATTGTACTGAAAACTGTTTTTATTTGCATTAACTGTTCATCAGAAAGATTTTTTAGAACCCCAATTTCTTCTTTAAGTTTTGATGCGTTAGAAAATGTATAAGCAAGACCATTTTCTGGGTTTTTTATTTGACTATTGATTACTTCAAAACTGGCATATGCTTCGCTCATCAAACGAATATTTTCTTGAACGGAAGTAAGTGTAGTTTTTATTTGTGTTAGCTGTTCATCGGATGAACCTTTTGTAGAATAAATCTCAGCAATATCGGTTTTTGATTTTTCAAGATTTGAAGTAATTTCATTTTCAGTAGTTTGAATCTTGATACGTATATCATCTAATTGCTTGTTGTAGGCTTCAATTGAAGAAACAATCTGCTTAACATTTTGTACATCATTTTTTGCACTATGAATATACTGCTTTGCTTCAACAAGTAGGTTTTTTAACTCTTCTTTTTGTTCTTTAATTATCTCTTTTTCGGAATCATCCATATAAAATTAAAAAATGTACAGTTTTCACCATACATCCCTAACACACTCATTCTATCACTTTTTATAAAAAAGTAAATGCCTGCTATAAATGATTTTATTTATGAAATACGAACAAATGTTCATGCATTATTAGTAAAAAATTTGATTCTTTTGATTTTGTGACCCAAAAACCAGTTGCTTTGCAATTAAATTGTCTTTTAATAATATCCTCCTTTAAAACAAAACCAACTTTCAAAAATCTTTCCATGACCTTAAACGCAAGAGGTTGATACATTTTATTTCTGCGTGTATCTCCCATTAAAATTGCACAGTATTTTCCTTTCTTTAACACTCGGTATAATTCTTTTGCTACCTTTTCTATTTCATCAACAAAAGCATTTATGTCGTGTATGACAGGTACCCCAAAATTAAGACACTAATTCAACCAAGATTAGCGGTATAATA
>CAYHYF010000003.1:0-30495 GCA_964360745.1 uncultured Candidatus Saccharibacteria bacterium | reverse complement strand
TATCACAAAACTAAAAATTACAAGGTCTTGCCTTGTAATTTTTAGTTTTGTGCGCCGGGTAGGAACATGAGTACATTTTTCGAACCTTACAGGTTCAGTACACCTTTCATATTTTCTGGAATTAGTAAATTCCAGAAAATATATTCAAAGTTTTCGAATCCTACACACGAGCAAAGCAGTTTGCTCGTTCCGGCCACAAAAAAAACAGCCGAAGCTGTTTATTTTTTGTGCGCCGGGTAGGATTCGAACCTACGGAGCCGAAGCAGAGAATTTACAGTTCCCCCTCGTTGACCACTTGAGTACCGGCGCATATTATCAACAAATACCATACTTCAATTTGTTAATACTTTCTATTATAGCTAAAAATAACTTTTTGTCACTATATCGTACGTGTATCATGCCATATTTCATTTTTCTTCCAGTTGTTTTGAAGTCTTTTCTAATATAAGGTTTTGAGAATTGAGACTTTGGAATTCCTGTTAATTTACTCCAAAAATCTAGACATTCAGATATTTTTTGATCAGAATAACAATATAAAAGTACACGTAAACGCTTTTCATCGATTTGATAAATTTCCCTTAAAAATTTAACAAAAATTAAAATCATATCCTTGTCACTATTTGCAAAATCAATCCCTTTGCTCTTGATTGTTTTATACCCCTCAGCCCAATAAAGCATCAAACCTACCAATTTTAAATTTTCTTGTTTTTTAGAAAGTTTTATTTTTTCTTTAAAAGAAAGTGCTTTATTTTGAAATACAAAATTATTTGAAAGAGCGACAGTCCTGCGCTTCATATCGTACTTCCTCATAAAATAAGTAACAGCATCAATACCTACATCTAAATGCAAGGCTATGGCATTCATAGACATTTTTTTAACATAATACATTTCTTTTATGATTTTGTATTTATCATCAGAAATCTTTCCCATATATAAATATTAACATTTACAAAACTCAAAATCAATAGAAGTTATACACACAACACTTTTTATTGATTATAAAAAACAAACTACCCCATAGGCAAGGCCTATGGGGTAGTTTTTTAATTAGTTTTATTCTTCGAAAATTTCTATTTCTCTTTCGGCTTTTTTGAATTCTGTAAATTTTCCTTTGTATTGAGTGGCGCGGACTTGAGCATTGTCTATCCAATGATAATTGCCACCACGTGGTTTTCCAAAAATTATACTATGATATTTAAAACCGTGCTGTTTTAACCATTCCTCTGTCGCGGTCCTCGCATCTTCTGTGCGAGATGTAAAAAATGTGATTATATGCCCATCTTCATACCATTTATTTATAATTTCTTTTCCTTCGGGAAATTCTAAAGCTGTCGGAATTCTTTCCGGCTCTTCGTTTGGTATATCTTCACAAATAGTACCATCAATATCGATGAGATAATTTTTAATACCCGGTGGTAAAAGTGGGCTCCCTCTTTTACCATCTTTATTTATTACTGTTTGAAGTTGCATTACAAAATTTTAAAATTATTTTTATTTACTTACATAAGGACTTGGTTTTGACATAACAATTGCTGATTTTAAACTTTTTTTATTTTTCATTTCTATTACAAATTCATCTTTTTTCATATCAATATATACGATATCTCCTTTTTTAACACCCTTTCCAATGATAAATGAAGCTACTGGATTTAAAATTTTAGTTTGGATAAGGCGATTGATTGGTCGCGCACCATAATGTGGATCATACCCTTCTTTGGCAAGATATTCAAGTGCACTATCAGAAATCTCTAAAGTAATATTTTTTGCCAAAAGTCTATTTCTTACTACATTTATTTTGATATCTACGATATGTTTTATCACTTCTCTACTGAGGACATCAAATACGATAGTCTCATCAAGACGATTTAAAAATTCTGGTCGGAAATAATCTTTCAGGCTTGCAAGGACTTTTTCTTTTGTGCCTTCATAATCATCTTTTTTTGTATTATTTGAAAAGCCAACAGATTCCATTTTTTCTATAAATTGTGATCCGATATTTGAAGTGAGTATTATTATAGAATTTTTAAAATTCACGACTCTGCCTTTACCATCAGTCATACGGCCTTCATCGAGTACTTGCAAAAGCACGTTGAAAACTTCAGGATGAGCCTTTTCAATCTCATCAAAAAGAATCACTGAATATGGGCGGTGGCGCACCGCTTCTGTAAGCTGTCCACTCTCATCGTGGCCCACATATCCTGGTGGTGAACCCAAAAGCTTCGACACGCTATGACGCTCCATATATTCGCTCATATCCACGCGTATAAGAGCCTTGTCATCGTTGAACATAAAAGAAGCTAGGGCTTTTGTGAGCTCTGTCTTTCCCACTCCCGTCGGACCCAAAAATATAAATGAACCAATAGGGCGATTTGGGTCTGAAATTCCAGCACGACTTCTTCTCACCACATCAGCAATTTTCTTTATAGCTTCATCTTGTCCGACCACTCTTTTCTTCAATTCATCTTCCATACGATTGAGTTTTTCTCTTTCTTCTTCCAGCATTTTCACAAGTGGCACCCCTGTCCATCGAGACACGACTTCAGCAATATCCTCGGCTGTAATTTCTTCTTTCAAAATTCTGCGAGATTTTTGAAGTTTCTTTAAACGTAAAATTTTTGTATTCAATTCTTTTTGAAGTTCTGGAATTTTGCCGTAGCGAATCTCAGCAGCGCGTGCCAAATCTGCACGAAGCTCAGCATTTTCACCTTCCAATCTCAAAGTCTCAAGCTCTTCTTTTATACCCCTGATGCCGATAAGAATTTCTTTTTCATTTTTCCATTTAAGCTCCAATTCGTGAGTCTTTTCTTGTAAATTTGCAATTTCTTTTTCAATATCTTTCACGCGAGATTTTGTCTCAGATTTTTCTTTTGTATTTTGAGAGTCGCTTTTCAATTCTTTATTCAAAGCTTCTTTTTCAATCTCAAGACGCATAATCCTGCGATGTGCATCTTCTAAAACAGGTGGTTTGTTTTCCAATGAAATTTTTAAAGCCGATGATGCTTCATCAATCAGGTCTACAGCTTTGTCTGGCAAAAATCTATTTGTGATGTATCGTGTAGACAGATTTACCGCTTGTATGATCGCATCATCGGTGATGCGTACACCGTGAAATAATTCGTATTTTTCTTTCAAACCTCGCAATATCGCTATCGTATCTTCTGGTGTAGGCTCATCCACATACACAGGCTGAAAACGGCGAGCAAGAGCTGGATCTTTTTCTATGTGCTTTTGGTATTCTTTCAAAGTCGTCGCACCCACAGCACGAAGCTCTCCACGAGCAAGAGCCGGTTTTAGCATATTTGATGCATCGAGCGACCCTTCAGCGCTTCCTGCTCCGACGATAGTGTGTATCTCATCGATAAAAAGAATTATCTTTCCGTTGGCTTTTTCAATTTCTTTCATCAAGCCACGAAGTCTCTCTTCAAATTCTCCACGGTATTTTGTACCAGCCAAAAGAAGACCTAGGTCAAGAGAAACTACCTCTTTGTCCTTGAGAGATTCTGACACATCACCTTTTACGATTCTTTGTGCAAGAGCTTCTACTACAGCTGTCTTCCCGGTCCCCGCTTCACCTATCAATATCGGATTATTTTTTGTGCGTCGAGAAAGTATTTGCATTATACGCATTATCTCAGCATCGCGCCCTATCACAGGATCTAGCTTGTCTTCGCGTGCGAGCTTTGTGAGATTTCTAGTATATTTTGTGAGCAATCTTGGCTTTTTGGGTGCCACAGAATCTGTCTTATTTTCATTTTGAAAAGTTTCAATAACTGAGATAATTTGATTTTTATCTATTTTAAATTTTCTCAATAATTCTTTGGCTGGACTAGATACTTCAAGTAATGATAAAAATAAATGTTCTGTAGACACAAATTCATCTTTCATAGAAAGTGCTACTTTACTTGATTCTTCGATGGTCTGAGCTAAATCTGGAGTCAGATATATCTGATACGAAGGTGCGATAGTATTTCTATTTTCAGCCGGTTCAATCATGTCGATCACATTGTCAGAAAGGAGGATTGTATCTACATCCATTTTTTCCAATATAGAGATAATCAATGAATCTTCTTGTATCAAAAGTGCGGTAAGAAGGTGTAGCGAATTCACATGGTTTTGACCACGCTCAATAGCGAGCTCGTGGGCTTTTCTGATCACTTCTTTAGCTTTAGTTGTAAAATTATTGAATGGAGGCATTATATTTTAAAAATCTATTAATAACCATAGTATGAGATATAAACGACTAATTGTCAATACCAGCACTCCCGCCCTCTTCATTTTGACTTGTCCCGTTGGAAGTAATCTTTCCTTCGGGGGCAATATATTCATCCGCTTTTGAAACGACTTGCATAATATATACAGAACCGACTTTATTTACTATTTCTAAATTAAAATAATTTTTATCAAGAACAACTTGGTATTTTTTATTTTCTAAAACTAAGCTTGAATCTACAAAAACCAAACCCGTGTCAGATATGACCACAGCTTGACCCACAAATTTTCTATCGAATGGTAAAGCTTCTGTATTTACTAGTTCTACATATGAGTAGAGGTCAACCAGCGGCTTTATACTACTTGTGGCTACTGTCGTATTTTTTGTATCATTTTTATCTGTATTATTTTTTTTACTATCTTCGGCAGGAACTGTGATTTTCTCGATAGTATGCTGAATGACTTTGTTTATCGTCTGCGTCACAGTCGTAGGCTCCTGTTGCATAAGAGACACGACAGACACGCCGGTGGCAATAGACACGACAAAAGAAACGAGTAATACCAAAAGTATCAATTGTGGTTTATTTAAATCTTTAATATCCATTTTGATATTATAGCATATCTTTATATTTCAATAAAATATTTTTAAGTATTTTAATAACATATAAAATATCTTTTTCTTTTGTTTCTCTCCCTAAAGAAAAACGAAGGGATTCCAACTTTTTATTTTTTATAGCCTCTATCACGTGTGAAGTTTCTTCATCATTTGCTCCGCAAGCACTCTTTGTAGAAATCATGATTCCCTTTGCATCAAGCTCAATCAATACAAGCTCATTTGAAATTTTATCTATAGAAATATTTATATTGTTTGGCAGTCTATTTTTTTCGTCACCATTTATTGTGATTTTAAATCCTGTTTCTTTATTTAAGTTTTTTAATTGTTCAATAAAAATATCTCGAAGTTTTTCTAGGCGTATACTTTCTTTGTCTTTCATTTTCTCTGCAATTTTTAAAGCTTTTGCAATACCAAGTATACTTTCAATATTTTCTGTCCCCGGACGCAAACCAAATTCTTGTCCTCCGCCGACATATAATGGTGATATATTTATTCCGCGTTTTTTATACAAAACACCTATTCCTTTTGGCCCATAAATCTTTGCGCCATTAAAACTCATCATATCCACACCGAGCTTTTCCATATTTTTTATAAATAAATAATTTATAGCTTGAGTAGCATCGGTGTGAAAAAGTGGATAATCATTGCTTTGTGCTATATGTTTTATGCTATGTGCTTTTCTGTAATGCCTTATTTCTTTCGCAATCTCTTGTATATTTTGTATTGTACCAATTTCATTGTTTGCATAACCTACAGATACAAGGATAGTATTTTCTTTCAAATATTTCTTTAAAATTTTAGGGTCTAAAATTCCTTTTTCATCTACCTCTAAATATGAAACTTCGACTAAGTTTTTTTTCTCCAATATTTTACAATTTTCAAGCACAGATTTATGCTCAATATTTGTAGTGATGATATGTGGCAATTTATTATTTAAAATCTTAAAATCCAAAGCATAGACTGTGCCCAAAAGTGCTATTGCTATGCTTTCGGTAGCACTTCCTGTAAAAATTATCTCGTCGGGATGTGCATATAAAACATCCGCAATCTTTTTTCTTGCATTTGATATTTCCGTCATAGCTTTCACCCCTTCTTTATGTATTGTGCCCGGATTGGCATAAAGATTTGAGACTCTCTTCATTTCAAGCCTTACTTTTTTATCAATTGGTGCACTTGCAGCATAATCCATATATACTTTTCTTTTTATCATAATAATACTATAACATATTTGACCCCTCCCCATCCCTCCCCTTATCAAGGAGAGGAAGTTCTTATTGTAAAAAAAGCTTGTTTGTTGTATAATTCTCGGATGTCTATTGATATACAACTCGTAATCATATCCATACTCACCCTGCTCGTATTGATTGAGCTCTTTTTAATTATCAAGCTTCAGGTTCGAATGAAAAAGCTTTTTATGGGAACAAATGCCCAAGATATCGAGCAAGTCATAAATATCATGGGGCATCACGTAGAAAAACTCGAAAAAAATAGAGATGAGATTTTCAATCATTTAAAGACTGTGGATCAAAGACTTGCAAAAAGTATTCGCAATGTAGAAACTATAAGATTTAATCCTTTTGAAGAGTCAGGGAGCAATCAGAGCTTTGCGATAGCTATGCTAAACGATGAGGGCAATGGGGTGATCTTGTCTAGCCTTTATGCAAGAGATAGGATGAGCGTCTTTGCAAAACCCATCGCTTCGGGCAAACCTACTCAAGATTTGACTACTGAAGAAAAAGAGGTTTTTGAAAAAGCTAAAAAATAGTAAGTAAATAAAAAATATGGACCAACAAAATATACAATCAAAGAAAACTTTGCGTGCACCAGTCGTAGTGGTGATGGGTCACGTCGATCATGGTAAATCTACACTCCTTGATTATATAAGAAAGACAAATATAGTAAGTGGTGAAGCTGGTGGTATCACTCAGCATATTTCTGCATATGAAGTAAAACACAATAATGAAAAAGGTTTAGAAAGAAAAATCACATTTCTTGATACTCCAGGACATGAGGCTTTTTCAAAAATGCGTGAGCGTGGAGCAAGTGTAGCTGATATAGCTATACTTGTAGTTTCAGCTGAAGATGGAGTTAAAGCACAGACCATCGAAGCCTGGGAAACAATAAAAGAAAATAAAATCCCATATATAGTGGCAATAAATAAAATTGATCGCCCAAATGCAAATATCGATAAGACTAAAAATGATTTACTTGAAAAAGGAATCTACCTTGAGGGACTAGGGGGTGATGTACCTTATGTAGCCATATCTGCAAAAATTGGTACAGGCATAACTGAACTTTTAGATTTGATAATATTGGTTTCTGATATAGAAGAATTTACGGGTGATGAAAATATAAATGCTGAAGGTATCATCATAGAGTCTCATATGGATTCAAAACGTGGTATATCTGCAACTGGGATTATAAAGAATGGTAAAATAAAATCTGGTATGTTTTTAATCGCTGGCAATTCTATCGTAAGCACAAAAATGATGGAAGATTTCTTGGGAAAAAGTGTAAAAGAACTTTCTTTTTCTTCACCTATCCGACTTGCAGGTTTTGACATTGTACCGGAAGCTGGAAGTGAATTTATAGCTTTTGACACAAAAAAGGGAGCAGAGGCCTATCTAAAAGAATTATCAAAAGTAAAAAAAGGTGAAATTTCTATCATAAACAAAATATCGAGATTTACAATTCCAGTCATCATAAAAGCTGACGTCTCAGGTACTATAGAAGCAATCGTGCGACAAATAGAAAAAATAAACAATGAAGATATCTCTTTCAATATTATAAATGCAAGTGTGGGAGATATCGGCGAATCAGATCTTAAAAAAGCCACCGTCGGAGACAATACTATCATTGTAGGATTTAATACAAAAATGGAATCCAATGCCAAAGACTTAAATGAGACAATGAAAATAGAAGTTAAAATTTTCAATATCATATATGAGCTTACAGATTATTTAAAAGAAATATTAGAGACAAGACGTCCTCAAGAAGAGATAGAAGAAATCCTTGGTAAATTGAAAGTATTGAGAAAATTTAATGATGTGAAAAATAAGCAAGTAGTGGGTGGTAAAGTGACCGAAGGTAAAATAGTCGAAGGTGGTGCCATAAAAATACTCAGACGTGACGAAGAAATTGGTCGCGGTAAAATATTTGGTATGGAACAAAATAAAATAAAGACAAAAGAAGTACAAGCTGAATCAGAATGTGGAATTTTAGTCGATTCAAAGATAGATATAGCCACGGGCGATGTATTGGTAAATTTTACTATGTCTATAAAATAAAAATATTATGTCACAATACAGAGAAGAAAAAATAGAAAATCAGATCAAAGAACTTTCAGCTACATTTATAGAGCGTGAGGGTGGAAATACATCTCTGATCACTGTCACGCGTGTGATACTCGCAAAAGGTGGTAGGGACGCAAAGATACTCATAAGCGTACTACCAAGAGAAAAAGAAAATGCTGCCTTTGGATTTATAAAAAGAAATCTTGGTGATATGAGAAAATTTATCCAAGATAAATTGAAAATTCATCCAATCCCCTATCTTGATGTGGAAATAGATGAAGGCGAAAAAAATAGACAGAAGATTGATGAGTTGCTAAAAAACGATAAATAAAATGAGGTGTGGGCGGGAATTTCGCCTGACGGTCGCTGGTATTTTTCGCTCTGATAAAAACCATAGACCGAAAAATCTTTCAATCCCCGAGCATACACAAAGCAGTTTGTGTATTACCCGCTTGAGGCGTGGGCGGGAATTGAACCCGCGCATGTCGGTTTTGCAGACCGAAGCGTTACCACTTCGCCACCACGCCATAGAAACCAAGTGGGTCAGGCGGGAGTCGAACCCGCATCCGCTAAGCAGACAACATTTTAAGTGTTGCGCGTATACCAATTCCGCCACTGACCCATATTAACCTTTCTTTTTATTTTTACCCCGATGAGTTGATTGTAAACTATGGCAATTAGGACAAAGAATTCTTAAATTTTTTAACCTATTGTCGTTCCTATCTCCATTTATATGATCAAGCTCTACTGGAATTCTACCGTCTTTTGACATTTTTGACCAGCCACAAAATTCACATTCTTCTTTTTTAATATTCTCTATAAAAAGTCTTTTCTTTAGTTTAAAACTTTGAACTCTTGAATATTTAATCAATAAATCTTTAAGTGGAACTGCTGGATTTGGAATAAATAGTAATCCTTTATTCCATCCTTGTCCAAAAAAATGAGTAGTGTCTATAGAAAGATCTTTTATTCTATATTTAACTTGTGTGTAATTACCCCCTGCTTCTACAAGACCAATTTTTTGAAGAACTTGACGAATGCTTCTAGATGTCTTTACAGCATCATATAACATTTCATCGCTCCATTTTCGTGGTCTTACCATAAATACATTATATTATGGAAGAGATCTATTAACAAGTCTTGCGTGTCTACCAACCTGCCGGCCGGCAAGGCAGGTTTCACCACTCGGGCATATTTTGTTTTTAAAATACAAAAATATTTTTGTATTTGTCCGCCCTGTAGGACCACGAGTACGTTTCTCGATCCTTACAGGATCTGTACACCTTTCGTATTTTTTCGGATGATTACATCCTCATAAATATACTCAAGGTCTTCAATTCCCTGCCTGCCGGTAGGCAGGCTACACGCAAATGAAGCAGTTCATTTGCTCGGGCACAAAATTTAGATTAGTAAATTTTGTTTGTCCGCCCGGTAGGATATCTCTCCTTACAGGAGCAGTATACCTTTTCAATGATTTTAAATTAGTAAATTAAAAATCATAATGAAAAGCTTTTCGATTCCTACACACAAGCAAAGCAGTTTGCTTGTTCGGGCGCAAGAAATTTGTTGAACAAATTTCTTGTCCGCCCGGTAGGAATTGAACCTACGACCATCTCCTTAAGAGGGAGCTGCTCTACCAACTGAGCTACGGGCGGATATTTTTTAAAAACTAAAAAATAGTTTTTGTGCTGGAGAGGAGACTCGAACTCCTAAACCTTTCGGTACTAGTTCCTAAGACTAGCGCGTATACCAATTCCGCCACTCCAGCATATTTTAATTTTAAAAAACACAAACACGACTACCCGATTACCAACCTGCCTGCCGGCAGGCAGGTTCCGCCACTCCAGCATAAAAATTACTATACCATTTTAAGCCTTAATTAACAACATTTTTAGCTCCTAATTTCCCTTGACTTTTAAGCCCAGAAGTGATATAATACACAAAAATGTATTTACTTAAACTTTAACAACAGAATTATGACGACAAGAACGAATGCTCAAAAAGAGCGAGACGAGCAATTTGAAACAGATGGTAATTTTTGGATTATCTTTTGGATCTGTTTTGCTATCATTTGTATAGCTTTCAGCTTATGGATGAGTTTTATTGAATCAGTTACCCTTAGAAGATCCATGATAGCCGTTATGTTATCGACAGGACTTTTTGTGTATCTTGGGGCTGAACAATTAAAACCAGAAGAGAGGGGAAACTACACATGGATGGGTAAATTTACCCCAAAATACACTCCACAAGGTGGATTTGTATTTAAAATTCCCTTTATCCAAAAGATCAAAAGGTATGATGTAGGTATGTTTGTAATAAATGTACCCTACGAAAACCTTACGATGATCCTTACAGATAATGCAAAAGGTATAACTCAATTAACTGTACAAATTAGTGAGGAATACTTTGAAACACTATATAAAGTTACTGATGGTAAGCTTGACAGAGAAACTATTAAACAAAAATGTGGTGAAAAATTCAAAGAAACAGTACCCTTAAAATTAAGTACCGCGGTATCAATTTTAGATATTCAGGAGGGTTATATATTTGAAGAAGCAACCAAAGATCCAAACAAGTCTTTAGCTTTAATCCTTGAATATTTACTTGAAACTCACACTGATGGATCAAAAGATTGCTTTGGTCTTGAATTGCTTGCAACTGAAATTCCAACACCTGATATAACTGGTGAAGTGTATGAGGCTCGGAAAAAAACAAAGAGGTCTGAATCATCTGTAGACCTTGCTAAGGCTGAATTTAAAGAATTTGGTACCTTTCTTGAAGAATATCTAACAAACGAGAGAAAAAATCTTGGTATGTTAAAAGACGCACCTTTTCCAAAAGAAGAATACCAGAAATTAAAAGCCGAAGCAACACTACTCTTTAACCGTTCAAAAGGCAACAATCCTCAATACTTTGTAGGATTAGATGGAGAGAATGTTAAACCAATCATTAATGTCAGCAGACCATGAACTTAAAACCTTTTGTAATACCTATGATTGTTGGTTTAATTGTTTTACTGCTAATTATTGGTGGTATATACACAGTAAAATCCAACAAAAAAAATTCCGCTGGGTCGAAAGACAAAACAGAAAACAGTGACAACATTGGCGGTAAGCCAGCGATGTTCACTGAAAGCTATCCGCTTTCTTCTACGCCTGAAACACACGATGTATATGTAGGTTACCGTTGTAAAATTTCCGGTGGTGGAAAACAATACTACCGAAGTTTAAATGACGGACCTGAAGAGTTACGTGGTGGCCCTAACAACAAATACTTAAAGAGTGGTGATGATATACAATCATTCACTATACGAAAGTATGAAGGAGAAAACGCTGCGGAAAAAATAACCGCAACGTACTACTCTTATTGATCTTTTATCTGGCTCAAAAATTTTGAGTTTAGATGTAAAATAATTCGCAAAAAAACGGGACCAAATGGCCCCGTTTTTTCATGTCTTAGTATAAATTATTTACCCAATTTTGTACTTTCGACAGTAATTTCTCCCGTATTTTGAATTTTTATTTTTTTCTCTCCTAATGTATTTAGGATAATTCTCATTATTCCAAATACCGACACCATAATAAACATTCCTATCACTCCCCAGATCATATGTGATTTACTTTGCTTTCGTATCTCATCACTGGCAGGATTGAGTAAATACTGAGCCACGCCATATATAAATATGACCAATGCCAATGCAAAGATAAAGATAATCAATGGATTAACTACTACTTTATTTACAGCATTTACAAGGCTATCAATATTTGCAGCTTCTGCATAATGAGTAAACATATAAATTTAAATTATGGACAACGCACATTAGGTGATGGCACACAAGGAATATATTTCGATTTTAGTCTTATTGGCTCCAAACCCAAAGTATTACCTATAAGACTTACAAGACTCCAAAATGCAAGTATCACAAAAAGCCCAATAAGACCACTGATAATATTGCCTCTTGCTTTTTTCTTTTTCTCATCATCGTCAGATATCGTGTATTGGATCACACCCCAGATAAACCATACCACTGCAATAGCTATCAAAACCGGCATTATAAAATTCAAAAGATCTTGGATTTTTCCTAAAACAAAAATTCCATCAACTCTTTCCATATTATTATAAAAATTAAAATTTAATAAATTCGACGACCAAAACTAATAATAAACTCTTTTATATTCCCTAAACCCTATTCCCTTTTTACTATTTCATTATATCACATAAAAACCAAAATCAAGCTATTTATTTGAAAGCTGTGGAATAAATGGCTCAAGTCCGATAGTATTTGAAAGCACTTTCACCAATCCCCACACAGAAAGTATCACAAATAAAGCTATAATTCCCCAGACCATAAACTGCTTGCCTTGCTTTTTCTTCTCTTCATTGTCAGTATTTAGCACTGTCGTAATCACACCCCACATAAACGCCACCACAGCGAGTGCTATCAAGAGTGGTATCATTGATTTTGATAGTATACAGCTACCCAAGTTTAGTAAATCTGAAATTGTACTTATTGTATTTGCTGAGCACATTTTATTTTTTATTTTGCTTCTGTTCTAATCTGATCGACCGTCCCCACTATTGCATTTGCCAGCATCCATGCTCCGAGAAGTAGTGCTGCACCGATCAGTGTATACATTAGAGCTTTTTTTGCTGTAGTCAGTTTCTCTGAATTGCCCTGCGCACTCACAAAAAGAAATCCCGTGTATATGATTGCCAGTGCCACTATCGGCACACCTATTTTAAGCACGATATCAAGCAAGGCTTCCATAAAAGAAGGTAAGTCTGTGAGTTTGTCCCCCAATGGATTTTGTATTTTCACATCAATATTTACACCCTTGTTTCCAAATTCTTCGTCACCTTTATTTCCAAATTCTTCGTCATCAGCGGCAATAGCATAGCCAGGATTATGACTAACTCCTGGGATAACAGGCAATACTACCATTAGAAGAAAAATCAATACAAAACTGTATTTAAAAATATTTTGCAAAATACTGTATTTCTTTGACTGTTTATTTTTTAAAAATGTATTCATAATTATATTTTACTTTTATTTACACATAAATACAAGCTATTTGATGTCTAAAAACATTGGTCCGGAAAATCCGAGCGACACGAGTATAGTCTTCACGATGAGCCACGCAACTAGTGCTATCACATACCCTATGATCACATTTGTAAGTATCTTCTTGGCTTTACTCACATTTTCAGCACTACCAGCAGATGTAATGTATAAAAATCCTGCATAAGCAAAACATATCGCAGCCAAAGGGGTAGCAAAATATATAAGTAAAAACTGTATCAAGTTATTTATCGTCACCATCATTTGATTAAAATCACAAGCTGGCTGTGAGCCATCCACAGCTCCACAACTTATAATTCTATCAGGATATGCTGCATAAATCACCATTGGTGTAAATAAAATCACTAAAGAAAAAACGGTTGCAAAGATACTAATTATTTTTTTATCTATTTTTTTAATCATTTTATAATGTATTTGTTATGAGTAATCCAATCTCTGATTGCAATCTATTTAATGCATCACTTATAGATGCCCTACCAGAAATCACATTTTCCACAAAACGAGCAAAGATTTCATCCGTAGCCTCATTGTCAGGATCAAGCCATGTGTGCAAAGAAATAGAAGTCTTATAAAATGAATACAGGTATGGATCGGTAGGATTTACGAGCAGGCTCGCTTTTAGTGCTGGCGGTAGAGAGAGAGCTTTTGATATGAGGTCGATGTATTTTGAGGAACTCAAGCTGTAAGCCACACCAAATGCTCCTGTAAGATTTTTTGAGTTTTTATTTATTGCGATAGCATACACATCACCCACAGTCCTCTTTGTATTATCATTTCTTACTTGCAATATTTCTGCCACATCAAAACTCAGATTTGGATTTACATCTTGAATATCAAAAAGCTCACTTGAATGCCCAATATAAAAAACCAAGTTATTTCCAGTAAATAGGTTTTTTGATTCAATCAAACCCCTATTCCAAGAATAAGCAGAGCCGAGTGGATTTGAAAATTCAGTAAAAAATTTAATTGATTCATCATTTATAGATGTCGATAGAGATTTATCTTGATTAAAATCCACAAGTATTTGCCCATTTTTACGTATGGTGATTGGATTTCCACTTTGAATTAAAAACATTGAAATAATGTCTTTAGCATTAGTGATATTTGTATACGCACCGAGAGCTATCATACTTTGAGTGACTGTGCCGTCAGTGCGCTTTTTTGTAAGTTTATCATTTAAATTAAAAAGTTCATCCCAGTATACAGGGGGTGATGCAATACCTGCATTTGATAAAAGAGTCTTATTGTAATAAAGCATTAGTGGATCCACCACCAATGGTAGTGCGTCCACACCATCTTTATCTAGATATATACTTGCTCCATCAATAAAATTGTCTTGAAATGATCTTTTTGGATAACTCGTATATGGAATCTGATAAATAAAACTTTTATTTTTTAATAAAGTATCATTTGATACTATAAATAGATCAGGTGCTGTGCCCTTAGCAAATGCTTCGATTAATTCTTTTTGATATGTATTTTTATCTTTTTCTTCATACTTAATACGCAATTCTTTATTTTCAGCACCAAGATTTTCAAATACTTCCCTAAGCTCAGCATTTCCAAATATACCCCAAATCAATACATCACCCACGATAGTCGTAGTCTGATCTTTTTTTTGACCAATAGGCAGTATTCCAGAAAAAATCAAAACAGCAAAAGCAAAAAAAGCTAAGAATATACCAATCAATACTGTTTGAAAATTATTTTTCATATGTAAAAATTATACCATAATGATGCTCTCCTGCACTCACTTTGTCCACAAATTTGTATCCCTTACTTTCAAAAAGATTTCTAGCTTTTTCAGGAGAAATTATATATTCTGGTCTTGGACCCATACCCAAAAAAGAATCGGTCCAGTCTAAAATCAAAACTTTTCCATTTGGTTTCAAGATACGAGCTATTTCAGAAAGACAGCCATCTTTATCTTCCACTTGAAACAATACATTAGCAAGTACTACTAAATCCACGATTTTATCTGCGATCTTTGTACCTCGAAGAGTCTCGATATTACCCACGATGACTTCCACATTGTCTAAATGTTTTCTTTTAGTTTCTTCTTTTAGCCTCTGGGCTATATTACTCTGAACCTCTACAGCATATACTTTTCCAGCTTCTCCTACACGTTCGGCAATAGGAATTGAAAATGCACCTATCCCAGCACCAAGATCAGCCACTTTTAGTCCAGGTGTGATAGCCAATGCACTCACAATTTGTTTTGGATTTACAAACATAAATTTATTATATCACAAAAAAATTACAAACATGTCACAGATGCGATCGAATCGCCGGGGCGGAGCTTCATGATCGTCACGCCTTGGGTCTGACGGCCTGATGAAGGAATAGATTTCAAATCCACACGAATGACTTGGCCTTTTTGGGAGACTGCAATAATCTCTGCTTCATCCCCCACTATTCTTGCCACAATAAGTTTTCCTGTTTTTGGCGTCACTTTTGAAGTTTTGATTCCAGAGCCTCCACGTTTTTGAATTTTATATTCTACAACCTTTGTCTTTTTTCCAAAGCCCATAGAACCCATCACTAAAAACGAAAGATCTATTTCTCCTTTTGGTATTTTGTCCACACCAATCAGATAATCACCTTTTGAAAGCTTGATAGCTCGTACCCCACCAGCTGTACGCCCCATCTCGCGAATGTCGGATTCTTTAAAGCGTATTGACTGCCCAGCCCCTGTGGCGACAATAGCATCATCACCCTTATTTACACCAAGTACATCTATCAATTCATCATCTTTATCAAGCTTGATAGCGATAAGTCCACTACGTCTGACATCTTCAAAACTTTTAGCAGAAACTTTTTTTGCCACACCATTTCTAGTCACGAGCATCAGGCATTCGATAGCGCCCTTGGATTCTTTTTCAATCGGTAAAATAGATGTCACTTTTTCATCATCGGCAAGTGAAATAAAATTCATTATAGATTTTCCTTTTGTGGCACGCTTACCCTCTGGAATATCATACATTTTTATTTGATAGGCTTTTCCTTTATTTGTAAAAAACAATAAATCGCTATGAGTATTTGCAGAGACAAGTTTCGTCACAAAATCTTCTTCTTTTGGCTCGATATCTATCACGCCGACTCCCCCTCTTTTTTGTGTACGATATTCAGAAGGGTCCGTGCGTTTTACATAACCACCTTTTGTAAACACGAGTACCGATTCTTTATTTGCAATCAAGTCTTCATCGCTTATATTTTTTACTCCACCTTTTACAATCTTTGTGCGTCTTTCGTCTCCATATTTTTCTTTTATTTCTGATAATTCATCTGCTATCACTTTTAGCATTTTCTTTGGACTTGCAAGGAGTTCTTCAAGCTCTTTTATAAGAGCTTGCTTTTCTTTCAATTCATTTTCCACATTTTTTCTTTCAAGCCCTGCAAGTTTTTGCAACTTCATCTCAAGAATAGCTGTGGCCTGAAGATCGGAGAATTTAAATTCTTTCATTAAATTCATCTTTGCTGTAAGTGTGTCTTTTGAGGCACGAATAATCGAAATGACTTTGTCGATATGATCGAGTGCTTTTTTAAGTCCGAGTAATATATGCTCACGATCTTTGGCCTTTTTCAGATCAAACATCGTGCGTCTTTTCACTACTACTTGTCTGTGTAGTATAAATTCTGAAAGCAAACTTTTGAGTGACAATGTCTGTGGTACGCCATCCACAAGTGCCACGATATTGAAATGAAATGCTTGTTCAAGCTGAGTCCTTTTATAAATAAAATTTAAAACTCTTTGTGGATTTACTCCAGCTTTAAGGTCAATAACTACGCGAATATCTTTTGTGGATTCATCTCGAAGACCTTTAATGCCATCAAGTTTTTTCTCACGCACAAGCTCTGCTATCGCTTCCACCAAATTTTGTTTTACGACTCTGTATGGCAATGAAGTGATGATAATTTGAAATTGCCCATTTTTCTGCTCCACTATTTCAGCCTCTCCTCGCGTGACGACTCCTCCACGACCAGTAGAATAAGCGTGTAGTATATCAGTATGACCATAAGCAATTCCTCCAGTCGGAAAATCTGGACCTTTTATAAATTGCATTAAATCTTCTGTAGTCGCATCTTTGTTTTCTATCAAGTGAAGTGTGGCATCTATCGTCTCGGATAAATTGTGTGGTGCGATATTTGTGGCCATACCCACAGCAATTCCGAGTGTGCCATTTAAAAGAAGATTCGGTACGGCTGTTGGCAATACGATCGGTTCTTTTTTTGTCTGATCATAGTTTGGACGAAAATCTACTGTATCTTTTTCAAGATCAAGTAAAAGAAGTGATGCAAGTTTAGACATTTTAGCTTCCGTATAACGCATAGCTGCGGCACCATCACCATCGATTGAGCCAAAGTTTCCCTGTCCAAAAATCAATGGATATCTATAAGAAAAATCTTGAGCCATACCTACCATAGAATCATACACAGCCACATCACCATGAGGGTGATATTTTCCGAGCACATCTCCCACCACGGCTGCAGATTTTCTAAATCGCCCACTGTGAGTGAGACCCATCTCTTGCATAGCAAAAAGAATCCTCCTATGTACAGGTTTTAATCCATCACGCACATCGGGCAGTGCACGCGAAGTGATCACACTCATCGCATAATCAAGATACGCCTCTTTCATTTCTTTACTTATATCCACAGAAACGACGCCAGTATTTTTTTCGATATTTTCTTCTTCTTTTTTAGCCATATTATTTATTTACTGGAATTAAATCTATCACTTTGCCATTATCAACCCCGACATCTATATTGGAATCAAAATCAGATGAGATATTTCTTGCATTGCCAGCACTCGCTTTCATATTTTGGTATGTATCTTTAAATTTTAATCCCAATAATTGAAATGGTTTTTTATCATTTTTTTCTTCTGAAATTACTTTTTGTTCAGCTTTTTTTGTAAATATGTGTGTCAAACTATAGAGCCATATCCCACCGATAATCACCATACACACTACTAAAGAAATTAAAAGAATTCTTTTTCTCTCATTTTCTGGTTTTTCTCTCAATTTTAAAATAAATTTTTCCATATCACAATTATATATTATTTAATATTGCAAGACTATTATCTCACCCTCTTTGTCCAACAATTCTTTTTGCTTAATAGTCAGTTTATCAATAGCTTTTTCTCCTTCTTGCCCGCCTTCTTTCAAAAATGCTTTTATGTTTTTATCACCATTTTCAAAATCCATCGGTATTATTATCTTAGCATCAAATGAAGTAGCGAGCTTGTATGCCTCAGCTGAAGAAAGTGTATCATCGCCTGAAATAGGCACAAATACGATATCGGGTGGATCGATTTTTTCTCTTGATTCAGTAGAAATCTTATCTCCATTTATTGGTCCAAAAAAACAAATAGAAATATTGTCCACAGAAAAAGAATAGATAGTATTTATAAATTTCTTACCTGCCTGTCCGGTAGGCAGGCCATCTATCTGTGTCTCTGATAATACTCCTTTTATAAAAATACCCTGCACTTCATAATCTCCGGGGCCGGAAATTTCAAATGGTACGGTCTCTCCGTGGCTCACGTTTTCCAAACCGTTGTAATCAGGATGATTGGTGGTGGAAAGTGCAATATTTGCCCCAAAACGACTTACCTTTATTCCAGATTTAGAATCTTTACTGATAGGATTTATAGCCAATACCAAGTCCCCTTGTTGAATCTTAAAAAATTGCTTTCCAAAATACGTAATAATCATACGTCCATTATATCATAAAATTATAAAAAAATGAATAAAAATTAAAAATCAGGCAAAAAGAAAAGGGACGCAAGCGCCCCCGTTCGGTTTAAAGTATTTTTATATCAAGCCTTTCTTTTTTAATTCAGCTTGATACGGACGCAATATCTCTTGAGCTTTTTTCTCTATGCCTAAATATTTAGCATGTTCTTTGATCTCAAAAATCACACCCTTTCTCATGGATCTTATAATCTCTGGTTCCACACCATCAGGTTTTCCTACTGTGGGATCTTGAGAAATAGGAATTTTAAATAGATCACAAAAAGAATAAAAATTTTCCCTCTTGCTAATGAAGGACTGAAGCTTAAAAATAATGAAATGTAATAATTTCTGAACTGGATCTTCCATAATTAATCTCTTTTTTTTATATTATACACCCAAATGGCTAAAAAGTCAAGGAAAATTGCCTTGCTATATATAGCTATATATAGTATAGTAGTCATATTATTAGTAGAGATGTGTGGATAACCCTATATATAGTATAGCCAAATATATCTATAGACCCTTCATCTACCGCTACCCTTCGACAGGCTCAGGGCAAGGTCCTTGCATCATATCGAAGAATATAAGCGGTTTTTTTATTTCAAAAAGAAAAAATTATGACAACAAATATAAAAGAAAAAGATTTAATAGACGATATTTCAGCCATTGCAAAAGCTGAGCTTTCTGTCATAGGCAAGATGCTCGACAAGACTGATATGCCTCCAAGTATAGATGCACTTGTAGAGGGTGAAGTGATATCGATAGGTAAAGCATCAGTCTTTGTAGACATTACTCCATATGGTACAGGTATCATTTACGGGCGTGAGTTTATAAATGCTCGCGACATAATAAGAAAAATAAATGTCGGTGATATTGTAAAAGCAAAGATAGTCGATGCATCAAACGAAAATGGATATATCGAATTATCTCTAAAAGAAGCGAAGCAAGCACTCATCTGGAGTGAAGCCGACAAAGCTATAAGATCAAAAACCGTGCTTGATCTTGCTATCAAAGAAGCAAACAAGGGTGGATTGATCCTCGAATGGCAAGGTATCGATGGATTTCTTCCAGCATCACAACTCAAAAGTGAGCACTATCCACGTGTAGAAGATTCTGATAAAGATAAAATATTAAAAGAATTAAAAAAACTTATCGGAAAAAGAATCGGGGTCATCATCATCTCAGCTCTTCCAAAAGAAGGCAAGCTCATATTCTCTGAGAAAGACAACAATCCAGAAGAGAAAAAACAAATCATCAGTAAATACACTATCGGTGAAGAGATCGAGACAGATGTAGCGGGTATAGTAGACTTTGGAATTTTCTTGAAATTGGAAGATGGATTGGAAGGACTTGTGCATATATCTGAAATTGATTGGGGCTTAGTCGAAGATCCGAGGACAATGTTTAAAGTCGGTGAAAAAATTAAAGCAAAAATTATTGATATAAAAGACGGAAAAATCTCTCTTTCGATTAAAGCATTGAAAGAAAATCCTTGGAAAGAATTTGAAGAAAAATTGAAAAAAGGAGATATAGTCTCAGGTGTAGTCATCAAGTTTAACAAGCATGGTGCTCTTGTATCTATAAAGCAAGGCGTAGCCGGACTCGTACACAACTCAAGCTTTGGTGCTGAAGAAAAATTAAGGCAAACTCTTGAGCTTGGAAAGAAATACGATTTTCAAATCACTCTTTTTGAACCAAAAGACCAAAGAATGACTCTTGTATTTTTGGATAAAAATGCAAAAAAGGAAGAGTAAGATACAGAATACGGATACACCACCCCCTACCCCCTCCTCCACAAGGAGGGGGTTTGTGGTATCTTAAAGCTCTGTGGTGATTCTCTAATAAACCCTTATTTTATAAGACAATTTGCTATTGACAAAGTAATAATAAATATGCTATACTATAAGAAAGCATAGTTTTTTGATATTACTAATTTAATAATGACCATGAACATAATAGAAAAAACAACTCTCATTTGTGACTTAGACATTTCTGTCCGAGCTTTTAATGCTTTATCTTTTGCTAAAATTAATACATTCGGTGAATTAATTGAACAATGTGTTAAGGATGGTGAATATATACCACTAAAACTAACAAATTTTGGCAAAAAAAGTAACTTCGAGATATCAGAAATTCTTTTTGAAAGAGGTTTCATAAAAGAAAAGGCTGGTCACTACACTCGTTATATTCGTTTTATAACAGAAGAGGAGCTTGGGGAGAATACAGAAATTGATAAGCCCATTTCTGACTTTCTTTTTTCTGAAAATACCAAAAGGTTCTTTGCTTTAATTTTTAGAGGCATAACAATGAGGGACTTTATTCTTGGTTTTGTGCAAATTCGTACACATGACAACCTTCGATTTGTAAAAGGTCACGGTTACTACCTTTATGAAAGTAATAGTCTTCGCAACAAAGCTGAGATTGATAAATTATTCGCGATTGTTCTCCCTGAAATTGAGCAAAAATTGAAGGAACTTGGTATCCTTTAAAATGAAGTGAGCCCAACCAAAAAACCCACCTAGCGAAAATCCGCTTCGGTGGGTTTTCTATTTTTCTGAAATTAATTCAAACTTTGGATTCGAAAAAAATAGTGCACAATCCAATGAAAAAAATCATCCCAAAATATAAATACACCACCCCCTAGCCCCCTCCTCCACAAGGAGGGGGTTTGTGGTAACTTAAAGTATTGTGGTAATTTTTGATATAACTTTTTCCATATCGTTATCTATTTCAATATTTGTAAAACGAATTACTTTAATATCAAAACTTTTAAAAAAGTTTGTTCTATTTTTATCATATTCTTTGTCATTGTTTCCAAGGTGTTGTAATCCATCTATTTCAATCACCAATTTCTTTTCCGGACAATAAAAATCTACAATATATCCACCAATACTATGTTGCCTTCTAAATTTAACTCCAAGCTTAGAATGTTTTAATTTTCCCCACAACACTCTTTCTTCTTTAGTGGCATTATTTCTCAATTCTTTTCTTCTCTGAAATAATTTTTGTATATTATTTATTCTTTTCATAAATCAAGATACCACTCAATTCTATCTTCGGTTCCCCATCCTTTCGGAGGAGGGGGCTAGGGGGTGGTGATTAGTCGTAATTAATGGTGATTAATTGTATTTACTCATAGTTTTCTCAAGCCCAAAAAGGACTAGACTTTCGCAAATTTTTACTATATCTTTTGTCACCAACTGAAGTGTACCCATTTCTTCTTTTGAAAATTTACCGAGCACATCGGGTTTTCGTAAGATCCCTTCACTGTCTATTATTGAAACTCCGATTCTAATTCGTGTAAATTGTTTTGAATCAAGAGTTTGCATTATGGATTTTACTCCATTGTGACCTCCGTCACCTCTATCATAAGAAATTTTAATACTACCTAGTGGCAAATCGATATCATCATGAATAACTACGAGATCATCGACATCTAGAGAAAACTCTTTTTCCAAAAATGGGATCACTTTTCCGGATTCATTCATAAATAAAATTGGTTTTACAAACAATACGTCATGGTCCCCCACAGACAATGATGCTAAATATGAATGTGCATATTTATTTTCCTGCCACAAAATACTGTCTACCATCCCATCTAGTATGATGGTACCGGCATTATGCCGTGTATTTTTGTATTCCTCACCGATATTTCCAAGTGCAATAAAAATTTTCATATTTTAAGTATAGATTAAAAAAGATTTAGACGCAATTTAAATAAAAAACAGTACAACACGCTTCTTTCTATTCCGTCAATTTCCTTTTTGTGATAAACTCTATATATGCTGAAAGAACAAATAAAAAATAACGTTTTAGATTTCTTAAAATTTGGTATCATTGCGAGCATTGTCGTATTGCCAATCAGGATTTTTATCGCTCAGCCATTTATAGTGAGTGGCGATTCAATGTATCCGACTTTTCACGATGGTGAGTATCTTATAGTAGATGAACTATCATACAATTTAAATAAAATTCATCGTGGAGATGTAGTTATTTTTAGATATCCAGGAGATACCAAAAAGTTTTTTATTAAAAGAATCATTGGATTACCAAATGAGACAATCGTAATTACTGGTGGTCAAATCGAAGTATTCCCCTGCAAGATACAATCTGATTGCGAAAGCATCCTACTTGATGAGCAATATATAAATGAACCTTTTAATACTACAGCTACTTACAATACAAAAGAAGACGAGTACTTTGTATTGGGAGACAATAGAAATAGAAGTTCAGATTCAAGATTTTGGGGAGTTGTACCAGAAAAACTCCTTGTCGGTCGTGCATACTTGAGACTTTTCCCACTAAAAGAAATATCGTACTTACCAGGATCATTAAATAAATATTAAAACTATGAATACACCATCAAAAGACAAAAAAGAAAGAAACTTATCTAGAGTAAAAGGCACTCGAGATATAATGGGTGATCAATATTATAATTATCAGGGGTTTTTTGAAAAAGCTCAGGAGATTTCTGAATACTATGGTTTTAAGCCAATTGAAATACCTATAATGGAACACGAAGATGTATTTACCGCCAGTGTGGGTGTGGGTACAGACATTGTAGACAAAGAAATGTATTCATTTAAAACAAAAGGTGGAGATCATCTTGCACTTCGCCCAGAAGGTACAGCCGGTGCAATGCGAGCATATCTTGAAAATGGAATGCAAAATCTACCACAGCCGGTGATGCTATATTACTATGGTCCATTTTTTCGCCACGACAAGCCTCAACGTGGACGCTACAGAGAACTACGCCAATTTGGTATTGAAATAATTGGTACAGAAAAAAGTATAGCCGACGCCCTCGTGATAAAGACTACAATGGCAATTCTCGAAGAAGCTGGTGCAAAAAACTTGGTGGTGGATATAAACAGTATTGGAGACAAAGATTGCAGACCGACATATATAAAAGAACTTACAAATTATTATAAAAAACATTTGAGTTCTCTTTCAGTAATAGATAAAGAAAGATTAAAAACAAATCCATTGAGAATCCTTGATTCAAAAGAAGAAGCTACTATAAAGATAAATGAAAATGCACCAGATGCAGTGAGCTACCTAAATTCTGAATCAAAAAAACACTTCAAGCAAGTACTAGAATATCTTGAGCAGATGGAGGTCCCGTATCGAATAAATAAAAATCTTGTTCGTGGGTTATCGTATTATACACACACTGTTTTTGAAGTTTTAGAAATTCCAGATATAGAAGGCCTAGCTCCCCTGGCTCTCGCAGGCGGTGGTAGATACGACTATCTGGCAAAGACACTCGGATCAAAAAAAGATATTCCAGCTATGGGTATGGCTATCGGAGTAGACAGAGTAGCCGATTCTCCTTGGTGTGCAAAACTTTGTCCACGTATAGGGAAAAAAGCAAAAATGTATTTTATCCAGCTTGGTTTTGATGCAAAATTAAAATCACTCAACGTAATTGAGATATTAAGAAAAGCAAAAGTGCCTATCGCTCAATCTTTATCCAAAGATTCTCTGGGTGCTCAGCTTGCAGTGGCAGAGAAAACTGGTATGAAATATGCTCTTATATTTGGACAAAAAGAAGCACTCGAAAACTCTGTGATAGTACGAGATATGGAAAGTCGTTCACAAGATACTGTGAAGCTTGATAAACTTTTAGAATATTTAAAAACTCTAAAATAAAATGGTGGAAATAGTTCAAAATGGTCACAAAGTTTTAAGGCAAATTGCAAAACCTGTCGCTATTTCTAATATCAGAACAAAAAAAATTGTCAAAATAATTTCTGATATGAAAAAAGCTCTTTCTACGCAGTCAGACGGTGTAGCTATTGCCGCCCCACAGATTGCAGTATCATTGCGTATCTTTGTGATTTCTGGCAAAGTCTTTGATGATGATTTTACACGAGGTGAGGGATTGAAAAAAAAATTAAAACCAGATTTTAAAGATTTAGTATTTATCAATCCAATATTTAAAAAAATTTCTAAAGACAAAAAACTTATGACCGAAGGCTGTCTTTCTGTGCGCCCGTTGTATGGAAAAGTACGTCGCGCGACCAAGGCCTTGATTGAAGCATATGATGAAAATGGAGTAAAATTTGAAATGGAAGGCAATGGATTGATAGCTCATATATTTCAGCATGAAGTAGATCATCTTGATGGGGTATTATTTATAGACAAAGCTAAAGATTTGCATGAGCCAAAAGAAGATGTAATTGAGACAAAAAAATAATATGAATGAAAAAATCAAATTCATATTCTGGGGTACACCGATAGTCGCAAGTAAGACATTACAAATACTGATTGATGCGGGCTTGATACCAGAAGTAGTAATTACCAACCCGGATCGCCCATCTGGCCGAGGGCTTACCTTTTCCCCATCCCCTGTGAAAATCCTTGCACAAAAATACAATATACCAGTACTCACTCCAGAAAAACTCGACGAAAAATTTCTTGATAAACTTTCAACCTGCCTACCGGCAGGCAGGCTTTTAAATTTCGAATTAAATATCGTCGTTGCTTATGGAAAAATACTTCCAGAAAATATTATCAATATGCCAAAATATGGCACAATCAATATTCACTATTCCCTTCTCCCAAAATATCGTGGAGCATCCCCTCTTGAAAGTGCACTATTAAACGGCGATACAGAGACTGGCATAAGTATTCAAAAAATGGTAAAAAAAATGGATGCGGGGCCAATACTTTCTGAGAAAAAAATAGAGATAAACAACACGATATCAAAAGATGAATTAAGAGAAATATTGATAAATGAAGGTGTAAATCTTTTGGTAAAAATCTTGCCTGATTATATTGATGGAAAAATAGAACTACAGGACCAAGATGAGACACAGGCAAGCCATTGCAAAAAAATACAAAAACAAGATGGTGAGATAAATCCGGATGGTGACCCAATACTAAATTACAATAAATATCGTGCCTATAGTGGCTGGCCGGGAGTATTTTTCTTTAAGGATGGTATGAGAATAAAGATAACGAGAGCTCGTCTTGAAGACGGTAAATTTATTATAGAAAAAATTATACCCGAAGGCAAAAAAGAACAAGACTACCTTTTATAACTGAGAATTCCTTTTAATCTTTTTTTCACACTCATAGCCCCTCTTTTAAACAAAGTCTGTTTTTTACCACGACGACTGTTTATTTCTCTTAAAATTTGATCCTTTGTATCACTTATAGCTTGATATAAATCCGAAGATTGTGAACTTGCATAATATTTCTCACCATTTGAATTGATATCAAACTCTGCACGAAATATATCACCTTTATTGTGATGATTTGTCGTCTTTCCCACCTCTACTCTAACCATAGCTTGATCATTATTTAAAAATTTATTTATTACACTAACTGCATCATTTACTTTCTCTTGTATTGCATCAGTCAATTCCATATTTGTAGCTTTTATATTCATAAAATTTTTAAACATTAAAAAATAATAATAATGACCTAGGTAAATTATATCATAATTGAAAGTATTTTACTTGGGGATTGATGGCCACTTATAATACGAACTTTTTTGCAACTTACGTCAAATAAACCTGCCACAATCTCAACCACCCTCTCATTTGCCATATTACGCTCGGCTTTCTCTTTCACAGATATCAAATACTCGTCATCAGACTTTTTGACCACACTCTCCTTCCTACTCCCAGCCGTCACTTTTACTTTGATATACATATTATTTATTATAGTGTCTTTCTTATTGGATCAATTACGTTTTCTACATCAAAATATTTTTTTAAAAGCTTAGGTGTGTAGATTAATCTATATCCATCAATATCTGCTCTATTCATTCTTATTGAATTAGAAAAGTATTGAAAATATAAATCCATTCCGACTCCGGCAAACATTTTAAAACCACGAGAAATCAGATATATTCTACGAGGGTCATTTTGTTGGAAAACTTGACCAAATGGACCAATAAATATATCTGTATCACCCACCAATGGTCGGACTTCTTTATCCCACAATTGCGTATCTTGTATTACTTTTTCCAATGAAATTGTCGCATCTGAAAATATTGGCTTATGTGAATAGCTATGGCTCGCAAAACGCCAACCAGTATCTTTCAATTTTGAAATTATCATTTTCACAGATTCAACATCTTGAATATAAGTCGGTGAATTAATATTATTGGTTCTATATCCTAAAATTCCTTGATAGCCTGTAAGTGCTATCACACCCTTGGCTCCTTTAAAAGAAAAATCTGGATGAGCAACAATAAAATCATCAAGAATAGGTATCACATCTCCATCTCGTGTTATTTCATTTTTTCCATTTTTTGTGATAATTTGAGTTGCCACATTTCCATCTTTATCAAATACAAGTTTATTGGCAAAGCCATGCCCTATCAATGTATCATCATAAGTAAGATCATCGAGAGATATGATCAATGGTTTTTTCCCTTTAGGTAAATAAATATCTTTTTTTACAATAGTGCCATCATTATTGACACCATACAATGATGTTATATCAATCAAAACAAAATTATTTTTATAAAGCTCAGGAAGTATTTTTTGAAATTCATCTCTTGTAATCATCCAATATTTATATCCAGTACTACGTTTTTTAGCACTTAAAGCAAGCTCTGGATATACAATCAAGCTGTGAAAAAATATGTGGTATATCGTACCTTTGTATAAAATATTGTCTTCCTTACCTTCTATCGGAGAAGATATAGATTGATTATTTTTAATTTGTTCTGGGAAAAATGAACCTTGCGCCTGAACAATACTTCCAAATAATAAAGTGAAGGCAAAAACAACAATGCTGGTAAAAATTTTCATATATATATCTTATCATTTTTGTCTTATAATGTGTATTTTAAACAAACAAAAAGGCTTACCTAGGCCAGCTTTTTTTTATCTTACAGTTTAAAAACAATGTTCTACTGTTCCCTGTGGAATTGAATCCATCATTCTTTCCATCAGTTGAACAAGTTCAACTGATTTAGTCTTTTTCTCTAAACCCTGTTTAAGAAGGTCTATTTCATGTTCATCGAAACTTTGAAAAATTTCTTCCATAAGAAGTATCGAGTTGCTCTCTGTCTCAAAACCACTAACTATCGTAAGATAGAGTTTTTCTTTGGATTTAAGCAATTTTATTGCTTTTAAAATACGATGAATTACTTTTTTTGGTAAATCTCTCAAATCAGGACGATTTTGAAAGAAGTGTCTTACCCAATTAAAGTTTGAGTAAACAAGACTTATTGTTAATTTACGCTCAAGATCACTTCTAAATATCATGGTTCTGTTATTTTTTATTCTATTATACATTATCCTCACAAAATGTCAAATCTTACTCATGTATTTTTAAAAAGGTCTACATCAAAAGGTTTAAACTTTTACTAAACAATGTAAAAAACGAGTAATTGACGGCTTATCTTTTTATATGCTAAGATGTAAAAAAATAATAAAATTTTTATGAACTTACAAAAAAATATTGGCTATGGACCAAAAATTGAAGTATTGACGCAAACAATTTTGTTTGTTGATGACCTCATACCATTTGGTCATAATACAAAAGAGAACAACGAACTCTACAAGATGTATTGGTCTAAGTTAGAAAAAGTCTCTGAAAACATTCCGAAAGTAAAACAGTTACTTGTGAAAATGGGTTCAGAAAAAAGCAATGCGAGAAATGCCGCCAAAGCAATATCGTTGATGTTTACAAAAAAATACAAGAAAAATATCGGTTTAAAATCCGGTAGAAAAGCTAAAGTCACCCTCGACTGGGTACATTTTATTGTAAACTAAAATACGACCTAAATATAAAAGGGGCAATGAACTTGCCCCTTTTAGTTTTATGAATTTTATTACAAATCCAGACGCATGCAGATTTCGGCTTTTTTGAAGCCAAATTTTTCATAGAAAGGGACATTGTGGTCTGAGCAATCCAATATCACTTTATAACAATCTTTTTCTTTCGCATAAGAAATAGCGTGTGCCACGAGCTTTCCACCAATACCCTGCCCTTGATTTTCTTTCTGCACAGCCACATTTTCAATATGGCCGACAAATCCACCTTTATGTATAAATTTTCTTTCTAAAAGAAATGTCGCTGTGCCGACAATTTTCCCCTCTTCATCTTCTGCCACAAAAATCGTATAGACAGGATTTTGCAAAATCTCATCACAAATAATATGCCATTCTTCTATCGGCAAATCCCCCACCGTGCTAAGATTTTTCAAACTTTCCAAAAAACCCTTCTCCAAATCCCCTTTTTCCATTTTTCTAATTTTCATAAGTTTATTTATTCTTCCATTTTATTTGGAATTCTAATTCTTCATTTTTTTTATTTTTCTCGTGTTCGATATTTATGATTGCGTCTTTTGGAATATCTATTTTACCTCCTGCGACTTGTATGGAAAACTTCTTTCCACTTTCAAGCGAATCTGCCAACCGGCGTAATTTTTTTATAAATTCACTTTTTGTATAAACCTTCTCAATATCCCTTGTTTTAATTTTTTTCATAAAAATATTATATCACAAAAACCATAGAAAAAACCCACCATAACAGCAGAATTCTTTCTACCGCCAATTGGTGGGTCTATTTTTTTAATGATTAGCCGTCACGATCCTCATCATTAAATCCATCGCTTGATAATCCCATTTCAACTACCTGAAATAAAACTTCTTCAGGATCTTCGGTTTCGTGAGTTATCAAAAATCCTGGATTTTCTTCTGAAGCACCTATGACATTTTCTTCTACGATTTCGGCATCGTCAAAATTAGACGAAGTGCCAACGGGTTCTCTTGAGGTAAATTCTTTCCCATTTATGAAGGTACGATTTACCATTTGATTACTTACTCTTTTCCCAATCGCAGTCAACCGAAGTTGCTCTATTGAGAAAATAAAAATTTCTGGTGTATTCATTTTCTTAGTTATTAATGTTTTGCGTTATGATAGCATATTTGAGCTTAAAAGTCAAGAGCTAGCTCAGGAGTGATACTTGTATGGCTATTGTATAAAAAAACTAATTAAATATGCTAAACTTTAATAATGACTAAAGAATTTAAAAAACTAGAACAATTACAACAGCTAGTGCTGGATATGATCAAAGTCGATAGACATCATTATATCCCCTCAACAGAAAGGCATGAAAATGTAGTTGAACATAGCTTCTCTCTTGCGATGTTGTGTTGGAGAATTTTTGAAATGGTAAAACCTCCTCTTGATATAACAAAAATATTGAAATATGCATTGATTCACGATTTTACAGAAAGAGGTCAAAATCAAGACGTAAGTACTTACGCCAAAGGAGATGAAAGACAAATGAAAAAAGAAAGAGAGGCTCAAGAATTAATTAAACTTTCTGTTGAATTTGAAGACTTCACTGACTTTGTGGATAAATTAAAAAATTATGAAGAATGCAGTGACGAAGAAGCATTATTTGTCTGGAGTGTGGATAAGATGCAAGCTCCTATTTTTGGATCAATGGACAACTGGCGTGCTTATGAAGAATACGGAATTTCGTATAAATATTTTTGTGACAAAGGAGAAGAATTTTTAGCTAAATGCTCTCCTTGTTTAAATGATTTATTTTTAGAAGTTTTTTAAGAATGCAAACACACT
>CAYHYF010000002.1:28588-35385 GCA_964360745.1 uncultured Candidatus Saccharibacteria bacterium | reverse complement strand
TTACCACTCTTGATTATGTAGTGATAGGTGGTGGTAATCGTAAATCAAAAATTATAATTCCAGGGAAGATTTTAGCTAATTTACCAAATGTACAAATTCTTGAGGGGTTAGGAAAATAAATATTATGAAAAAGCGAATTTATATATTAATTTCAGGGAGGGTGCAAGGAGTGTTTTTTCGTGCTACAGCAAAAAGAATTGGAGATAATCATGGATTAGTTGGTTTTGCTAGAAACTTGCGTGATGGACGCGTGGAAATTCAAGCAGAGGGGGAGGAGAGTGGATTGCGAGCACTTTTGGACTGGTGTTACAGGGGTTCACTTTTATCCAATGTAGATTCACTTTCTTTTGAATGGCAAGAAGTTAATGAAAATGAATTGTTTAATAAATTTGAAATTTTACGAGATGATAAAAATCTAATTGTTGATCAAGTTCATGCAATTACAAATTTGGGAAGGCATGTACTTAATAGGGTAGATAAATCTGTTGAAATAATTGCCTCAAAACTTCCAAAACATCTCGTGATTATACCAGATGGAAATCGTCGTTGGGCAAAGGAACGAGGTTTGTTTTCGTGGCAAGGGCACAAAGAAGGATTGGAAAGGACAAAAGAATTGTTGAAGTCAGTTGAGAAAAAAGGAATAAATTATGTGACTTTTTGGTGTTTTTCCACAGAGAATTGGTCTCGTTCTACTGACGAAGTAAATTGGTTGATGAATGTATTTACAAAGGCTGTTAAAGATTTGGGTAAAGAATTGATTAAGAGTAAAACTTCATTTAGACATTTGGGGCGTAAAGATAGGCTTGATAAAAATTTAGTTAAAGGGTTAATAGAGCTTGAAGAAAAAACAAAACAATTTCAAGGCAAGACTTTTGCGCTTGCTTTGGATTATGGCGGACGAGATGAAATTTTAAGAGCAGTCAATAAGATAAATGAGACAGATATTGTAAATGAGGAAAATATGACAAATGCAATGGATACGGCTGGTTTACCAGATCCAGATTTAATTATTCGCACATCTGGCGAGCAAAGACTTTCCGGAATGTTTCCTTGGCAAGGTACTTATGCTGAGCTTTATTTCACACCGCTTCATTTTCCAGATTTTACGAGTGATCAATTAAATTTAGCCCTTGCCGATTACGCAAATCGCCAACGCAGGTTTGGGAATTAAAAAATTATATAAAATTTATGAAAATTATTCAAAAAATAAATAAATTTAGTGCCATATATTTATGGTGGTACGTTATTGTTTTTATTTTAGTCATTATTGATTTGAAATTAAATTTTTTATCTGAAGGAATAAAAAATATTCTTGCTCGGTATCCATATCAATGGGACTATGAATTAATGTTTGCAACATTATTTTTTACATGGGGTATATTTTTATGGAAAGATTCTCGTTTAAATAAATTTTCAGGATATGCTTTTTTAACACAAGGTTTAGTAATGATTATTTTAGGATTAATTAGACGTAATGAAATTATACACTTGTTTAGTGATAGTATTTTGTGGTTTGTTTTAGGATATATATTACTAAAACAAAATAAAACCTAGAATCTTTTTAGTAAATTTTGGTATTATTTAGTTATGTCTATTAGAAAAACTAATTTTGTTATCGGTGAATATTATCATGTTTATAACAGGGGAGCAGATAAGCGTGACATTTTTTGTGATCAAGAAGATTTAAATCGATTTTTCCAGAGTATTCAGGATTTCAATACAGAGGATCCAATTGGTAGTTTATATGAAAAAAATTATTTATCAAAAAAGTTAAATTTTGGGGGCAAGGCCGCCAAAAAATCTGAAAATAAAAAGCTGGTTTCAATTATAGCTTATTGCTTAAATCCAAATCATTTCCATTTCATTCTAACTCCACTTGTTGAAAATGGAATACAAAAATTTATGCAAAGGTTAGGTGGTTATTCTACTTATTTTAATTTAAAAAATGGAAGATCTGGTTCTTTGTTTCAAGGTAAATTTAAAAGTAAACACATTGATTCGAATGAATATTTGATTCATTTAAGTATTTATATAAATTGTAATAATTATGATAGTAATTGTTCAATTCAAAGTAAATTAAGCAGGTCAAGCTTTTTGGAATATATAAGTCCACAAGATGTAAAAAATATTATTTGTGACACTAATATTATTCTTAAGCAATTAAAATCAAATAAGGAATATCAAAAAATTGCAAAGGGGACTTGGAAAGAAATTTCGCGAAAGAAGGATCAACTTAAGGTTTTTGAATTTTTGGGGGCAAGGCCGCCAAAAAAAAGAATAAAATAGATAAAATAATACCCATACGAAAGTATGGGCTTATTTTTATATTGTTGTAGATTAATTTAATTAATCTCGGTAAAGTATTCTTTACCTGTAGTCACTTGTTTAAGAAATAGTTCACTTATGCCTTTTTTTTCTAAATCCAAGAAAAAATTGTGCATACAATGAGTTTTTTTCGAAAGACTTTTTCTTAATTGCGGAATAGTCAGAGGTTCTTTCATAACGGATTCTTTTTTTTATCTTACAATAATTTAGTATTTTTGTCCAGTTTTTATTCACATATTAGTTATCCACAGATATAGAGTGGGAGGGTTGTTTGTGTTGTGGGGGAAAGTGGAGTATAATTACTTTAGGTGGGATGAAGTGGGGGAAGTAAAATAATACTCATTTGCCCATAAAAATAAAATGTTAATCGGAGAATACACACACAGTTTGGATGATAAAAATCGGCTTTCACTGCCGATGAAATTCCGTAAAGAAATGGGGAAGCGTGTGGTGATTGCTCCAGGGCTCGATGCGTGTCTATCAATATTTACAGAAAAGGAATGGAGTAAAATTTCCGACAAACTTTCCGAAAGTTCCATGCTTCAAACCGACAATCGTTCATTTTCCCGTTTTATGTTTGGGCAAGCAGTCGATACAGAAGTGGATACAAATGGAAGAATACTCATTCCCGAGCATTTAAGAGAGCGTTCAAAACTTGGAAATAAAGTGACTGTAATCGGAGTTCAAAATCGTGCAGAAATCTGGAATGAGACAGTATGGAATAAATACAAAAAGTCAGTTGACAGTCAGGCAGATGCTCTAGCAGAGAAGTTGGGGCAAATAGGAGTTCTTTAAAATTTTATGAAGCATATACCTGTACTTCTAGAAGAATCAATCGACAATCTTGCTATCGTGCCTGGGGACATTGTATTTGATGGCACACTCGGTGGCGGAGGGCATACAAAAGAAATCATTGCCAGATTTGGCTCTGCTGTAAAAATCATAGGCGTGGATTTGGATTCCGATGCTCTAGATAGAGCAGAAGAAGAAATAAAAGATTTAGATCATGACACGATTTTTAAAGTATCAGCCTTTCAAGATGCAGACAAAGTTTTCGATGAATTAAATATTCCAAAGATAGATAAAGCTTTGCTTGATTTGGGATTGAGTTCTTTCCAATTGGAAGTCGCTGGACGTGGATTTTCTTTTATGAAAAATGAACCACTGTTGATGACGATGAAAAAAGATCCGGACGGTAATGATGTGACAGCATCGACCATAGTAAATGATTGGTCAGAAGAAACATTGGCAAACATTATTTATGGATTTGGAGAAGAAAAATATTCAAGAAGAATTGCCAAAGCGATTATCGAAGCAAGAGAAATAAAGAAAATAGAGACTACTTTTGATTTAAAAGAAATTATTGAAAATGCTGTCGGCCGATTTTATAAAAAATCTAAAATTCATCCAGCCACGAGGACTTTTCAGGCGATAAGGATAGCCGTAAATACTGAGCTTACGGGGATAGAGCAAGGTTTAGAAAAACTTTTTGACAGGCTTCATACAAATGGCAGAATAGCAGTAATTTCTTTTCATAGTCTCGAAGACAGAATAGTGAAGCAATTTTTTAAAAAAATGGAAAAAGAAGGGTTTGCAATTTTAATAAATAAAAAACCAATCATACCCACAAATGATGAATTGATAAATAACCCAAGATCAAGAAGTGCAAAATTGAGAATAATACAAAAAATATAAAAATGAGAACAATATCACAAACACAAACAATAATACAAGACTCTGACACAAGAAAGACAATCTTTCGTGTGCTTGTGGGTGCTCTGATCATACTTTCTTTGTGCTATATATATTTTATTGGTTCAATTACTTTCAATGTATTGGCTCGTAAATCTCTCGAGACAAATAAAAGAGAAGTAGCAAATCGTGTAGGTGGTCTTGAATTACAATATTTAGCATTAGCAAATTCTATAAATACTAAATATGGCCAAGATATAGGATTTGTGGACGCAAAAGGAACTATTTTTGCAAAACGTATACAAGATCGTGTGGCGCTAAGATAATATGAATACTCAAAGTTTTTTATCACGAATACGATTTGTCTCGCTATTCGTTTTTTTATTTGCATGTGTACTCGTATTGAAACTCTTTTTTTTACAAATAGTTCATTCCAATGATTATAAAGATAAAGCTGATCGTCAGTACGCCACACCATCTGGTGATATATTTGAACGTGGGACAATTTTTCTTTCTAAAAATGATGGTACACAAGTGGTGGGTGGAGCTGTAATGTCTGGATTTAAAGTAGCTATTAAACCAAAAGAAATCATAGATGTAGAAGCAACATTTACCGCATTAAATGAAATTAAAAAGATTGAATACGATGATTTTATAGCAAAATCTTCAAAAATAAATGATCCATATGAAGAGATTGCATATCATCTTACAAAAGAAGAAGCTGATGCTATATCCGCACTAAAGTTAAAAGGAGTATCAATATTTAAAGAAAGTTGGAGATTTTATCCTGGTGGGTCTTCTGCTGCGCAGACACTAGGATTTGTGGCATATAAAGGAGATGATAAAGTAGGACAATATGGATTAGAAAGATTTTATAATAGCGTCCTTTCAAAATCTAAAGACGAGGTATATGTAAATTTTTTTGCTGAGGTTTTTTCAAATATAGGTAAAAATTTTGAAGGTAAACAAGAGGGTGATATCGTGACGACGATAGAATCTACCACACAAAATGTATTGGAAGAGCAAATAAAAAAAACTTTTGATTTATGGAATGCAGATCAGGCCGGTGCTATTATCATAGATCCTTATACTGGAGAAATATATGCAATGGCAGTAGCTCCAACTTTTGATTTAAATGAATTTGGAAAAGTGCAGGATCCTATGATATATAGTAATCCACTTGTAGAAAATGTATTTGAATTTGGCTCTGTGATAAAACCACTTGTGATGGCTGGGGCCCTTGATATGGGGGTCGTCACACCTGAGACAAAATATACAGACAATGGTTTTGTAATTTTAAACAATAAGACTATAAACAATTTTGATAAAAAAGGTAGGGGAGTCGTAAATATGCAGACAGTGCTCGATCAGTCACTCAATACTGGAATGGTTTTTGTGGAAAATAAAATGGGTCATGATAAATTTAGAGAGTATATGAAGTCTTATGGATTGGGAGAAAAAACTGGAATAGATTTCCCAAATGAGACTTCTGGCTTGATTAGAAACTTAGATAGTAAACAAGACGTAGATTATGCAACGGCCGCATTTGGACAGGGCATAGCTATCACACCAGTCGAAGCAGTACGAGCATTTTCATCTATTGCAAATGGCGGGTCACTCATTGTGCCACATTTGGTAAAGCAAATACGCTATGAAGATGGAACTACAGAGACTATTGCACCTGTTGCAAGTAAGACCCAATTGATAAAACCAGAGTCATCTGAGACGATCACAAGAATGCTCGTAAATGTGTTTGACAAGTCTTATGGAGAGGGTAAATATAAGTTTGAGCATTATAGTGTCGCCACAAAGACTGGAACTGCGCAAGTAGCAAGAGACGACGGAAAAGGTTATTATACTGATAGGCATATGCACTCTTTCTTTGGGTATTTTCCAGCTTATAACCCAAGATTTCTTGTGTTTATGTATCTTAAAAATCCTAAGGGTGTAAATTATGCAGCTACGACATTGATACCACCATTTGTGGAAGTGACGAAGTTTTTGATCAATTATTACAATATTCCTCCTGATAGATAAAAAGACCATAAGTCGGACTTAGGACTAGCCCTAAGTCCGACTTATGGACAATATAAATTTATGAAAAAAATATTAAATATAATTAAAAAATGTGTTATCCTGACAGTGATTTGGCAGGCAAAAATTATCCTAAAAAAATATAAACCAAAAGTCGTGGCTATCACAGGATCAGTAGGAAAGACTTCGACCAAAGATGCTGTATATACAGTACTTTCAAAATTTTATCACGTGAGAAAAAGTGATAAAAATTTTAATACAAATATTGGTATCGCTTTAACTGTGCTCGGTGTGCCTAGCGGTAAGGGCAGTATTTTTTTATGGATTGAAAATGTTTGTGTTGGATTTTATCTTATTATTTTTCGAATAAAATATCCAAAATGGATGGTATTTGAAATGGGCACAGGCAAACCAGGTGACATAAAAGAATTGACAGATTGGATAAAACCCGATGTGGTGGTACTCACACGCTTCCCCGATGTGCCAGTACATGTGGAGCATTTTAAAGGTACAAATGAAATAATAGAAGAAAAAATGAATTTAGCCTACGCTCTAAAAGATGATGGAGTGCTTATTTTAAATCATGATGATACAAAAGTTTTATCTGCAAAAAATAAAGTCAAAAGAAAAACAGTGTCTTATGGATTCCAAGATTATGCCACTTATCATGCGACTTATCCAAATATCGCATATAAAAATATGGGAGAGATATCTTTGCCTTATGGTATTTCATTTAAGATGGAATA
>CAYHYF010000002.1:4739-28488 GCA_964360745.1 uncultured Candidatus Saccharibacteria bacterium | reverse complement strand
ATAAAAATATGGGAGAGATATCTTTGCCTTATGGTATTTCATTTAAGATGGAATATGAAGGCAATACTTTTCCTGTAATAATGAATCATGTAATAGGTATAAATCATGTATATGCAGGACTAGGTGCTATATGTGTGGCCAACGAGATAGGCTGTGATTTACTTAAAGCCATAGACGCTTTGAAAGAATACCAGACTCCGGCTGGACGACTTTCTGTGATTGATGGCATAAACCAAAGCATTATTATCGATGATACATACAATTCTTCTCCGGTGGCTCTCGAATCCGCTATAGATGTATTAAAAAATATTAAATCAAAGAGAAAAATAGCAGTATTGGGTGATATGCTGGAGCTTGGAGCTATGACAGAAGAAGCTCATAAATCAATCGGTAAGTATTTAAAAAATACGATAGATATACTCGTGACTATCGGCCCCCGATCACATTTTATAAGAGAGGAAATGCTCGAAGGTGGAATGAATAAAAACAATATTTATTCTTTTGAAAATGCTGTGACAGTGGGTAAATTTCTCTTGGGTATAATCGAAGAAGGAGATGCTGTCTTGGTAAAAGGTTCTCAGGGTATGCGAATGGAAAAAACCGTAGAAATGATAATGCAAAATAAAAATGATGCCTATAAACTCCTTTGTCGTCAAGAAAAAGAATGGAAAAATAAGTAAGTTTAAAGTATTTAATATTTTAGGTTTGATAATCTTTATAAAAGTAGTAATATAAAGAAAAAGGTACTTAATAATATTAAATATGAAAACAACTTTATACCCAAAGATTATTCAAGGTGGAATGGGGGTTTTTGTCTCTGGTTCAAGATTGACGAATACCGTCTCTTCCCTAGGTCAACAAGGGACTCTTTCTGGCACAATGCTTGAAAGAGTACTCGCTTTCAAATTACAGATGGGTGATATCGGTGGAGATATCCGCCGAGCCCTTTCTGATTTTCCGTTTCCTAGTATAAAAGAAATGGTTCTAGAAAAATTTTTTCTAGAAGGTGGAGTAAAAGATAAAAATAAGGCCATAAACAATGTGCCAATGTTTTCTATTAACCCTCCAAAAATTTTGATAGCATTAACCATATGTGCTAACTACGCTTTTGTGAAGTTGGCTAAAGAAGGACACTCAAATTCAATTAGTGTCAACTATTTAGAAAAAGTGGCTATGCCACACCCGTATGCAATCACAGGGGCAATGCTTGCTCTTAATAAAAATGATTTTATAACTATGGGTGCCGGAATGCCATTTGATATTCCTCAGTTAATTAATTCTGTTTATGAATGGGGTATCCCATCTTATCCAATACCAGTTATTGGTAGAACTAATAAATTTATGATGGAATTCAATCTAAATAAATTTTTAGGTGAAAGGCCTTCTAATTTAGAAAAACCCGGATTTATCCCGATCATATCTTCGGATTCACTTGCTAATATACTAAAAAGCAAAGTACCCGAGGGAAGTATTTCTGCTTTTGCAATAGAGAGGACAAATAAAAAAGGTGAACCAAATGCTGGTGGACATAATGCTGGACCGAGAAATAAGATAGCATATGGGGAAAGGGATATAATTAATTATTCTCGAATTGTTGATCTTGGTATACCATTTTATATAGGTGGAGCAACAGCCTCACCAGAGATGTTAGAATGGGCACTTTCAGTGGGAGCACAAGGGATACAAGCTGGATCAATTTTTGCTCTAAGCGAAGAATCCGGTATGGATCCATTAATTAAAGCAGAGGTTCGAAAACTAGGCTTTAATGGTGAGCTAGATGTGAATACTGACAGGGTAATTTCACCTACCGGTTTTCCTTTCAAAGTTGTAATCCTAAATGGTACAATCTCAATTGTTTATATCTACGAAAATAGAACTAGAATCTGTAATAAAGGAGGCCTTGTATCTCTTTTTGAAAAAAAAGATGGAAAGATAGGCTCCCGTTGTGGAGCTGAACCTTTTGATAAATTCATTGCTAAAGGTGGAAAGTTAGAAGACGCAATAGGTAAAGGTTGCCTTTGCAATGCTTTATTTTCAACCGTTGGTATGAATTCTGATAATGAACCACCAGTTGTGACAATTGGAGACGATGTTAGTTTTCTAAGAAAGTTAATGGCAAATTCGGAGAGCTCTTATACTGCTCTCGATGCTATAAAATATTTAATAACTTAAACACAATACACAAAAAACCTTCGTTCTGATTTTCTCAGAATGAAGGTTTTTTTTTAAAATTAATATTTAATCTTTATTTTTATTCAATAAAATGTTATCTTTATAATATTATGAAAAATGTACAAGTTGTTATCTTAGCAGGAGGACAGGGGAAGAGGATGAATATGGATATGCCGAAAGTCTTGGTGCCTTTTCATGATAAGCCAATGATAGATTATGTAGTAGAGGCAGTTGTGCATAGTGGTATTGAAAATAAGCCGATACTTGTGGTGGGCTATGAAAAAGAAAAAATAATAAATCATCTGGGAGATAAAGTCATATATTCTGTACAAGAACAGCAGCTTGGTACAGGTCATGCAGTAAAGATTACAAAAGATAGTATTTCAGACAATGTGGATTATATAATAGTCTTATACGGTGATCAGCCAGCGATTACGGGTGCTATGATTGCAAATTTGAGTAAGACTCATATCGACAAAAAAATGCCACTGACTATGGCTACAGTCACCGTACCAGATTTTGATGATTGGTACCGAGTCTTCCATTCTTCATTTAGTAGGATAGTAAGAGATGAAAATGGAAAAATCTTAAAAAGTATAGAATTTAAAGATGCGACAGAAGAAGAAAAAAAGATAAAAGAATTGAATCCTTGTTATTTTTGTTTTGACAAAAATTGGCTCTTTGAAAAATTGGAGCAAATCAAAAATGATAATTCTCAAGAGGAATATTATCTTACAGATTTAGTAAAATATGGAGCCCTCGAAGGTGGGATAGCATCTGTAGCAATTTCTCCTGAAGAAGCTCTCGGTGTAAATACCATAGAGCAACTTCGCGAATTGGAAACTATAATAAAGAAAAATTAGCTATTTTTATGGATCCAGATGTAGATGTCTTCTAGGGCTTTTACGGCGTCGCCGGCTGCTATGTTGTTTTGATGGTAGAGGCCATCTGTAGCGTCCCCAGCGGCCCACAGGCCGTCTATTTGAGATCTTTGGTTTATTGGGTTCACTATGATTTTTCCTTCTTTATTAAGTAGAGATAAATCTTTTAAAAATTCTGTATTTGGAATTTGGCCTATTTCTACAAAAATTCCAGTTGCTGGTAATTTGGTCTCTTCTCCTGTATTTTTATCTTTATATGTGATTGATGATACAAATTGCTCGCCATCTACACGCACGATATCTACATTTTTTACAGCTTTTATTTTTGGATTTGCAAGAGCTTTTTCTATTGTAATTTCATCTGCCTTAAAGTCATTGCTTCTGTGTAGCATCGTCACACTCTTACAATAAGCTGAAAGCTGAAGTGCTGTCTCAAAACCAGCATTTCCCCCACCGAGCACTACTACATCTTGATCTGAAAAAAGTGGACCATCACAGCTCGCACAATAGGTGATACCTTTATGTTCAAATTTATCTGCATTTTCGGCTTCCAATTTTCGACGGCCAGAACCAGTAGCTACCAAGACTGTTCTCGATTGGTAGGTTTTACCAGAATTTGTAGTGATGTTGAAAATATTTGCATCTTTTGTTATTTTACTTATTCTTTCTCCCTCGACAATATCTAAAAATTCACCTTTATAATATAGTATGTGTTTTTTTAAATTTTCACCTAAATCCATTCCAGAAATTTCTGGAGTACCGATCCAGTTATATATGAGTGTGGACACAGTAGATTGGCCACCAAATTCACCCGTTATCAAGATGGTCTTTAATTGTTTACGAGCAGAATACACAGCTGCCGCACATCCAGCCGGTCCTCCACCTAAAATCACTAAATCATAAATCATTTTTTGATTATATCACAAAACTACAAAATCCCCAGTAAAAAAGCAAAAGAGCCCTAATAAAATTTTGAACCGTGTCGGAGCCCCCATAGAGAGGGTAAAGCGGGCAAAATTTTATTAGGACTCTGAAGCTTATTAGTATTTTTATTTTTTATTTCTTCTCAAAAATGCTGGCACTGCACTCCATTCATCATTGTTTTCATCATTGAAAAGATCATCATCTTTTATCTCATTCTTTTTAATATATTCATTTCCTATTTGAACATTTGGTATTTCTTTTTTTACAGCAGTGACGATTTCATCTTTTGTTGAATTTGAAACTGTGGATTCCTTACTTTGTCCTTGAAAAAGAGATTTCTTTGGCATGTCTGTAGGAAAACCTGTAGCTATGACTGTCACTTTCATTTCACCTTTTTTCAATTTATCATCTTTTATAGTACCAAAAATGACTTTAGCATCTTTATCCACAGATTCTGTGATGAGCTTTGCCGCCTCTTGTATTTCATGAATTGTAAGATCATCTGATCCTGAGATTGCAAAGAGTACTCCATGAGCACCACTGATAGACAGATCAAGAAGGGGAGAATTGATAGCCTCGAGAGCTGCTTTTTGTGCACGGCCCTCTCCCGCTGAAATTCCGATACCCATAAGCGCACTACCCGCATCTTGCATCACGGCTTTTATATCAGCAAAGTCCACATTGATTATTCCTGGAGTTGTGATCAGTTCGGAAATTCCTTCCACTGCTTGTTTTAATACTTCATCACAGATTGCAAATGCTTGGCGAAAACCAAGATCTTTGCCTGCAATCGTGAGTAATCTATCGTTTGGTATCACGATGATTGCATCTACTTCTTTTTCGAGTTCTGACAATCCTTGCTCAGCGAGCTTCATTCTCTGGTTTCCTTCAAACGAAAATGGTTTCGTCACTACGGCTACTGTGAGTATTCCTTGTTCTTTTGATGCTTGAGCCACTATCGGAGCTGCTCCTGTGCCAGTGCCTCCTCCCATTCCGCAAGCGATAAAGACCATATCTGCACCTTTTATCACATCTTGAATTTCTGCTTTCGTCTCATCTGCGGCACGTCTTCCAATTTCTGGGTTCATACCAGCACCTAGTCCCTTGGTAAGATTTTTACCAATGTGTATTTTCTTGTCTGCTAATGAATTGTGTAAATCCTGAGTATCTGTATTCATAGCTATGAATTCAACCCCTTTTACTTTTGAGTTGATCATATGATTTAAGGCATTTTTACCGGACCCACCAATTCCGATGACTTTAATCCTGGCAAATGACTCTATTTCTGGGTTTATTTTAGGCATATATTTTGGAGATTTAAAATCTCTTATTTATTATTAATTCGTATTTATATAATACCAGAAATCAAAAAAAAGCAAACATCTTGACGAAAGTCCTCTTTGGTGTCTTTATGGAAGGAGTTGAGATAAAATAGATTTAAAAAATTGTTTAAATCCACCTAAATCATTTTTTATATTTGATAGATTAGACATTTGTAAATTTAAATTTGATTTTAAGTCAAGATTTGGCAATGCAAGAGAAGTGGCATTGTACCAAGTGTCATCACGTATTTTTAATTTTTGAGACAATGTTTTATCATATGGACCAACACAAGCAGGAAGATTTAAATAACTTTTTGCGACTTGTTCGATTCGAGATATATGCGCACCACCACCTGTGATGATCACTCCGGCAGGAAGTAAGCCATTTCTTTTTAATTTTTTTAAATGATTTTCAATAGACTCAAAAATATCTCCGAGCCGAGCCTCGATTATCACATCAACTTGTTTTTTTGGATAGTCTCCAAGTACTGATCCTATCTTCACACCCTCAGCTTCTTCTAGTGAGATTTTAAAATATAAAGCTATATCACTTGTGATATCAGATCCACCAATTGGGTATGTCTGTAAAGATATAAGAGTATTATTTTCAAATACTGCAAGCGTAGTGATATCTTCGCCGATATCTATCAAAGCACAACCGGCAGTTTTTTGTCTTTCTGTGAGTAGTATTTTAGCATTTGATAGGATACCAGGATATATACCAGAAACTTCGATACCATTTTCTGCCACCGCTGACACCAAATCATCCATATGTTTTTTATTTGTCGTCACAAATATTACTTTTACTTCGAGCTTAGCTCCTTTCATACCAGTCGGATCACCATACACCTCTTTTCCATCGAGTCTGTATGCGATAGGAGAGATATGAATAATTTTTTTATTTTGAAGATTTAGGTTTTCCTCACTTCCATCTATAGCATTTTTTATATCTAGATTTGTCACTTCTTTGTCTGCCCTTGAGATTATAGAATAGCCTGTGGTATTTTCTCCTGTCATTCCTATGCCACCACAAGAAATATATGCATTTTTTATTTTAAAATTTGCAGTATTTTCAGCCTGTGCGATTGCTTTTTTAATTGATTCGGATACGGCGTCTATATCTCGGACATATCCTTTATGCATTCCTTCGGTCGATGCTTTTCCGGTACCCACAACGACAGGAGAAGAATTTTTTGTGTACTCAACAAGCACCACTTTGACATCGTGAGTACCTACATCTATTCCAGCATTAATGTTTCTTCTCATTATTTTTTTATTATATCACGCAAGTGTAAAAAACGTATAGATTTTAGGTGTAAAAACTCTTTAAAAAAGTTTTAGGTATTTTTTCTCCTCCTTTTCCATTAAAAGACCATGATCCATTCCTTTTAGGTGGAGTAATCCATGAATAAATAAAAATTTTAGAAATTCTTTATATGACATATTAAAATTTTTTGCATCTTTTTTCACACAATCCAATTGAAAGATTATCTCGCCACTTGTTTTAGAAAGAGAAAAACTCAATATATTTGTCGCATAATCTTTTGCGCGCATATCTCTATTTAATTTTCTTGCAAGTTTTTCACCGACGCATACGACAGATAGCTCGTATTCACTACCAAGAATCGTATTTTTCATCAGCACAAAAGGCAAGCTTGAAAGCTTGCCTTTTGTGAGATTTTTAACTAAAAGAGTTTCTTCCTTCATTATTTAAAAATTATATTTTTTATCTATCTTCGTCCTTTTTTACGGACAATTACTTTTCCAAGTTTAAATAGTTTATTGTATTCTTTTCTTCTAGCCATTCTTTTTAATGCCCCTTCCTTAATAGCAAGTTTTGATGGAGGACGAGTATTGTATCTCTTGCTCTTAACTTTTTGAATGATACCAGTCTCTTGCACCTTTCTGCTAAATCTTCGCATAAGGTTTGTATTATTTTCATTACTATTCTTTTGTACTTCTACAACGATTTTTCTTTTACTCATTTTGCAAGGATAACATATAAATGGTTTTACAGCAAGTCTTCTGGATCTATGTTTATAGAAAATGATGGGGGGAGGGAAGAGAGTTTTTGGTGTAGGTTTTTTGTCTCTGTACCCACTTCATCTTTTGGTGGAAATTTCCAAATACTCGGGTCTATTTTTAGTACAGTATTTGTGACGTATTGTCCGCGGATTTTATCGATAAATGCTGAGAAAATTTGCGGGTCATATCCTTCAAATTTTTCTTCGAGATAACTTCTAGCTTTTTCAGATTCTCTCGAAGTACCTCTGAAAGTAATTTTAATAAGACGCCTGAATGGTGGATAGCCAAATGCTTCTCTTTCTTTGAGATCATCTCTGAAAAGTGGCAGTACATTGCCAGTCAGGATATGCTTCAGTACTAAATTTTCTGGGACGCGAGTTTGAATTATAAGATTTCTTTCTGTGATTGAATGCAACTTTTCTATCAAGTGAAGGATTTTTTGATTTATATTGAAAGATGGTATGGACATAAGTCCATCGATAGATATGATGGCGCTGTGTGTCACTTTATCTTTCAAGCAAAAGAATGCCAATTCTGTGCCGATAAGGATGGCACCTTTTTTACTATAAAAACTATTGCAAGCATTTTGCATTTCTTTTTCTGAACTTGTCGTTTCTTTATCTATCTGCACTATATTTGCATTTGGAAAATTTAATTTTGTTTCTTCATAGACTTTATCTATACCGATACCAAGAGGTGTGAGATTCCAGCTATCACACTTTGGGCACTTTGCACTGGCAGACTCTTTTACACCACATTTATTACACATAAATATCCTGTCGCGTTCTTCTTTATTTGCTGTTTTTTGCTTACTACCATATAACACTACAGGAGTATTACAATTTTTACATAGCATCGTATGCCCGCAATCATGGCATACCGTGAATCCGGCTAATCCTTTTCGTACTGTAAAAAGAAAAACAGTTTCATTTTTTGCCATAGCATATTGGATCATTTCTTTCGTTGTTTGACTCAACGTCTGAAAAGATTGTGCACCAGCTGTCGTTTTTTCATTTTTCATATCTACTATTATCTGTCTTTCTACTTGTGGTAGACGAAAAAGGGGAGAAGCTATCTCACCAAGCTCACCAATATCGTGACGATGCAAAGTCTCGGGACGGAGAAGTGTATCACCAAAAATTATCCTTATTTGCTCTGTCTCTGCGAGTGCTTCAGCAAAATTCCTTATATCTGTGTATGGTCGATGGATCTGCTTGTAAGATGTCGAGGCTTCTTGTTCTACCACTATTGTCTTTATATCGTATCTTGGAATAGATAAAAATGTACCAGTGCTTATGATCAGTATTGGATGGGTCTCCGAAATTGCAGAATTGAAATCACCTATCAATGTTTTTTTATTTGTATTGCTATGAAATTTATATACATATTTTTCAATACCTTTTGAAAATGCTTCATAAAATCTATTTATATCGTATTCTGTGGGTAAGCAAATAAAAATAGATTCTTTTTTAGCAAAAGCTTCACGTACCAAAGTTTTATACCAAGACAATCTATCTTCAAACAATGCTTGAAAAATTAACTTTTCTCCTTTTATAGATTCAGATTCTTTTATCTCTACGATTTTTGGATGAAATATTTCACTATATCTTTCTATTAGAAATTTTGGCAACATTGCATTTACTATATTTCCAGTTTTACTTGCATAGTAATTTTTCATTTTTTCACAAACTTTAAAAAATGATACTCGATACGGTGGAAGACCTTTTACTTTTTCTATTTTTTTCAATTGAAAGTCCGCGTCTTTCACACTACCTTTTAAATTTGATGCATCTTCTATATCAATCACAATAGCATCGATCACTTTTGACCGTACAGGTACAGATACAATAGAACCGATTGTTATTTTTTGTGCAGTGAAATACGAAAGTTCTTCGTTTTTAATCCCTTTCGATATTGGTATGACTGTGGCTATATACATACCTTGATTTTAGCATATTTAAGAATATGCTATAATAGGCCGACAATTATGGCTATATTTTCCAAAAAATTAGGGATTGATTTAGGCACGGCAAATACGCTTGTTTATTTACCAGGGCGTGGCATTGTACTCAATGAGCCATCTGTGGTAGCAATCTCTGAACAAGATAATCAGATAATAGCGATAGGAAGTGAAGCTAAAGATATGATAGGAAAAACACCAGAAAGTATTGTGGCTTATAGGCCAATGAAGGATGGGGTGATTGCTGATTATCGGGTGACAGAAGCGATGTTGAAATATTTTATTCAAAAAGCTTTGGGGAAATTTAATTTATGGAAACCCGATGTGATGGTATCAGTACCAGCTGGAATTACCTCTACAGAACGTCGTGCGGTGGTGGAAGCGGCAATACGCGCAGGAGCAAAAAATGCTTATGTGGTAAAAGAGCCCATACTTGCTGCTATTGGTGCAGGTATTCCTATTTATGAATCTCAAGGTCATATGATTGTAGATATCGGTGGAGGTACTACCGATGTGGCTGTGATATCACTCGGTGGAATCGTAGCCTCGACATCAGTAAAATGCGCTGGAGATAAGATAGACCAAGCAATTACAGATTATATAAAGAAAACTTTTAATTTAGCGATTGGAGATAAAACTGCTGAACAAATAAAAATAAAAATAGGTGCAGCAGTGCCACTAGAAGAAGAATTGACTATGACGATAAAGGGGCGAGATTTTATACAAGGCTTACCAAGAACCGCTGTGATTTCTACAAATGAGATTGTGAGAGCTATTGATAAAGAATTGCGCACGATGATTAGTGCTATCAAAGATGTACTTGCAGAGACTCCACCAGAGCTTGCGGCAGATATTATTGACCATGGGATAATAATGACAGGAGGATCTTCTCAGCTTTTAAATTTTCCTGATTTAGTTTATCGTCGTACTGGCGTGAAAGCTCGTCTAGCCGATGATGCTTTGTATTGTGTGGTAAATGGCACTGGAGAAGCATTGAGACATTTGGATATCTATAAAAAAACAATTATTAGTAAAAAAAGATAAATTTGAAAATTAAAATTTTTATTAAATTAGTAATATTTTGTTTTGCTTTAATCGGCTTTGTTTTTGTATTTGTCTATTTTGGTATGCAATTTGGTTGGTTTGATGTGCGAGGTTCAGCTCGACAGCGTGATTCTTATTTTAATATTAAAAAAAGTTTTTATCCTATATCTAAATACGATAAAGAAAAACAACAAGAAAGACTGTGTGTACCAGCATCAAATTGTCCGTGGGCAGAAAGCGAAGAGTGGTATGTGGTGAAAGAAGTTTTTACTCGCGATCAAGATATAATAAAAAAAGCTTCGATAGATTCTGGTATACATCCGCGATTAATCTTGGGGGGAGTGATGGGTGAGCAATTTAGATTTTTTGGAAATAGAAGAGAGTCATTTAAACAGTATTTTGAACCATTGAAAATTCTTGCATCTCTTTCAAATACATCTTTTGGTATTGCAGGATTAAAACCTAAAACTGTGGGTATAGTTGAAGAAAATTTAAAAAATAAAACAAGTCTTTTTTATCTTGGTCCGGAAATGGAAAATATCGTAGATTATAAAGAAAGCGAAATAGATATTGAAAGTGCTCGAATGAATAGAATTACAGATGTAAAAAATCCATACTATTCATATTTATATGTTGGTTTATATATGCGTCAAATAATAAAACAATGGGAAAATGAAGGATACAACATAAGTAAAAGGCCAGACATATTGGCTACACTTTATAATCTTGGTTTTCCACGTTCTGTACCCAAAGAAAATCCAGTTTCAGGAGGAGCATTGATAAATGTGGGAGGTGTAGATTATACATTTGGAGATTTGGGATACGAGTTTTACTATTCAGGAGAGCTTATAGATGTTTTTCCTATTGAGTAAAAATCTGATAAGATAAAGTAATGGAGAATATATTTGATTTAGAGATAAAAGGAGATTTAAGAAACTTATACCTTATCGATGATGATTTTTCTAATTGTCGAAGAGATTTCCTAGAATTTTTAGAAAATAGGGATATTGATATAATAAATAATTCTAATCTTATTTACGAAGAATATGATTCTTTTACGATAGATAAAAGTCGCAATATACAAAGACTTCACAATGAAAAAAATAGTAATGACAAGAAGATATTTATTATAAATGCAAAGTATTTTACAAATGATGCAGAGCACTCACTCTTGAAACTTTTTGAAGATACAAATAATTTGAACCACTTTTTTATTTTTTCTGAAAATGCTGGTGGAATGCTGGACACTATTTTATCTCGAGCCATATTTATAAAATTAAAAAATAGTGATAAAAAAGAAGATACAGGAAAGATTTTTTTGAATAAATTAAAAAAAGATAGACTTATCGCCATTGAAGAATTGATAAAAAATCATAAGATAGATTCTGATAGTGCTTCACTTCGTAATGAGGCAAAAAGTTTGATAAATAGCATCGAAAAACATTTATATGAAAATAAAAAAGAAATTTTAAATAAAGATGAAGCTTTCAAACTTTCAGAACTTACTAAGGCTCGAAAGTATTTATCCACATCGGGGGCATCAGTGAAAATGATTTTGGAGCATATAGCTTTGGTGGTATAATAAAAAAATGTCATATAATACACAAAATTTAAAAGTAGAATTAAAAAAATCTGAAGAGTGGCTTTCTAAAGAGTATTTTCAGATTCATACAGGACGAGCGACACCTAGCGTGCTTGATTCTGTGATGGTAGAAAGTTATGGAAGCCGTATGTCTATTAAAAATGTGGCAAGTATTACAGTGGAGGATCCAAAGACATTGCGCATTGCTCCTTGGGACAAAAACCAGGTAAAAGAAATAGAAAAAGCCATTACCCTTGCAGACCTCGGACTTTCTATAGTATCTGATTCTGACGGTGTCCGAGCAATTTTTCCAATGCTCACCACTGAAACTCGATCAAAATTGGTAAAAGTTTTAAAAGAAAAGTTGGAAGATGCTAGAATTTCTGCACGTAAAATTCGCCAAAATGAAATAGATAATCTTGGTGATTTGCCTGAAGATGAAATAAAACGTGCTAAAGATGATATTCAAAAAGTTATCGATGAGACAAATCAAAACCTTGAGGCAATTTTTTCCAAAAAAGAAAACGAAATTATGAATTAGCCCCAGTCCTAGGAATTGCCTAGGACTGGAAATTTTTATGAAAAAGTATGAAAAACATATAAAAAAATATTTAGTAGAAAGAGGTTGGGATAATTTACGTCCAGCTGATATGGCAAAATCTATAGTTATAGAAGCAGGGGAATTACTTGAACTTTTCCAATGGACAAATCAAAGTCTAGAGGAAGTTAAAAAAGATAAAGATAAAATTGAATTAATTAAAAAAGAACTTGCCGACGTGCTCAATTATTGTTTTGATATGAGTGTTCTTTTAGAATTTGACACTGAAAAGATTTTAAGAGATAAGCTTAAAAAAGTTAAAGAAAAATATCCAGTACATTTGTTTAAAAATAGGGATAAAAATGTCGATGCTGGCTCGGAAGAGATATATTGGAAAATCAAAAAAGAACATCGAATGAAAGGGGAGTAATCCCCAGTCCTAGGAATTGCCTAGGACTTAATATTTTTTTATAATGTAAGTATGTCTATAAGAAATACACCTCTTGTGGGTGGAGAATTTTTTCATTTATATAATCGTGGAAATAGTAAACAATTAATATTTTTAGATAATGAAGACTATGAAAGATTTATTAAACTTTTATATCTTTGTAATTCTGAACATAATATAAATTTTCGTAACGATATCATAAAAAAACACATAGATCCTTTTGATTTTGAAAGGGGTGGGTTATTGGTATATATTGGTGCTTGGGTCTTAATGCCAAACCATTTTCATATCTATATTTCAAGTCCTAGGCAATTCCTAGGACCAAAGGAATTAGCAAGTATAGCTAAATTTATGCTCAAGCTTCTAACCTCGTATTCAATGTATTTTAATAAAAAATACAATAGAACTGGAAAATTATTTGAAAATAAATTCAAATCTGTGTATATAAAAAATGAGGTTCAAGCAAAATATCTATTTTCTTACATACATCTTAATCCTGTAAAATTAATAAATCCTAAATGGAAAGAACAGGGAATTAAAAATAAAGAAAAAGTAGTTTCTTTTTTGGACTCTTATAAATATAGTAGTTATTTAGATTATGTAGGTTTAATTAGAAAAGAGAATAAAATATTAAATAGAGAAAATTTTTTGAATTATTTTACAAATATTGAATTATTTAAAAAAGAAATATTTGATTGGATTAATAAAGATCCCCAGTCCTAGGAATTGCCTAGGACTGGGAGGGTTTGTTGGTATAAAATATAAATGCCACCTGATTTTTAGGTGGCACTCATTTATGGGTGGAATGAATTAATTTAAAATTCATGGAACAGGGACATTCATTTCTTCTTTTAAGAAAACTATTCCATCGATACAATCGACAGAAAACATTTTAATAGACTTAATTTTGCCTCCACTCTCAGACAATCCAATCGGTGTCTTTTTTGGTAATTCGTTTGCGATTCTCGCCACTTTAAAAATGGCTGACATCAATTCATCAGGATCTATTTTTTTACTTTCCTTAAAATTGATCATGTCTGCTGGAATCATAAACATAAAATTGGTATTATCTCTGTTGTCTAAGACACTAATACCATAGATTGAAGTTCCTATCTTGTACATAGTTTTTTCTTTTTAATCTATACTTAAAATAAAATGCTGTCAATACACCATGTTTTAGTAGTTTCAGATCTTTGTTTTTATGATATACTTTTTGTTATATGGAAAATTTTGGAGATTTAAAACCGAATGTTGGGAAAAATTTAATTATTGAGGTGGCGGGTGAAAAATGGGAGAGATTGCCCATCAAAACACACGTCATCACAAAAGATGATGATATATATAAAGTTGTCAAAAAATACGCAAGTCCTTATTTAAAAAGTGGAGATATTCTTTTTATTAGTGAAAGAATTGTGGCAATTAGTCAGGGTAGAGCATGGCCCATAAAAGATATCAAGCCATCTTTTTTTGCAAAATTTTTATCAAAATTTGTCCACAAATCTCCATACGGTATTGGTCTTGGAAGTCCCTGGACTATGCAACTTGCTATAAAAGAAGCTGGAATTTTTAGGATAATGATTGGAGTTTTTGCATCTGTCGTCACGAAACCTTTTGGTATAAAAGGTGTTTTTTACAGAGTCGTCGGGAAAAATATCAATGCTATCGATGGCCCTTGCGATTATACTTTGCCACCATATAATGGATATGCAAAATTGGGCCCTAAAGATCCTGAAAAAATAGCAAAAAATTTAAGCAAAGAGATAAATGGCAAAGTAGTGATTATCGATGCAAATGATTTGGGTGTTGCAATACTTGGAAGATCTGACAAAAATACAACTATAGATTTTTGTAAAAGTGTATTTAAAGATAATCCACTTGGTCAAGGGTCCGAGCAGACACCACTTTGTATTGTAAGAAAGGCTTTATAAAATTTATTTTGTGATATAATAAATAAACTTACATAGATGAATATAATAATTTTTATAATAATTTTACTTGTGTTAGTTGTGTCCCATGAATTTGGGCATTTTATTCTTGCTAAAAAATCTGGTATTCGTGTGGACGAATTTGCTTTTGGTTTTCCACCTAAAATTGCAAGTATAAAAAAAGGAGAGACCACATATAGCTTAAATGCGCTTCCGCTAGGTGGCTATGTAAAAATCTTTGGAGAAAATCCGGATGAGGATTCTTTAAATGGTCCAGATAAAGATCGAAGTTTTATAAATAAACCAAAATACATACAAGCCATGGTGTTGCTCGGAGGGGTGGCGATGAATTTTTTACTTGCTTGGATACTACTTTCTTTTTCATTTGTTTCCGGACTTCCCACATCTGTCGGTACACAAGAGACTGGTGTGGTAAAAAATGCCATGCTCACAGTCACGCATGTGGCAGAAAATTCACCGGCCTTTGATGGCGGTCTTCAAGTAGGTGATAAAATTTTAAATATGCAAGCAGGTATTCTTTCGACCGAGATTCCATCAGTTGAAAGTGTGCAATACTTTGTGGCAAGACATAGCAATGAAGAAATAAAAATAATTTTTGAAAGAGGCAAGGGTGAAATACTAGAAACAAGCATAACACCTAAAACTGGAATTGCCGGAAGTGATAAACCCGCAATCGGGATATCGATGGATAGTATTGGTATCTTAAAACTACCAATACATAAAGCTCTAGTTTCTGGATTAAAATTGACATGGGATTTGACCATAACTACGGCCGTCGGACTTTTTGACCTAATAGTAAATTCAGTTCGAGGTACAGCAGATATTTCATCAGTCACAGGACCGGTAGGTATCGTGGGTATTGTTGGCGATGCTGTGTCGTTTGGATTTGTATACTTACTTTCACTTACGGCAATTATTTCTATAAATTTAGTAATTATAAATTTAATTCCATTTCCAGCGCTTGATGGGGGGCGCCTACTCTTTCTACTAATAGAAAAAATTAAGGGCTCACGTATAAGTCCAAAAATTGCTAATACTGTAAATGCAATCGGTTTTGGATTGCTCATGCTACTGATGGTCGTGATCACATATCACGATATTGTAAAGATAGTAAAATAGACATTTTTGTGTATAATAAGTGAAAATTCTTTCACCTATGATACCAAAATTATTTTCTTTTAATTTAAAGAGGATAGTTTTGGTTGTAACCAAGATTATCCTTTTTGTGGTTGATCCACGAAGATTAATTTTATTTTTTGCAAAAGTTGGGTCTTTTTTAGGGTTCAATATTGCAAACTATGAAATTATTGAAAATTACCCATTACTCGTATCTTTTTTTTCTATCTTTATAATGTATTTAATCAGTTCTTTTATCGGTATTTTGTTGTATACAAAATTGGGACTTAGAGATATTGACGAACTCAATAAAATAGAAAAAAAATGGAAAAAAGTTTCTTCTATAATTTCTCTTTTTGTCTCATCTCCGGGACTTTTTGCGATATACTATAGAAATAGTAAATATGTGTCTGTTGCATTAATTGCCAGCACTATATTTACGGTAATTACCTCTATGTTTATCATTTTTGGAGGTAAAGAAATCTTTCGTTTATTAAATCTGTCGCATATCTTATAAACATAGAGTGCGACATTTTTGTTTACATTTTATTACTTTTATGCTACAATTTACCTATAGGTAAGTTTAAGTTTTGTTTCTACAAACCATACCTCCGCTTTTAGCGGTTGTTTTATTTAAATTCAAAAAATTCAATCACAAAATATATTATGAAAAATGAAGAAATACGAAATATAGCCATCATAGCTCACGTGGACCACGGCAAGACTACTCTGACCGATAAGCTTATGAAGCAATGCGGGATGACAGGTGACGGTGCTACTATGGATTCAAATGCTATAGAACTTGAGCGTGGTATTACCATATATTCAAAAAATACATCAGTAAATTATAAAGATACTAAAATAAATATTGTAGATACTCCAGGACACGCCGATTTTGGATCAGAAGTAGAGCGTGTGCTCCGTGCTATTGATTCTGTCCTTTTGCTTGTAGATGCCCAAGAAGGTCCAATGCCACAGACAAGATTTGTATTAAAAAAATCTCTTGAGCTTGGATTAAAGCCAATCGTAGTTATAAATAAAATAGATAAGCCAGCTTCAAATCCAGATAAAGTTCACGATGAAATTCTTGAATTATTTTTAGAGCTTGGTGCTAGCGAAAAACAAATTGATTTCAAGACTATTTATGCGATAGGAAGAGAAGGCGTGGCTATGAGAAAAATTGATGATGAAAAAAAAGATCTTTCACCACTCCTTGATTTGATTTTAGAAGATGTGTCGGTGGCCACAAAAGATCTTGATTTGCCATTTAAAGCACAAGTGTTTAATCTCGGTTATGACAATTTTCTTGGAAGACTTGCTATTGCTCGTGTATATGCGGGAAGTGTGAAAGTGGGTTCACAAATTTTTGTAAAAAAACCAAATGGTGATACAAGAACTGCAAAAATAAGCAACATGTTTTCTTTTGAAGGGATACTTAGAAAAGATACAGAATTTATTTCATCGGGCGATATTGCAATCATTGCCGGAATCTCTGATGTGTATATCGGAGAGACTCTTTGTTTGGAAAAAGAAACTACACCATTACCTTCAATCGCGATTGATGAGCCGACAATTTCACTAAACTTTTTGGTAAATGATTCTCCTTTTGCTGGACGCGAAGGCAAGTATGTGACGAGCCGACAAATCAGAGAAAGGCTTGAAAAAGAATTGGAAATAAATGTGGGATTAAAAGTTGACTTTGATGCAGATACTGGTGAGTCTCGTGATGGATATGTAGTATATGGAAGAGGCGAATTGCACGTGGCCGTGCTTCTTGAAAATATGCGACGTGAAGGATATGAAATCCAAGTATCACAACCGCATGTAATTATAAAAGAAATTGATGGGGTAAAAAGTGAACCATATGAAGAAATCACCGTTGATGTGCCAAATGAATTTTCTGGAGCGGTAATTGAAAAACTCACAGCCCGTCGCGGTATGATTACAAGTATGATTGAAAAAGAGGGTATCACTAGGATTTTACTTGAGATACCCACAAGAGGACTTCTCGGCTATAGAGGTCAATTTGTGGTGGATACAAAAGGTGAAGGAATACTCGCTTCAAGATTTTTAGATTTTAAAGCTTATGCGGGAGAAATTAAAAAACGTGAAGTTGGATCCATGTCATCAATGATTGCTGGTAAGGCTGTGGCTTTTGCCTTGGCCAATCTTCAGGAGCGTGGTGTACTTTATGTCGAGCATGGCACAGAAGTATATGAAGGAATGGTCGTTGGTAATGTGACGAAAGGCGATGAAATGTCTGTAAATCCTATAAAAGGAAAACAGCTCACAAATATGCGTGCCTCGGGTACTGATGATGGAATATTCTTAAAACCAGCATATACTCTCACAATAGAAAGGGGTCTTGAAGTCATAGCCGATGATGAATATCTTGAAATTACTCCAAAATCTGTCCGATTAAGAAAAAAGTTTTTAAATGAATCCCAAAGAGTCAAGGCAAAGTCCAAATAATTGATAAACTGTGGATAAGCGGGTTTCAATACTTGACTATACTTGCCAACAATGATATACTGTGATAGTATAAAATTAGATTAAAAAATAACTTTTCAACAAAATGCCAAAAACAATCAGATTTAAACCAAAGCAAGTCACCAAAAAGATACTTGAAGATCTTCCAGAGAGAGCATATGAAGTCATTATCAATAGATTTGGCTTAAATGATAAAGCTGAAAGAAAGACCCTTGAAGCTATCGGAAATAAATACGGTATTACTCGTGAGCGTGTTCGTCAAATCGAAAATGCGGCAATGAGCTTGATTAGAAAGTCAGATGGATTTAAAAAAGAGAAGCCGGTTTTTGATGAACTGAAAGAAACCATAGATTCATTGGGTTCTATTTTGTCTGAAGAAGATTTACTAAATCATATTGCAAAAGATTCTCTTACACAAAATCATATTCATTTATATTTACATCTTGGGGATCAATTTACAAAATGCAAAGAAGACGAAAATTTTAAAGCTAGATGGGGGACAGATGATAAGACTACAGATCAAGTCCATAAAGCATTGCAAAATCTATATACAAATCTTGACGATGATGAATTGATTACAGAGTCAGAATTGATAAATAAATTTTTTGATGAATTGAAAGATCTTTCAGAAAAATATAGAGATGCTGAAATCGCAAAAAGATGGCTTTCTATGTCAAAATTGATAAGTAAAAATCCTCTTGGTGAATGGGGTAAAAGTACATCTTCAAATATAAAAGCTCGTGGTATCAAAGATTATGCTTTTCTTATGATGAGAAAGCATGGTAGCCCTATGCATTTTAAAGAAGTAGCAAAAGCCGTGGGAGATACATTTGAAAAAAAGTGCCATACTGCTACTTGTCACAATGAACTGATAAAAGATAAAAGATTTATCCTTGTAGGCCGTGGTATATACGCACTATCAGAATGGGGATATAAAAAAGGTGTGGTAAAAGATGTCATCAAAGAATTGATAAAGAAAAATGGTCCTATGGAAAAAGATGAAATCGTAGATCAGGTAATGAAAGAGAGATATTTAAAGAAAAATACTATTTTAGTAAATCTTCAAAATCCAAAGTTTTTTAAAAAGAATAAAAATGGTTTATATACAGTAGTATAATATACAATCCACAAAACACCTCTTAAGCAAAGAGGTGTTTTGTTTTTGTCTGTGATATAATGTGTTAGGGATAAAAAATAAAATGTTAGCAAATTTTTTTGAAAGTTTTAATATAGTAGCATTTTTATTTAAGGTAGTAGGGATACTGATGCCTTTTCCTCTTGCTTACGTAGCTGTAAATTTATGGCATCATTATAGAAATGAAAGATTTATCGAGGGTATACAATGGGTATTGCTCGAAATCCAACTTCCTCGTGAGATGAATAAGACGCCAGCTGCAATGGAGCTCGTCTTTTCAAATGCTTTCTATCATAAAAGTAGTAAGGGTTTTTGGGAGCTTTATATACAAGGTGCTGTATGGTTTTGGTTTTCACTTGAGATGATCTCTGTGGATGGTAAAGTGCACTTTTTTATTAGAACTCCGAGTAGAATCAGAGATTTAGTCGAGACACAGATTTATGGTCAATTTCCACAAGCAAAAGTGACTGAGGTAGAAGATTATGTATATCATGTACCTCAATATAAAAAAAATGGGTCTTTCAATATGTGGGGTTGTGAATTTACAAAGAAAAAGCATGATGCATATCCTATAAAAACATATAAAGATTGGGGGGATGAAATGAAGACTGGTCAAAAAGAAGAATTTAAAATTGATCCTCTTACTCCGACTATTGAATACTTGGGATCACTTCGAAAAGGTGAGCAGGTCTGGATTCAGATAATTGTGCGACAAAGTCTCAAGACATGGCACTCTCACAGGACTGGTAGGCATGAGAAAATTTATGAAGCAGCTATAGATGAACTGTTTCGAATTACAGCTCCGTATACAAGACATCAAAAAAATGAAGATTCACCTCCAGATAACCTCACTTTTGCTAAAGATATACGTACACCAGAACCGATAAAACCTTTTATAAAAGCTGTCACAGACCATATGAGTCAGGTGCATTATGATTGTGGTATACGAGTCGTAGCTATTGCAGATAAAAAATATATTACAGATGAACGCTTCAATAATTTAAGACGCGAGGTGCGTTTATTATTTCGACAATTTTCAAGTCCGTCTATCAATGAGCTTCATCGTATAAATTCGACACAATTTGATGCTCCGTGGTCTGATCCTACAGGATTAGCTTTGACAAAGATGAAGAAAAAAATGCTTGATTGGTATAGATTGAGGATATTTTATAATGTGCCTATTCAATACAATTTTAAATATCCAAATCTTATTAAAAATTTTTTCCCTCCAGGAAGACCTGAAATATTTGTCGTAAGCTCTGAAGAACTGGCGACATTATTTCATTTCCCTGGAATGGTTTCAGAGACTCCTACTTTCAAACGTATAGAATCAAGAATTGCGAAGCCACCTTCAAATTTGCCATCATAAATATATGGAGATTTTAGACGGCAAAAAATTTTTTGAAATATTTAAAAATCGTGCTAGTAAAGTATGCATAATTTTTATAATTTTAATTATTCTATTTGTGATTTTTTGGGTTAGGCTTGTGGCACCCCCAAGTCAAAAAGGTCCAATCATTGTCCATATATCCAGCGGAGATTCTTTGTCGCGTATTGCAAAAGTACTAAAAGAGGAAAATATAGTAAAGTCAGAATCTTTTCTGCAATCAGTCATTGCATCACTTGATAAAGATACAAATATAGCAGTCGGTGATTATTATTTTGAAAAACCAATAAATGTATATAAAGTGGCGTATAGACTTGCAAATGGTGATCACAATGTGGAAAGTATCAAAATTACTTTTCCAGAAGGTCTTACAAATAGCCAAATGGCTGATATATTAGTAAAAAAAATTCCAGATTTTAATAAAACAGAATTTATACAGAAGACAAAAGATCTCCAAGGCTATCTTTTTCCTGATACTTATTTCTTTTTTCCACTTACTACGATAGATGAGATTATAAAAGATATGGAAGAAAATTTTAAAACAAGAACTAAAGATTTATTGAAAGACAGAAACAATATAGAGGAAATTATCATTATGGCTTCAATCGTAGAACTTGAGGCAAAAGATGAAAATGATGCACCCACAATTGCAGGTATTCTTTGGAAAAGGTTAAATCTCGGTATACCACTACAAGTGGATGTGTATCCTTCCACTTATAAGAAAAAAGGTTTGCCGGAATCTCCAATTGCCAATCCGGGACTGCGTGCTATAAATGCGACCATAAATAAAAAAGAGACGCCATATCTATATTATCTACATGCAAAAGATGGCCAAATATATTTGGCTAAAACTTATGCTGAACATAGAAAAAATATAGCTAAATACTTAAAATAATATTCAATATTTATTTGGGTATTATGGATTTTTCCTAAATTTGACTTTATGGGTCAAATAGAGTATTTTATATAAAACAAATAAACACATATATGGCTTTACTAAACAAAAAATTGGTAGAGCACGAAGAAGTGTTTTATCAGAAAAGAAGAAAAGATTTAATAAAGATTTTTAAAAAACTCAGAAAAGATAAATACATAACAGATTTTTCTGTTATGCCAACAATTAAAAACACAAAAGTTATATGTATATCATTTCATATAATTTGCAATACTGAGGCAACTAAACTTCACTTATTTAAATCAGGGCACAGTGATTTTTTGAAAATTGTAAAAGAAAATTCTCATGAAATAGAATTTTTAGTGGGAGTTGATAAAAAAGCTAAAAATATCGCTACGGTCTTGAAAGAACGTATAGCAAAAATGGCTTTTGGAATAAAGATTGAACTAAGATTCTTAAATCATGTAGGAAAAATTCAGACTGATAAATTTACTCTTGAAAAAAGTAATATTTATGATGATAAAAAAGGTATTGATTTCTGGATTCATTTTAATGAACTCAAGGTGCCATTGCAGATAAAAACATCACATTATTCTGTAATCGAACACAAAAAAAAGTTTCCATCAATTCCTACGCTTTTTTATTTTCCTGATAAATTTTCTGACATTGAGCTACATAAAGCCCTTTATGAAATTTGTAATGATTTTATAAAAGGAAAAATTACACACAAATGTTAAACCGCTACATCTTTAGATTAGCGGTTTCCATGTTAATATGAGTATATATTTATGAAAAAAGAAAATAAGAAAACAGTATTTGTAGGAGTTTCAGGTGGAGTGGATAGCTCTGTGTCTTTGGCTTTACTTAAAGATCAAGGATATGATGTGACGGGTGTATTTATACGCACTTGGACACCTGATTTTATAGATTGTACGTCCCGCGCTGAAAGGCGCGATGCAATGCGAGTATGTGCACATCTAGATGTGCCATTTTTAGAGTGTGATGCAGAGGATGCATATAAAAAAGGAGTAGCTGATTATATGATAAATGAATATAAAATAGGTAGAACTCCAAATCCCGATGTGATGTGCAATAGGGAAGTAAAATTTGGAGTTTTTTGGCAATTTGCAAAAGAGCGTGGTGCAGATTATATTGCGACAGGGCATTATGCGAGAATCACACAGCACATATCAGACAACAAGAAATGTTATGAGTTGCGTGCTGGGTGCGACGCGTCAAAGGATCAATCATATTTTCTATGGACTTTGACGCAAGAAGATTTGTCGCACACACTTTTTCCAGTAGGGCATTTAGACAAGAGTGAAGTTCGAAAGTTGGCTTTGAAATTTAAATTACCTACAGCGGTTAAAAAAGATTCACAAGGCGTGTGTTTTTTGGGACCGCTTGATATGAAAGATTTTTTAAAACATTATATAAAAAGTGAAAATGGTATAGTAGAAAATGTGCAAGGTGAAAAAATAGGCACCCACGACGGAGTACTATTTTATACACTTGGCGAACGGCATGGTTTTTCCATTTCTAAAAAAACCGCAAATGATGAGCCATATTATGTGGTGGCAAAAGATATTGAGAAAAATACAATTATAGTTTCTCAAAATAAAGATGAATATAAAAAACAAAATGAATTTATAGAGCTTGTAAATGTGGTCACAAGAGGAGATTTACTGAGTAGTCGGACTACTCAGTGCGTAGCGCAAGTACGATATCACGGAGAATTTTTACCAGTAAAAATCACAGATGTAAATAAAGATAAATTAAAGCTTCAATTTTTAAAGCAAGATGGTTTTCTCGCCTCTGGTCAGTCAGTAGTCATATACGATGGCGATATTTGTCTTGCAGGCGGGGTGGTTTTATAGCATAATT
>CAYHYF010000002.1:0-4639 GCA_964360745.1 uncultured Candidatus Saccharibacteria bacterium | reverse complement strand
GTCATATACGATGGCGATATTTGTCTTGCAGGCGGGGTGGTTTTATAGCATAATTGTAGTATATGGAAACAAAGGTTTGTCAAAATTGTAAAAATGAATTTACAATATCTGAAAAGGAGTTTATTATGTATAAAAAGATTAATCTGGTTATTCCTGATATTTGTGTTTATTGTAGATGGAAACAGCATATGGCTTTTTGGCCCTTTGGTAAATTTAGAACAGGTATATCTGATTTATCTGGGGAGAGGTTGATTACTGTTTTACCAGAAAATGCTCGATATCCAATATATACTTCAAAAGAATGGTGGGGGGATGGCTGGGATTCTATGGATTATGGTCAAGATTATGATTCAAAACGTTCATTTTTTGAACAGTTAAGTATGGCGAATTTTTTCCTTCTGAGTTTTCTCCTTTTGGGTATAACGAAACTACAGCAGAAGAATTTATTCCACTTGGAAAAGAGGAAGTATTGTATCAAGGATTTGTGTGGAGTGATTACGTTTCTGATACACATTACGAATTTTCAGATTATGAAATTCCAGATGATATAAAAGATGTTGGGGATGATATTCTAGAGAAAATACTAAAATGTGAGGATACTGGTAAGGCATATAAAATTATTTCAATGGAACTTTCTTTTTATCGCAAAGTTGGGTTACCAATTCCGAGATATTCACCAAAACGAAGGCATTAGAATAGAATAAAAGAACTTTTCCTTTCTTGCAAATTATACGAGAGGAAGTGTGATTTTTGTAAAAAGGATATAAAAACCCCATACGCTCCTGAACGAATCGAGATAGTATATTGTACAGATTGTTATCAAAAAGAAGTGTTGTAAATTAATCTTTACCAGTCTGATGCGATCGCATCGAGTTGGTAAAATATTTTATGGAAAATAAAAGTCAAATTAAAACCTGTCAGAATTGTAAGAATAGCTTTACTATTGAGCCAGATGATTTTGGATTTTATGAAAAAATAAATGTTCCACCACCTACGTTTTGTCCGGAGTGTAGGATGGTAAGACGTATGGCGTGGAGGAATGAACGTTCGCTTTTTAAACGTAAATGTGGAAAAACAGGAAAAGAAATAATTACAATGTTTCATCCCGATGTAAATGTCGTAATTTATGATAGAGACGAGTGGTGGGGTGAAGATTGGAACCCTTTTGATTATGGAATAGCTTATGATTTTACACGACCATTTTTTGAGCAATTTAAAGAATTGTTGTCAAAAGTTCCACTACAGAGTCTTGGAAATACGCATGTGATAAATTCACCTTATGTAAATCATAGTGCAGATTCAAGAGATTGTTATCTTACGTATGGTTCATGGAAAAATGAAAGAGTTTATTATTCAGAAGGAATGGTGGATACGAAAGATTGTTTTGATATGTATATTACTGGTAATGCGGAAAAATGTTATGGAGGATTAATGTGCACTGGTGTATACAAGACGCATTTTTCATATAATGCGGAGGAGTCTATAAATTCTTGGTTTTTAGAACATTGTATAAATATGCAAGATTCTATTGGTTCTGTAAATTTACGTAATAAAAGATATTGCGTATACAATGAGCAATATTCTAAAGAAGATTATATGGAAAAAATAAAAGAATTTGATTTTGGAAGTTGGAATTTTTTGAAAAAATTTGAAAAAGAATATAGAGAATTTTCACTCAAGTTTCCTCGTAAATATGCAAATAATATAAAATGTGTAAATAGCACGGGAGACAACTTGATGGGTTGCAAAAATACAAAATATGCTTTTGATGTGTATAACGATACAGAAGATTCAAAGTTTGTGGCTCACACAGTCACCCTCAAAGATGGGTATGACGGGTATGGAGTTGGAGCAGGAAGCTCTTTAATGTATGAAGGTGTGGATTCTGGTCTTAAATCAGGCAATCAGCTTTTTGCAGTCCTAGCTCATAGCAATTTTAATACCAATTATGTGTATATGTGCTACAATTCAAACAATTTATTTGGTTGCATTGGTTTGAGAAAAAAAGATTATTGTATACTCAATAAACAATATGATAAATATGAGTATGAAATAATGGTTGAAAAAATAAAACAGCATATGAATGATATGCCATATATAGATAAAAATGGCAGGATATATAAATATGGAGAATTTTTCCCAATAGAATTTTCACCTTTTGGATACAACGAGACAATTACTCAAGAATTTTTCCCAAAAACAGAAACGGAAATAAAAAATATTGGTGGACTTTATCGAGAGCATTATGATAGGCATTATGTACCTACAATCAAATCTGAAGATTTACCTGATCATATAAGAGATGTGGATGATACAATTCTTAATGAAATTATTTCTTGCCCAAATAATGGAGACGAATTAACTCAATGCACAAATGCTTATAAGATAATAAAAGAAGAACTTGAATTTTTACGCAATCACAGCATTGCATTACCAAGACATTGTCCAAATTGCAGACATCATCAAAGAGTGGCTAAACGCAACCCAATGAAGCTTTGGCACAGAGCTTGTATGAAAGAAGGTTGTGAGAATGTTTTTGAAACTTCCTACGCACCCGAACGACCTGAAATAATTTATTGCGAGAAATGCTACCAACAAGAAGTGGTATAAACTCATTCTTACATTATTAATAATGTTATAATGATTAAATAATATGGAAAAGAAAAAAATCACCGAGCTTTGTCGGTGATTTTTTGTGGTAAAGTTATTTTTACTGTGACCCAATTATCTTCTGGATCACAAATTTCAAATTCACTTCCTTCTTCGGCCAGTAAAAGCCGATAGGCCAGATCTTCCTCTTCTCCGTAAAGAATATTTACATATCCGTTTGGGTTTTGGAACTCCTCCCTTTTTAAAAGAATAAGAAAGATATTCTTTTCGGAATTTTGCGGTTTTATCACAAAAAGGACATTGTCATTTGTATGCATAATACCCGCATCGTACAAAATATCATTTTCTGTCTCTGGTGGATTTTTTCGGACAAGATACACACGAGAGGTGTCAGGTCTACTTTGAGTATTTATTTGTATGTATCTATCTCCATAGAATTCACCTGGAAAAGTTTTGATTCCTAAAGTAATTTCTCCAATACTTGAAATTGTCAATGTTTTCATTTATTTATCTTTTTCTACACTTTATACTATTTACTAATTTTTGCAATGTTTTTTATTATAATATAATTTATGTTATATTTGAGAGATAATGATGAATGATATTCAAATACTGATTATAGATTATGGGTCGCAGTATACACTCGTGATTGGGCGGGCGCTCAGAGAGCTTGGCATAAGGAGTGTGATATTGCCAATACAAAAAGCAGAAAATTGGCTAAAAGAAAATACACCAAAAGCTGTGATTTTATCTGGTAGCAATTGGAGTGTGTATGGTGAAGGAGCGCCAGAGCTTCCGCCATCTTTTGATATTACTGGTGAAAAATATTTTATTCTTGGTATTTGCTATGGTATGCAAATTTTGGCTTATAAAGGTGGTGGCACCGTAGATCGCCCACATTCACATCGTGAATACGGGCCGGCAAAAACTTCTTTTGATATTACGCATCCACTTTTTTCAAATGTGATTCAAGATAGTATCGTCTGGGCAAGTCATGGCGACACTGTGACAAAATTGCCGGACGGTTTTACAAAAATTGCCGAATCCCGCGGTATTGCTGGTATGACAAATAAAAACAATACTGTTTTTGGTATTCAATTTCATCCTGAAGTAAATGATACAAAAGAGGGTAAAAAAATCTTGCAAAACTTTTTAACAATATCAAATTGCGTAAAGGACTGGAATCCTGAAGATTTAGTTTTGCAAATTCAAAAAGAAGTCCTAGATATCACAGATAAAGAAAAAAATAAAAATGTGGTTTTAGGTGTTTCTGGCGGAGTTGATTCTACTGTATTGGCTGGCGTATTGTTTCCCGTCTTAGGTGAAAGATTGATTTGTGTGGCTATAGATACTGGTGCATTGCGAGCAAATGAGATAGAAGAATTGAAAGAAAATGTAAAAAGCACAGGAGTGAAAGATATAAAAATCATAGAAGCAGAAGATGAATTTATAAAAAATATCTCAACTACGATTGATGCTGAAAAAAAAAGAGAGAAATTTAGAGAAGTTTATAAAAGAATTTTTGAAGAACAAATTTTAAAATATAATGCCGGATTTATCGTGCAGGGGACTTTGGCCACAGATATTATCGAAAGTGGCAAGGCTGGTGAATCGGCAATGATAAAAACTCATCACAATGTGGGCCTTGATTGGCAGGTGGATGATTTGCATCCGTTTCGCAATTTATTTAAGTATGAGGTGCGTGAGCTTGGACAAATTTTAAAACTTCCTTCTTCTATATATAATCGTAATCCTTTTCCGGGTCCTGGATTGTATTTGCGGATTATAGGCACACCAGTATCAAAAGATAAATTGGATTTGGTCAGGGAATCCGACAAAATAGTTTCGGATATTCTTAAAAAACATAATTTAAATGGGGAAATTTCTCAATTGATTGTGGCATTGCTTGGCATTGATTCTGTGGGAGTAAAAGGTGATGAGAGAGTGTATGGTCACTCTTTGGCAATCCGAGCCGTGCAGACGGTGGATTTTATGACGGCCAAAGGTTATTATTTTAAAGAGGAAGTTG
>CAYHYF010000001.1:0-37805 GCA_964360745.1 uncultured Candidatus Saccharibacteria bacterium | reverse complement strand
TATTATACCGCTAATCTTGGTTGAATTAGTGTCTTAATTTTGGGGTACCTGTCAGTGGGGTATTTTGTACATAAATATTTGTGTGTAAAATACCCCGTAAAAATTGAGGGGTGTTATGAAGAAAATGAAAAGATATCGAATTATCCTAGTGCCATCATATGGTTCAGGGTATAGCGTAGAACTTAGCGGAGAGGAGCTTAACCTTTCCTGCTACACAAGAATGCCTGAAAAAGGCAGCGTGAATGTAAACACATTTACTCTGGAGGAGGCGGAAAGAGAAATTGAAAGATACTTTAAGAGTATCAATCACTCTAAAAGTGGAGAAGGAGAAGAAATTTTATACCAATCTGAAAAGGCTGGTATTAAAGCATACCTTCGTCCAGCGGAATACATAATTCCGTTGGAACGGAAAGATGGGAAAAAGATAGTCTTTTTCCCATATAAAAAAAACTAGACGCTTGGTTACCGTCGAGTTTCTAAAATACAGAAGGGGTCTATGGCCCCTTTCTTATTCAGCTCATAAATTTATTTGTGGGTTGATAGGGTCCCCCACCACTTTTTATTATTAAAAAGTGGTGGGGGATATCTTCACACTTGCATCAAAGAATAATGTGCGACAAAGGACTGGGGGCACTTGTATTTTAATATCTATATTTTGAATACAAATCTCTCTCCGGTGCTTTCATTTTTTTCTTGTACACCTTTGATGCAAATGTGAGGATTGTGGTATAATGGGAAAGGTCAGATTTATAATAATTAAGAATGTAAAATATATGGGAATGGAAGATATGGATAGAAAGGGAAATCCAATTATACCTGAAGGTGTTTATTCAACTGATGTAGAGCATGATGCAGTTCAAGGTATGGCTTCTTCACAAGAGGAAGATTTAGATCCTGAAATTGCTAAAGTTATTGAAGACGATATGGAAAAAGGAAATGTAGATTTGGAAAAAGATGTTCATGGAGAAGACGAAAAAGATGAAAGTAATTCCGCACAAGTTTTAAATTAGTGTCAACAAAAAAATCCCCTCGTAAGGGGGATTTTTTTGTTTTGTTTACCGGGCGTATTCGATGATGCGGTTTTCGCGGATGAGGATGACGCGGATTTCACCAGGGTAGGTGAGCTCTTGCTCGATTTTTTTGGCAATATTATAAGCCATTTCTTTTGCTTGAATATCTGTGACTTTATCGGGTGTGACAAAGACTCGGATTTCACGGCCAGCAGCGAGGGCGTAAGATTTTTCTACTCCTTCAAAACTATTTGTGAGAGCTTCGAGGTCTTGAAGTCTCTTTATATAATTTTCTACACTGTCTCGGCGTGCTCCAGGTCTGCCACCAGAGATATGGTCGGCAGATTGCACGATGATAGCCTCTATACTTTCGTGAGGGCAATCATCGTGATGAGATTTCATCGATGTGATGATGCGTGGATCAGCACCAAATTTTTGTAAAATTCGGATACCAATATCGATATGTGTGCCTTGCACTTCATGATCAAGTGCTTTTCCAATGTCGTGCACCAATGCTCCTGCTTTGGCAATGGCAATATCGGCACCGAGTTCTTCCGCAAGCATACCGGCAATATGTGCCATCTCTATCGAGTGCTGGAGTACATTTTGGCCATAACTTGTACGGAAGTATAGTCGGCCGACGATAGCCACAATGCGTGGATCCAGATTGAATATGCCACATTCATACACAGCTTGTTCACCCTTTTCTTTTATAATTTTATTTATATCCTCTTTGGCTTTTTCCACCATCTCTTCAATTTTGGCTGGTTGGATTCTGCCATCAAGGATTAAATTCTCAAGTGCCAAGCGAGCAATCTGACGACGTACTGGATCAAAAGAAGAGATCACGATTGCACCTGGCGTCTCATCTACAATGAGTTCCACTCCGGCTGAGCGTTCAAATGCACGGATATTTCGGCCTTCTTTTCCGATAATTTTCCCTTTTATATCATCCGATGGAATATTTACAGAAGAAGTCATCATCTCACTGGCAGTACTTGCTGCTAGGCGATTGATACTTGATGCCATAATATCTTTTGCACGGCGATCGAGTTTTTCAGCATTTGATGTCTCCATCTTTTGCATTCGTATGAGCAAGTCCTCAGAATAACGATTTTCAATTTGTTTGAAAAGTAATTCTTTGGCGTCTTCTTTTGAAAGGGAAGATATTTTTTCAAGCTCTTTTTCTTTTTCACCTTCCACACCTTCAATCTTTTCTTTTATTTTTTTTATTTCTTCAACTTTTACTTTTATATTCTCCACTTCTTTGTCGATATCACCTTGCCTACCGTCTAGCATCTCTTCTTTTTTGATAAGACGATCTTCTGTGCGCTTCCATTCATGCTCTTTTTCCTTTTCTTCTTCGTGAAGTTCTTTTGTCTTTTCCTCTGCTTTTTTCTTTGCTTCATCCAATATCTTTTGTGCATCTTCTTTTGCGCCCAATGTCATCTGCTTGATTTCAAGCTCCATAGAACCCTTTTTACCAAGCGAAATGATAAGACGCAAATAATAGCCGACACCGATTCCCACGATGACAGCGACTGATCCTATGATTATTGTCGTTAAATTCATAAAGTGACTTTATCGCCACCAAATATACTCTCTAGTTTACAGAAATATTTTTAAATCTTATATCTTTTTTATATACGTTTGAAAACCATTGCCTTTTATACATAAATCTTTAGATCAAAATTTTTTGGGCCTTTTTCCAGAGTGTCCTACCTAGTGCCAAATAATAACTAATTAATAAATATCAATATTCTTATCATACCCGATTCCACTCTTTTTGTAAAGGATTAACTTAAGTTGATAGATAGAATAAATTAAATTAAAATGTTGCCCTCGAGTGATATTTTTATAAGCTATTGACTTTTATAGTCTTTCTATGCTATAATTTAAAAAAATGGGTAGCCGAAAACATAAGAGTAGGCAAAAAATTAATTTTTAAATAATGAAAAAAACCTTTATTTCTGTAATTAGCACTGTCGTGTTAATTATGACAGTGGGTACAACTACTGCCGAAGCACAAAAATCATCTGAATACAGATTCAACCATTGTATGGATGATCAGATCACAGTAAGAAGAGATACAATGTATCCTGAGATATTGGTGGTCGAAATCACACCACGTGATATACCTCCAAAAGAGGCACAAGGTTGGGAAAATTTAAAAATTAGATGGTTCTCCTCAATTGAGACGGAGATGCTTCAATTTCATTTCTATGACACCTGTGGTGTTAAAATTTCATGGCAATATGATAGAAATGAACAAAAAAATGCCCAGATTTCTTTGAAAGGCCGGGTTTTGGCGGTTATACCCGGAAAGCAAAATTGGGTCTATACCGTTCTTTTAACAAAGGAGCAAGTTCTTTTTTTAGAAGAAATAGGTGGATTTCCAAGTAAACCAGGGACGAATGTCTTTATGGTTGAAAATGGCAAATAATCTTAAACTCGTTAAAACGAAAGCTCGTTTTTAACGAGTTTTCTTTTTATATAAAATAGGCTTAAATTATAAGTGTATTTTTTCTGTTAATAACTAATTTGCATATATATATATATATCGGTATACTATGTAAATAGTATAAGTAAAAATTTTTATTATAACTTACTAATACTTTTTAATAAAACTATGAAAAAATATTTAAAAATTATAATGGCAAGCTTTGTTTTTTTAATTGGATTTGGTATGTTTGCAGGAACAGCTCTGGCTATTCCAATGGAGACAGGTAGTCTAAAAACATACAAAGGAGGTGGAAAGTGTCTTATTACTACTTATTATACTGATACCTATACAGCGGCTGATGGAACCATTAAAACATATACATTTTTCACATACGAAGCAGGTTCAACTACTTATAGTAATGGCAAAATAGATTGTATTTCAAATGGCACAGCTCCAACAAAGGAAATTACTGTAAATATGAGTGTAGATGATCAAGGTAATCCAATACCTTTTACTGAAGTTGGTCCAGCATATGGTGATAGAAATAGTAATGATGTGCGTATGATGCAGGTTGCAATGCTCAACGATGGTATCAATATTAAAGTTGATGGAAATTTTGGTTCAAAAACAAGAAAACAATTAATGACGTACCAAGCACAAAACAATCTTCCTAAAACAGGGATATTTGATGTGGAAACTCGTGCTTCAATGACGTACAAGATCTTGAACTTGGGTAGTGAAAATAGAAATAATCCTGAACAACAAATACCAACGGATGTACTTTCATTAAAAGAGACTACAAGTAAAATAGATATGCTTAAGAAAGAAATTGCAAGTATTACAAATACTTTATCAAAGCTTGCTCAACAGGCAAGTGCTATTGGTTCTGTAAAAAATTAGAAGTTTCTTTTAGAGAATAAAATAAAAACAACACAGAAGGTGTTGTTTTTATTTGTAGATAATTTTATTTTCTCTTATTTATTATGTCGTCCACGATACCGTACTTTTTGGCTTCTTCGGCTGTCATCCAATAGTCGCGGTCGGCATCTTTTTCTATTTGAGCAAAAGATTTACCAGTATTTTTGGCTAAAATTTTATTTAAATTTTCTTTTGTGCGAAGGATGTGTTTTGCATTGATCTCGATATCGCTAGCTTGGCCTTCAGCTCCACCCATCACTTGATGGATCATCACCTCAGAATTTGGTAATACAAATCTTTTGCCTTTTACACCACAAGATAGGAGCAATGCACCCATCGAAGCGGCTATTCCTACACAGATTGTGGACACATCGGGCTTGATTAAATTCATAGTGTCAGCAATTGCAAGACCAGCGGTGACAGAGCCACCTGGAGAATTTATGTATAGATGGATATCTTTTTTTGGATCTTCGTATTCAAGGTGAAGAAGCTGAGCAATGACGATATTTGCTGTATAGTCGTCTATCGGACCACCTAGAAATATAATACGCTCTTTGAGTAATCGAGAGTATATATCGTAGGCTCTTTCGCCAAATTGTGATTTTTCTATAACGGTTGGGATTAACATAAAATTAGTATAAGCCTGCCTGCCGGTAGGCAGGGAATTAGTATAAGGATGGGTATAAGGAATCGACATTGTTATTATAGCAGATTATCTTGTTTCGAGGAAAGAAAATACTTTTTCATTTGTGAGCATTTGTTCGATATACACTTGGGCGCGTAGGGGATCGGCATCTTTATATATCTTGGTGATATTTTCTACTTCTTTTTCAATCTCTTCTTTTGCGGGTTTTAATTTTTCAACTTCTGAGATTTTGAAAATAATCATCTCAAGCTTTGCACGTTTTTCAGCTTCACCTCGCCAATCTTTTTTCAAATCCTCGATACTTTTGCCGACTTGTTTTAGATAATCTTCAAATTTGAGTCCCATATTTGTGATGTCGGCTTCCATACGATAGAGGAGTTTTTGCGTCTCACCATCTATGAGTATTTCTGGAATTTCAACGCTCGTCTCGCTGATTATTTTCTCTACGATTGAAAGGCGACGTTTGTCTTTTTGCATCATTTCTTTTTCCATCTTCATATTTTCACGAACTTTGTTTTTAAAATCCTCCACATTTTCAAATTTACCGATTGATTTTACAAATTCATCATTTAATTCTGGCCATTTATCTTCGGTGATTTCGCCATGGTCATGATTGTCTTTATCACCAGATTCTTCATGCATTTTTTTGTGAGCATGAGATTTACGAATTTCATTTATAGTTTTCTCAGTCTCTTCGTCAGTGATTGTGATTTCTTTTCTATAATCGTCTTTCTTATTTTCTTCTGTTGCGATTTTATTATAATCAGCAAGTACAACTTCCGGCAATACAGCAGTGACTATCTTAAATTCTAAGTCATTGCCTTTTGCAATCTTCGTGATAGATATTTCAGGGCGACCAATAGCATCAATTTTCTCACTTTCTAATATTTTCGGATAAGCTTCATTTATGGCAAGACCCGCCATCTCTTCTAAAAGCATCATTTCATTGATATTTTTACGTGCCATATCGAGTGGCACGTGACCTTTTCTAAACCCTGGAAGCTCGATATCTTTTATAAGTCTTTCCACAGCTTTTTTTTCATAATTTGCAAAATCTACGGCCTCAATAGAGCTCTCAATTTCTATTTGGCTTTTTTCTAATTTCTTTATTGTTGTTTTCATAATTTCTTTATCTTATATTTATATTGGCATTTTGTCAAAAGTAAAAAGCCGTGATAGAGAACGGCTTTTTATCTAAATATTATTTTATATTATTTAGAAGATACCTCAGTTTCAACCCCTGGAACTACTTCATCTAAATTTGTCGCATTAAGATCACTTTCGATATCTACAAGTTCGTCTCCATCACCTTGAGTATCTAGATCGTTAACCACAGAATCGTTTATAGTATCTACGTCTTCTGTTTGTTGTGTTTTTGCATTTTTAAATACATAAATACCAGCAATGATTATGATGATTACGATTATCACAGATCCTACAAGCGCACCGCTTCCTTTTTTTTGATCTGTACCCATTTGACCCATTGTATTATTATTTTCATCCATAAAATTATTTTTTTATTAATTTAATAATCTACGACCTAATTGTTTTCATCGCTACTTGTCGAATCATCTCCATTATTGTCAGTCTTTACTTCAGCTTTTGGATTTCTATTGTCTTCTTTCAAAGCTTTCACAGCATCAACCAGATTTTTGTGAGCAGATTTCAAAAGTTTTTGCACTTCTTGAGCTTTCGGCATTATTTTTTTAACCATTTCATCTTGTCCAAGATCTTTTTTTGAATCATCATTTACATCGTCCTCATTATCATCTATATCATCGGATTCTTCTATATCTACACTATCATCAGCATTATCTACAACAGTATTTTGAATTATTTTTATTTCCGCAATCTTTGCGCGGGCTTGTTCAAGATTTGCTTTTGCTTTAGCAATATTTTCTTTTGCACGAGTTGTATTACCACTTTGACTATCTATCTTTGCAATTCTAGCTTCTAAGCGGACAATTATTTTTGTCAGTCTTTCGATTCCGGCTTGCAATCTACCCTCTGCTTTTATTTTCCACTTATCAGACAAGCTCTCTCTTTTTTCTTTTAACTTTTCTATTTTATCGTCTATTTTTTCTTTTCTATCTCCGATTCTATTTTCTATTTTTACTCGATCTTCTTCTTTGATTGGGCGTAGTGGTTTGCCGTCCTCATCTTCTACTCTTAGAGGTTTTTCTCTCTCAACCCTATCTTTCAAAATATTTCTTTCTATTTTCTGCCTTTCTTTATATACCTTATCATAATCACCACTGCCTTCTTCTGCATTTGCCATTAGTCCTCCAAAAACTAAAGCAAATATAAACAAAACATTTAGATAATTTAATTTTTTCATATTTTTAATTTGATTTAAATTGTTAAAATTTAGCACAAGATTACGAATCTTAGTACTATATACAGTATAGCAAATTTTATAAACAAAATCCCAATACTTTAAGTATTGGGATTTTGTGGATAAATAAAGTTACTTACTAAATTTTTCTTTATAGAGTTCTTGAGATTTGATGATAGCTTCTATTGCAGAATTTTTGTCTCTGCATCCAGAAATAGTGACTAAATGTTTTTCTTTATTCTCTGATTTTAGAATTTTGTAAGTCTCAAAAAAATGAGTGTATTCTTTTAATGTATGTTTGTTTAAATCTGTAATGTCATTGATATCATCAAAACGACGATCATTGACTGGTACAGCTATGATTTTTGCATCAGATTCACCACTATCAATCATGTCCATAATTGCTACTGGTCGTACTGCAACAAGTACTCCGACAGCTAAAGGATAAGTGGAAAGAATAATAACATCGAGGGCGTCACCATCTTCCCATAATGTTTGAGGAATAAAAGCATAATCGAAAGGGTATGGAGCTGCATTATAATTTGCACGATCGAGTGCTATCAATCCTGTTTCTTTATCTATTTCGTATTTATTGTGTGAATTTTTTGGAATTTCAACAATACAATTAAACTCGTCGGGTACATTTTTACCAATTGAAACATCGTGCCATAAATTCATATATTTTATTAGAAAATTAAATTTATAATTATTCTTTTATTATATCACTTTCTTCTTGATTTTCTGCAACTACTTCATCATTTTGAGTGTCTGAAACTTCTTCTTCACTTGAGATTACTTCTCCAGAAATTCCTTTTATATCTATTCTCCAGCCTGTGAGCTTTGCTGCAAGGCGTACATTTTGCCCACCTTTGCCGATGGCTAATGAAAGCTGATCATCGGCGACTTCGACAGTGGCTTTGTGGTTTTCTTCATCTATTTGAATATCGAGTGCTTTGGCAGGTGATAGGGAATTGCCGATAAAAGTTCTTGAATCTTCTGACCAAGGAATGATATCTATTTTTTCACCATTGAGTTCTCCCATCACAGTCGTCACACGTGAGCCTCTTTGCCCCACACAAGAACCCACAGGATCAATGTGTTCATCATTTGAATATACTGCAATCTTTGATCGAGCTCCCGGTTCACGAGCCACAGATTTTATCTCTACCACACCAGATGCAATCTCTGGAGCCTCGATAGCAAAAAGTTCTTCCAAGAATTTTGGATGACTACGAGAAAGCTTCAAGTTTACTCCGCGTGGAGTCTCTTCTACTGAGTATAAGTAAGCACGAACACGGTCACCCTGACGGTAGAATTCTCCTGGAATTTGCTCTTCTCTTGGCATAATACCAGTAGCACGAGAAAAATCAATATACACCATACCACGTTCTACTTTTTGAATAAATCCATTTATGACTTCACCTTCTTTTTCTCCATATTCATCTATGATCGAGCCACGCTCCGCTTCACGGATTTTTTGAATGATCACTTGCTTTGCAGTTTGAGCTGCGATACGTCCAAAATCCTCCATCGCTTCTAGGGGGAATATGATCTCTTCTTCTATTTGTGCTTCACTTTTTATAATTTTTGCATCTTCGAGCATTATGTGATGCTCTTCATTGAATCGCACCCTCTCGTCATCTTCGGCGATTTCTTCTTCCTCTTTACCTTCAACTTCGATAGGCCGCACAAGAGAATCATCTACGACGATTTTTACTTGGTAAAATTCTGTCACACCAGTCTCTTCATTGAAATGAGCACGTATAATTTGGCCTTTCTTTCCGTAATCTTTTTTATAAGCAGCGGCAAGTGCTTGCTCGATAGCCTCGATTATTTTTTCTTTTGGGATTTTTCTCTCTTGCTCAAGTTGCTCAAGAGCAGATTTCATTGTTTTTAGGTCTAACATGGATGATTTTTAATGAGTCTTACGAGTATAAAAATCTCCACCCTGTTAAATAAAATCTTTTAGATTTTAAATTTTGTCAAAAAACAAAATTTATTTAATAGGGTTAAGAAAAATATAGTCGCTATACTCCTTATTTGTCTAAAATAAAAATCCGGTTCGAGACGGATTAATCCACACATAATACATTATTTTACTTTTTTTTGCAAGATAGGTGTGGTAAAATAGATAGACATATGGATACTGATGAAAAAAATATAAATACTACAAATATTAAAGAAAATAAAGAAATTAAAATTAAAAAAGTTGTTTTAATCGTCGTTGTCCTAGTAGCAGTCATATTGTTGGGATATTTTCTAATTTACAAAAAACAAGTAAATAAAAATGAAGAGGATCAGGTCATTACAAACGAAGAAAGAATGAATGTTTTAGAAAAACTTGGCGCTCCTTTTGATAAACAAAGTTCAACAGTACTTACAGAGGAAGAAAAACTTCAGTATATAAACAGTTTGTCTAATAAAGATACTTCTTTACAAAATAAAACTACGAAAACAGAAGAAGAAATTAATTCAATATTAAATGCTCCAAATTAAAATATGAAACTTTTTTATAAAACTTTTTTATATGTTTCCCCAATATTATTTTTTATATTTTTTTTAAATTTTACTCCAGTTTTTGCCGGTGGAGGAGAAAATGTATTTGGTAATGCTTGGAGTGATAATATTGGTTGGATTAGTTTTAATAATTGTGCAGATCCTAGTGATTCACAGACTTGTGACAGTACGGTGCCTTCTCACGGTCTGACGTTAGATATTGCCACAAACATAGTCAGTGGCACAGCATATAGTAAAAGTATTGGAATCATAAATTTTAATCCACAAAAATGGGGTGGTTGTCCACCAAATATTTCAAGTCCTTGTTCAAATTTTCAAAATAAATGGGCAAAAGGTGGTTGGGCACAAGCTTTTGTCGTTCCTGAAAAAGGACAATACAATAGTGGTGGTTGGGACGGATGGATATCTTTGGGTGGTGGCTCATACAATGCAAATATTGATACAATAAATAAAGTGACGATGAATCCTACATATAGTGTAGATGTCTATAAAATAGATGGTAAATCAAATGGTTTTTGGTGGGGTGATGAAGTCGTAGGATGGATTGATTTAAATCCAAAAAATTCACCGTATGATGTAAATGAGGGTGGAGTCTTTGTGGCTGACTTAAACAACGGAGAAAGTATGACCTTAAATGGAGATGCTTACACTGTCGCTGGAAATGAAATTAGTCTTACTTGGTCTGCAAAAAATTTTACACCCACGAGTTGTACAAATACAAGCACTAGTACTTTTGGAAATGGTAGCTCGGTTTGGGACTCTTGGTGGAATTCAAAGACAGTTTCTGGTACATCGGGAACCATTACTGGTATTGATATATCACATAATAACAATAATAATGATGGACAGACAACAAATACATCTACCACTTTCAAGATAGAGTGTACCGATGGATTTATTACAAAATCTGCAGTGTGGACTGTGGTCGTGAATACATTTGAACCAGAACTTTATGTACCATTTAGTTGTATTCTTAAAACTAATAAACCTACACTCGATATTCTAAATATGAAAGGAATTTCTCCCTCTTGTGATATATATGGTGATAATAGTTTATTGGGAACTACATCAGGAAATACTTTTACCGATAGTGGTTTTGGTGGACACGATACAATATATAATATGCAATGTACAAATGGTACATCAAATAAAGCAAATCATAAATCACAAAATGTCACCGCTAAAATTTGTCAGCCATTTTATAAGATTACTGGTGACACAAGGTGTGGAACCACAAAAACAAATGAAAAATATGGAGGAGTTTTTGTTAAAGATGGTACAAATTATGTTGCAAAAGTGATATTGAAAGCAACTCCTTATTTTGGATACAATACCTCACCAATAGATCTTTCTTTCTCTGGTACAGGTTTTACGTTGTCAAATAATAGCTTTAAACTTGATTCAATTACGGGACTTTATAATACGATTGAAGCTAAATATACAGTGAGTGAGGCAGATTATATTGCAAAGACAAATAATAAAAAAGATCCAGTGGTTGTCAATATCAATGTTGTTCCATTTAATGAATCTAATTACAATTTCACTTTAAATTTCTGTCCAGCTCAAGCTGGTGCATCTATAAAACCAATATACAAACCATTTTAGTGTATAATATAATTAGTATATGAAAAAAATATTAAAGATAATTTTAAAACCGGCCTCAGCAATATTTTTAGGGATTGCAATAGCCTTGACTGCTTCTTATGCATCTGCTTTTTTAAGATCAGCTTCGATTTCTACATCTGTCACTAAGCTCGTAGATGCCGGATCGGGTAATCAGACAAAAGGTGAACCACTCGATAGTAATTTTGGTAGGCTTTGGCTTAAATCACTTCTGGTGGGGACAATTCCAGGTGGTACTCCAGCCGATGATACACCGGTTGATTTTGCAAGAATAAATGAAGTAGGCTCAATGTCTGTGGGAAGACCAAATGCTGGAAGTGGTATCGTGCTTGATATTTTAGAAAAAAAAGACGGCAACAACAACATTGTAATTAAAGGCACAATCAGAGCCCTTGATTTTAAAAGAAATACTGCTGGCAAGATTCCATTGTGCGCAAGCCTGATAGGGGTGATAGAACGCTGTGGTCAAAGTATTGAATTTGATCCGATAGCACCTTCAAGTAGTGATTCAGAATCAGGAATTTATTCGTTGATAATACCGGAAGGTGTGACAGCTCTCAATGTATATCTTTGGGGTGCAGGAGGTGCAGGGTATGGAAGTGCAAATGTGGAGACATTTGGTGATGACGGCGACAGCTCTTTCTTTGAAGGAGCAAATGTTTCTCTTACAGCAAATGGAGGTGCTGGATCAATTATATCAAATGTGGCAGGTAAAGGAGGTGAAGCTATTACCTATATCACTAGTGGTGGGGCTACAATATATACAAAAGCGAATGGTGGAGACGGGGAAATTCCACCAAGTTCTTTCAATGGAAATCCGACATCAGTCAAGACTGGCAGTTGTGGAGGAACAACGTACTACGTATTGCGTGGGGGCACTGGAAATATTGGCGGAAAAGGCGGAGCGCCATACCAAGGTAGTAAAGTAAATGGTGGTACTGGTGGAAAGGGTGGACCAATTTCTAGTGTGGAATATGGAGGAGGATCTTATTGGAATTTTTTGACTGGTGATCCAGATTCTCAGACTTATCTTGATTGCAATAAAAAAGATACTACTAGTGATAATCATGTCCCTGCTGATATGAAAAATAATCGTCCTGGAGGAAATGGCGTGAACGGAGCGACCCTCAGTGCTGGTGGCAGTGGATTTGGTGGTAAGGGTGGAGTATCGGCATCAACGGATACTTCTACTTGCAATAATGTTTATCCATCTTCTGAATTGTGTAAGGGACAAATATCATCTTCTGGTGGCGGTGCTGGGTCATATATTTATGCTACTGTGCCTGTATCTTCATCTCAAGTATTTTACATAAAAGCAGGCAGAGGCGGTGTGCCACAAATCAAAAGTTGTACAGGTACTGGTTGTGAGAAAAATGAACTTGGTGGTGGAGCAGTTTCTGGTAAAGGAGGGCCTGGAAAAGTGAAAGTTGAATTTATTTATGGAAATTAATTAATATGAAAAAAACTTTTTATACAATTTTAATATCGTTTTCACTACTCGCTTCTTTTTCTGCGATTATTGCATTTACAGATAATACAAATGCTCCATCGTCTAGTAGTGATTCAAAAAATCCAATACACGAAGGTAATGAAAATCAAATAAAAAATGCCACTTTGAGTGTGAAAGCTTTCTCTGCTGGTGTCACTGCAAATTCTTTTCAAGTCAATTCTTATGGTAATGTGAGTGTAGGTAGTAATCTTGGTCCTGTATCATCGGTACGAATGGTGGTGGATGGAGATATTAAATCAAGCTCTTTGTCTGGCACACCGTCAAACAATTCTAAGATTTGTGCAGGTGCGGGTGGTGTATTAGTAAGATGCAATTAATATGAAAAATACAATGAAGAAAAAATTTAATACTACAATACTTCTGGCAACTTTATTTTTAATATTTGGTTTTACTTCAAATATTGTTTCATCTTTTGAATTACCAATTACACAGCTTGCCACAAGTCAGACTAAAGCAGGAGGACTGGCTATCAATAGCTTGATTGCTGGAGATATGAATGGAAGTAAATTGGCAAGAGTATTGTCTTCTGGGTGGCTTGGTCTTGGAGTAAAAGCCACAGGCACAAATACGGAAATAAATCCACAAGTCGCATTAGACGTAAGAGGTGCAATACGACTATCATCTTTAAAAGATGAAGGAAGGCAAGTATGCGCAAATCAAGATGGAGATATATCAGACTGTGGTTGGATTGAATTTTATCATACAGGAAATAATCCATTTACCACTTATACATTTATAGTTCCTGCAAACGTCACAGAATTTACAGTGGAACTTTGGGGTGCTGGAGGTATGGGATACTTTGAGGGAAGTAGTAGTTCTACAAATAGATCACCTGATAGTAGCTCCACTTGTGTTTCGGGTAACGATTTTTATTGTTCCGATGGAGGATCGGCATCTATTTTAAAAGGTAGTACTGTGATAGCAAAAGCTTTTGGTGGCAAAGCGCCGACCTCTACAAACACAGGTGGGTCTGGTGGCACAGTGGACACACCAACAAACTCTAAAGTCAATTTTACAACTTATGCAAATGGAGACAATGGAGGAAATGGCAGTTCGGGACAACAAAGCCAAACTGCCAGTGTTCTTTGTGCAGGATCAAATACTTCAAAATATTTATTGTCTGGTGGATTTGGTGGCAAAGGAGGAGAAGGAGGAAGTGGAGGAAGTGGAAAAGCATATATCCCTGGACAAATAGGCGGAAATCCCGGATTTGTTCCTACTTGTGATTTTGATCCGGCTCCTAAAAATGGAATACCATTTAAAGGAAAAAATGGGTATGATGGCGTGCGTGGATCTGGAGGATCTGGAGCGAGTGGGCATGGTGGATCATCATCTTATACATTAAATGGTGGATGTTTTGATGATAATTGTCTAGATTCTCAAAAAGGATATGCAGGTGGAGGTGGAGGTGGATACATAAAAGCAAAAGTGACGGCAAGTCCAAATGAAACTTATACAATAAAAGTTTCTCACGGCGGAGAAATGACCAACATTCCTGTTCCATCTGTTCAAGGATTAAAATGTGATTTTCAAGTCAAATGGACTTGTTTTCAAGATGTGAAAAGTGGAAATGGAGGCCCTGCTTTTGTGAGAATTTCTTATTAAAATTTATATATTTATGTATAAATGAATAAGCCCGGCATATAAAATATGTCGGGCTTTTTCTTTAGAAAGTTTAGTATCGTTATTACAACACTACCTTAAAGTTTTTGTTTTGTACTGATATTATGTACAAACCTTTTGGTAGATTATAGAAATCCAGCACGACTTCGTCGGTCAGAATTTCTTTTTTCAATACTATTTGCCCACTTAAATTGTGAACATAGATTTCTTTGTTGATTGGAATATTTTTTAGGACGATTTTTCTTGCCGAGTAATCTTGGCAAAGTAAAATTTCGTTTGAAATATTTTGAACTCCAACCAAAGGTTCTTCGTTGATGAAAACTTTTTGATCTACTAGATTGATTGTTTGATAGGTTGATTCCAGATTTTTTTTAAAGGTTAACCTAACTTTCATTATCAATTCTCCGTTTTTCTGACAATTTGCATGAATTTTCATTTTTTTTCCGTGTTTTGAAAATTCCATCCATGTGGAAATCCAAAATGTTTCAAAATAAAATTCAGGATTATCCCAAAAATCATACATTTCATCATTAAAACTAAGAACGATATGTCTTAAATCGGTGATTTTTACAATAGACTCTTCTTCTGCTTCAAGTAAAACGGAAGTTAGAATCCAATTTGTACCTGAACAACTCATTAAGGCATCAAGCACTAAGAGCGTTTCTGAACCATCATTATTTACAATAACGGTCTTTGTTTCAACACGAACCTCTTCTTCTGCAAAAACATTTCCAGCAACTATTGCCAGAAAAATCATTAATAGTATTGTTTTTTTCATAACTGTGGTTTTAAGGGTGAATAGAATTGGCATTTTTACCCGCTCTATTCACCCCAAAAACAACGAAATGAAATATAACGATATTGACATATCAAAGAAGATACTTTCTTATATTATATATCATATTTAAGCTAAAAGTCAATATCTAAGAGAAAGTTATCCACAGGACAAAAAATACTAGATAATCCACAAATAAATTAATATTTAATTTTGAAATATGTTATAATTTAAAGATTAAATATGAAAAAATTTCTAATCATTATATTAATAATTGTGGCAGTGTCTATATTTGGAGCAATTACTTATGCATCTCCCGAGACAGAGGTGCCATTCATTTATGAAAATAAATGATAAAAAATTAGTTGAGCTTATAGCAGAATCTGGATTGGTAAACAAGACCGATCTTGCAATGGCAGAAAGAAAAGCAATTTCAAGTAAGCAATCAATCGGAGATGTTTTGCTTTCTGATGGCAAGCTTACAGAAAAAGATTTGCGGAGTATGCAAGCGGTGGTTTTTGGTATTCCGTTCATTAGTCTCAAGGGGGAGAAAATAGATCCAAAAGTATTGTCACTCATACCAGAGCCAATCGCTAGAAACAACAATATCATTGCATACAAAAAGACAGACAATGGTCTTGAGGTGGCGATGTTAGATGTAGATGATTTGCCAGTTATTGAATTTGTAAAGAAAAAAGTCGGAGGGAAAATTTTACCACGACTCACAAGCTCTGATTCTATAAAAGATGCTTTGGCTCAATACAAAAAAAGTCTTGAGGCGGATTTTGAAGATATTATAAAAAAAGAATCAAAATCAATCAAAGCCATAAATGATGATAATGGTGAAGAAAAAACAGAAAAAGAGCTCAAGGCACTTGCGGAAGATTTGCCAATTGTAAAAATTGTGGACACACTCATCTCCCATGCAATTTTGCAAGGCGGGTCCGATATTCACATTGAGCCATCAGAGGGTTCGGTAATTGTGAGGTATAGAATAGATGGTATTTTACACGATGCAATGACACTGCCCAAAGATACAGCGTCTGGAATTTCTGCTCGTATCAAAGTGCTTTCAAATTTAAAACTTGATGAAAAGCGTCTCCCTCAAGACGGTAGATTTAAAATTTCAGGGAGTGAGGGTAATGTGTCTTTTCGTGTTTCAACTTTACCTACATATTATGGAGAAAAAATCGTAATTCGTATTTTGCGAGAAAATTCTCATGGTTTCAATTTAGAAGGATTGGGTTTTCATGGAGAAGCACTAGAAAGAATTCACGAAGGGATGAAGCAACGTTCGGGTATGGTGCTAGCTTCAGGTCCTACGGGTTCTGGTAAGACGACCACTTTATATACAATGCTCGATATTTTAAATACACCAGAAGTAAATATTTCTACGATCGAAGACCCTATTGAATATCAAATGAATAGAATAAATCAGACTCAAACAAAATCTGAGATTGGTCTTACTTTTGCAAATGGTTTACGTACACTTCTTCGTCAAGATCCCGACATTATAATGGTGGGGGAAATTCGTGATGGCGAGACTGCATCATTGGCCATCAACGCAGCTCTTACTGGACATTTGGTGCTTTCTACAATACACACCAATTCTGCATCAGGTGCAATACCTCGCATGATTGATATGGGTGTTGAGCCATTTCTAATTATTTCCACAGTGAAGACAGTGATTGCACAAAGATTGGTAAGAAAACTTGCTGAAGAAAAAGAACAATATTTTTTAAGTGACAATGAGATGAATGCATTGGAGAAAATTGTGGATATGGATAAAGTTCTTAAGTTTTTAAAAGAAGAAAAAGTAGTAAAAGATGATGCTACTTGGAGCGTAATACCTTTTTACAAAGCTATAAAAAATGACGAATCTCCTGATGGGTATAAGGGACGAATCGGAATTCACGAAGTGATGCGTGTGACTGCAAGTATTAAAGAATTAATTTTAAAAGGATCTTCTTCGGATGATATTGAAAAACAAGCTCGTGCTGAAAATATGATGACGATGCTTGAAGATGGAGTTTTTTTAGCAGCACAAGGTATCACGACAACAGAAGAAGTATTGCGCGTGGTTTCGGAGTAGAAGCACATAGCACATAGCACATAGCACATAGCACGAAATAAAGAGATGAAATTTAATTATAAAGTAAAATCAAAAAGTGGTGAGATCACAAAAGGTGTCGTCGAGGCATCAGATAAATTTGCTGCAGCAAAGATGCTTCGTGATATGGGCGAGGTGCCTATAGCTATCGTCGACGCAAGTAAAGGTAGTGTTTTAGATTTTATTAAAAAATTAAATTTTAGTACAGTCCCACTTCGAGAAAAAATAAATTTTACAAAAAATCTGAGTGGGATGCTTCAGGCAGGATTGGCACTCAATAGGGCACTTTCTGTAATTTCAAAACAAACTAAAAATACAAAATTTAAATTTGTCATTGAGATGCTTATAGATACGATAAGTAAAGGAGGTACGTTGTCTACCGGTATGGAGAAATCTCCTTCGACTTTTTCCACTCTTGCCGTATCGATGACTCGTGCTGGAGAAGAATCTGGGAATCTTTCAAGCACACTTGCAGAAATTGGAGAAAATATGAAAAAAAGCTATGCTCTTAGAAAAAAAGTAAAAAGTGCTATGACATATCCGATCATCATAATGTGCGCGATTTTTATGGTGGGGGTATTGATGCTCATATATGTGGTGCCTACACTTACAAGTACTTTCAAATCAATCGGAGCCGAGCTTCCACCGTCTACAAAATTTGTGATTTTTATTTCAGATACTTTAAAAAATCATACAATGGCATTTTTTTGGAGCTTGATAATCCTCGTAGGGTTGTTTATGGTATTATTGAAAAATAAAAAGACACAAAAATACTTAAGTCTCATAGCATTACATCTTCCTATCATCGGCACGATCATAAAAGAAATAAATACAGCTAGAACATCAAGGACAATATCGTCATTACTTAAAGCTGGGGTTCCAATGTCGAAAGCTCTTTCTATTACAGAAGATGTTTTGACCAATGAGTATTATAAAATAGTTATTGCAAAATCTATAAAATCTGTAGAAAAAGGGGAAACGCTCTCTGGGGTTTTTAAAGAGTACACAAACCTCTATCCTATAATGATGAGTGAGATGGTAGAGGTGGGTGAAGAGACAGGTAAGCTTTCTGATATGTTGCTCGATGTGGCTATCTTTTACGAAGAAGAGGTAGAGACTAAAACAAAAGATTTATCTACAATAGTCGAGCCTGTACTTATGATCTTTATCGGAGTAGCCGTGGGATTTTTTGCTGTGTCGATGCTCACTCCGATGTATTCATTACTCGAACATATAGGCTAATAAAATGAAAAAAATGAAAAAAATAAAAACAATAAAAGGTCTAACAATGATAGAGGTATTGATTTCGATTGGTATTCTTGCGATTATCTTAGTTGTGGCGTTGCCGATACTTTCTGACTTTAAAAAATCACAAACATTGAGAGACACTGGGAATAATATCGTAGCTTTATTAAATGAAGCTCGTGCAAAAACTTTGGCAGGAGTGGACAGTGATTATTACAATGTGTTTTTTGAAGAAGATAAGGCTACCTTATATAAAGGTGGCACATATACTGAAGGTGAAGTAGGTAATAAAGAAGTCATTTTTGATGCTAGCGTTATCTTGCCAGCAGATAATATAGATTTAATTTCTGGTAGTGAGACTATTACTTTTGATAAACTTTCTGGTGACACAAATGACTATGGTACAATCACACTAGAGCTTGCAAGTGACGCAACAAAAAATAAAGTCATTACGATTGTAAGGACTGGTTTGATAAGTTCAAATTAATTTATGAAAATAAAATTATCTTTTAAAAATAATTTAAATAAAAAAGGCTTTGTCTTAGTCGAAGTCGTGATTGCTACAGCACTCATTTCAATTTTAGCCCTTGCTCTTGTATCCGTCACACAAAAATCATTACAGCTTTCTGACCGCGCACTCAAGCAAGCACAAGCTGGATATTTACTTGAAGAAGGTGCTGAAGCCGTAAAAACTATTCGCGATAATGATTGGAGCGACATAAGTGGCTTGGTCATAGGTACAAATTACTATCTTTATTATGATACAAATACTGATTTGTGGTCACTTTCTACGACGACAAATAGCATAGATAATATATTTACAAGGACAATAGTTTTAAATTCTGCATACCGTGATGGTAATGATGATCTCGCAATCTCGGGGACGACTGATACTGGCGTGAGAGAAGTCGCCGTAAATGTATCATGGTCTACATCTTCGGGTGTGGTAAATAAAAATTTATCATTTTATGTGACAGATTTATTTAATTGATTATGGCTAAATTCAATTCTAAAAACCGAGGTTATTCTTTGATAGAAATAATAATATATATTGGAATTTTCGCATTGATATCTGTCGTGGTTGTAAATTCTTTTATACATTCTGTGTCAGCATCAAAGACAGCTTTTGCAAAACGCAATTTGCTTGAGACTGGAAATTCTGCAATGGAAAGAATGACGAGAGAAATACGACTAGCTGATACTATAATAGATGCAAATAGTGTATTTGATACTGGTTCCGGAATTCTTGAAATAAGTAGTGTCCCACCAACTGGTGGGACACGGGTGATCAAGTTTAAGATTGATTCAGGTGTGGTAAATATGTATGAAGGTGGGACATTGTATGGATCTGTATCTGGAAGTCAGGCTGTAGTAAGTACACTCATCTTTAGAAAGATTACTACGGCAGGAGGTAAAGCAATAAAGATAGAAATGACTGTGACGGATAGCTTGGGATACACTTCCAATTTTTATAATACTGTGGGATTAAGGGGTGTATATTAGTTTGAATTGAAGTAAAAATGAAAAAAGATTTTAAAATAAAAAATAATAAAAGGCAAGGTGGTGCTGCGATGATGACGCTCGTGATTTTTGTGTTTTTCATAAGTCTCACTATCATCATAGGTATAGTCGCACCGATTTTAAAAGAATTTGCTGTAGCTGAGAATAATGTCAAATCCAAACAGTCGTATTTCTTGGCAGAATCTGGGGTAGAAGATGCCGCGTATAGGATAAAAAATAATATGGATATAGACAGTAGTGAGACTATAACGCTAGGAAATTATTCTGTGATTACTGAAATTGCTGATTTGGGTAGTAATCAAAAACAAATTTCATCATCAGGTGATGCAGACAATAGAGAGAGAAAAGTCAGTATGGTTTTAAATACTAGCGAAGGTGTTTCATTTTTCTATGGAATGCAGGCAGGTACTGGTGGGGTGGGTATGGAAAATACAGCTGGAATAATCGGCAATATCTATTCAAATGGTCCGATAAACGGTAGCAGTCAAAATTATGTGACCGGTGGAGCCGTATCGGCCAATGGTCAATCGACAGCGGTAGATCAGTCAAATGGATCTGGTACACCAGCAAGTAATAACAATTTTGGTAATGCGACATCCACGGAAGATGTGGCACAAAGTTTTCAACTTGCCAATACCTATTATTTAGACAGTGCTCAGGTTTATATTAAAAAAGTTGGATCTCCCTCAAATGCTACTGTGACAATTAGGACCAATAGTAGTAGTAAACCATCGTCTACTATTAAAGCGACAGGCACACTTTCAAGTAGCCTTGTCTCTACAAATTATGGTTGGGTAAATATTACTTTTACTTCAAATCCACAGCTTACAGCCGGAACCACTTATTGGCTCACAATCGATGCGTCAAATTCATCTTCAAATTATTATGTAATAGGAGGTAATACAACATACACTAGCGGTACTGCAAAAATTGGGAGAGTCAGCACTAGTACATGGAGTCAATTAGGATCAAGTACCGATTTATTTTTTTCTGTTTCTACCTATGGGTCTTTTGGTTCTATAAATGGTATTGATGTGGGTACGGGTGGCACAGGAGATGCATCTGCTCATACAGTCACAAGTGCTAATGTGACAGGTACAATATACTGCCAAACCGGTAGTGGCAATAATAAATCATGCGATACATCTCAAGCTGATCCGGTGTCACAAAATTTTCCGGTATCTGATCAAAATATTACAGATTGGAAAGATACGGCACTTGCTGGTGGTACATCAGGCGGAATATCTCTTACTGGATCTCAAACTCAATCAATAGGACCTACAAAAATTAATGGAAATATAAGTCTTGCGAATAGTTCTGTTTTGACTGTCACGGGAGTCTTGTGGATAACAGGTAATGTAAGTATCGATAATTCAAGTATTTTTAAATTGGCTCCTTCGTACAGTGTTGATGGAGGGGTTATCATTGTCGATGGGACAGTTTCTACAAACAATAGTGCTGTCTTTCAGGGATCTGGAACATCTGGTAGTTATATTATGGTCATTTCTACAAATACACTTAGTGAGTCTGTAGCGCTTAAAAATTCAGCAGGTTCGGTCATTATTATCGCTCCTTATGGTGGAGTATCGATGGAAAATACGGCTGGTGCAAAACAAGTGACAGCTAAGACTATAAATCTAAAAAATAGTGCTACGATTACTTATGAATCAGGGCTTGCAAATGCGAGCTTCAGCTCTGGACCTTCTGGTTCTTGGAGTATTGAGAGCTGGAAAGAGATTGAGTAGCTGTGATATAATGAAAATATGTCAAAAAGACTAATTATCGCAAACTGGAAGATGAATCCTGTATCTTTGCGTGAAGCAGAATATTTATTTAAAGAATTTAAAAAAGTGACGATAAAATCAAAAAATATTCACACTATTTTATGTGTACCGTTTCCATATTTATACCCATTAAAAAAATTGAAAACTATACTAAGATTTTTACTTGGCGCTCAAAATGTCTTTAAAGATGTCGATGGTGCATATACTGGTGAAGTCTCGCCACTTATGATTGCAGATTCGGGAGCAAATTTTTGTATTGTCGGGCATTCTGAGAGAAGAGCTATGGGTGAGACTGATGTTGATATAAATCAAAAAATCAAACTTCTGTTGAAGAATAAAATCTCACCGATTCTTTGTGTGGGTGAGAGAGAAAGAGATGGTAAACACACCTATTTTGATTTTGTAAAAAGACAAATAGTTGAAGACTTAAAAAATGTGCAAAAAAATCTTTTGAAAAATATTGTCATCGCTTATGAGCCAGTGTGGGCAATAGGTAAAGATGCTACTCGTGAAGCAACTCCGGTTGAGGTAAATGAAATGACGATATTTATTCGCAAATGTATTTCAGATATTTCTTCAAGTAGTATTGCGCACGACATAAAAGTAATTTACGGAGGATCCGTCACAAAGAATAACGTCTCTGATTTTATAGAATATGGTGGAGTGGATGGATTTCTCGTCGGACGAGCAAGCTTGTCTGTACGAGATTTTATAAAGATAATACAAATAGTAGATAAAAAGTAGATGATCTAAAATAAATAAATTTATGAAAAGTATAAAAGAACTTTCAAATATAAAAGGGACAAAAGTAATACTTCGCACAGATTACAATGTGCCATTAAATGGACAGATAGTTCAAGATGATTTAAGAATTAAAAAATCTTTGCCCACAATCAATCTTCTTCGTAAATTGGGTGCAAAAATTATCATAATGACTCATACTGGTCGCGATCCAAAAAACACACTTTTGCCTGTGGCAAAAGTGCTGAAGCGTTCTATACCCATAACTTTTGTGCCGGCAGTACTAGGATCAAAAGTCGATGACGCAATAGAGAGTATGAAAAATGGTGATGTGATAATGCTTGAAAATTTACGTAGTATGGCCGGAGAAGATAAAAATGATCCATCTTTTGCGCGTGGGCTTTCAAAGCATGGCGATATATATGTAAACGATGCTTTTCCTTTTTCACATCGCTCGACTGCCTCAATTGTAGGTATTCCTAAATTTTTGCCTTCTTATATGGGCTTGCAAATGGAGCTTGAAATTAAAGAACTTTCAAATGCATTGAAGCCTGAGCATCCATTTCTTGCCATTTTGGGTGGAGCAAAACCAGAGACAAAGATTCCGTTGGTAAAAATATATCTTAAAGATGCCGACAATGTATTTGTAGGTGGAGCTTTGGCAAACAATTTCTTTAGAGCTATGGGTTTTGAAGTGGGGCAGTCGATGGTGGATGATAGCGTGCTAATAGCAAAAAGTATTTTAAACAATAAAAAATTAATTTTGCCGGAAACTGTAGTTTTAAAAAATCAAAATAAAAAAGAGGTAAAACTTGATCAAATAAAAAAGACCGATCAGATTTTAGACATTGGCAAGACAAATTTGGAAAAATTATCTCCTCTTATAAAAAAAGCCAAACTCATCATTTGGAATGGTCCGCTTGGTTGGTATGAATACGGGTATACGGAGACGACAGATAAATTGATAGACCTTCTGATCTCATCAAAAGCAAAAATTATAATTGGTGGGGGAGATACGGCATTATTTTTAGCTAAAAAGAAATTAAATAAAAATATCTTTGTTTCCACCGGTGGCGGCGCCACCCTCGAATTCCTCTCTAAAGGCACCCTACCCGGAATTAAGGCTTTGAAATAAAAGTATATTATCTGTTATTAAAGGAGGTTGTATGATAAGTTGGTTTTCCACAATTAGGCACTTGACTTATTTATACGTTTGTATATACTTTTGTATATGGATACAACAATATTGATTCGGACAAAAAAAGACTTGAAAATAAAAGCGCAAAATCTAGCAAAGGATTTAGGGTTTTCACTTTCGGATATTATCAATGCTTCTATGCGACAATTTGTCGTAAATCAAGGGATACAAATATCCAAGACGCCGACCGAAAGCCTAGATGCATACTTAAATAAAAATGAAATTCTAAAAGCATACAAGGATTCCCTAAAAGAATTTTAATTTATGCTTTTGAAGACTAAAAATTATAAAAAGCAAGTACAACTTTTATCCAAAAAAGATAAAATACTACTTTCAAAGCAAGAGATTTTGTTATCGGAAGACATTTTCCACTCAAAGCTTCATACGAAAAAATTGCAAGGTTTTGCTCCAGATAAAGTTTTTTCTTTCCGTATAACCAGAAATTATAGGGGGATATTCCGCACCAGTGGTGGTGATGTTGTCTTGTTTGCTCTCGGCCATCGTAAAGATATCTACGAATAAAAATTAAATTGCATAAATTGATATATTTATGGTATGCTTTATTATATGAATATAAGTAACCAAGCGATGATGGCAGTTATGATGAAAAGCCCAAATATCGAGGTTGCTTATTGTGTTGCATAATTTTTACTCAAAAATAAATGAAATATAAAAAGCAGCCCCGATGGGCTGTTTTTTTGTTCTTTAGACAATTTCATAAACTTAAATCTTAAAACTATGCAAATCACAATTATTTCTGATTGCCAAGACGACAATGCTCGTACAAGACAACAAAGTCGCTATCAAGCCTTATTAGGCAATTCGGTACAATCACTATTTATTGGTGCCAATACCGACTTGCAAGCCCAAGGAGAACTCATTGATGCTATTGATTCTCGTAAAGGTCAACCTGCCATTATTATCGTCAATATTGCTCCTCGGGGCAATAAGAAGAAATATCCCAATGGCATTCCATTTTGTTTTCATCAATTTGGAAAAATAACAATCATTGGTACGCCAAATTGTTTTTCATTGGCAAAAAAGTTGAAGATGTTTTCAACCACTTTTCAAACAGATGTTTCAGAAGTTTGTAGTAAATTTTTATCTAAAAGAGAAGCAAAACGTGTTTCCGAATCGCAGTTTAGAAGTTATGAATATTTACCATACCTTGCTAAATGGATTTCAGAAGGTAAAAATATTCCATCCATTGAAATTGAGATTGCAGATTTTGGCAAAGAAAATTTTATCTGGGGAGTTGACTGTTTTGGTAATTGTAAAACAACTTCAATAGGAAAATGGGTTAATTTAGATAAATATACCCTTCTTGATATGGATTTTTTTGAAAGATTAGCTGATGTGCCCAAAAACAGAATACCCGCTTTTGTAAGAGGAAGTTCCGGGTACAGAAGTAAGCGTTTTCTTGAAGTAATGATTCAAGAGAAATCTGCTAGCCAATGTCTTGGATTGAAGGTTGGAACTGTCGTTTAGATTGTATTAAAAGCCTGACAAAATGTCAGGCTTTTTTAAAATATTCTTTTAATATTTTTTCAGCAAGAATTTCTTTTCTTCCTCGAGCTAAAACTTCCATATTATTTTTTTCTTCATTATATGCAATAATTAATATTGAAATTTTCATCGCGTATTATATTTTAACACACTATCTATCATTAAACTTTTTTATCGCAACCCAAATGAGTGCTATGAGAGCTAGGCCTAAAATTATGACTCTGACACCGCTTGTGGCTACAGACCAATAACGCATTGAGGCAATAATGTACGACAATACTCCTGCCCAAGTCAGTGCTGGGGATAGTATGAGGTGTTTGTATTTAATACCAAAAATCATCATCAAAATACCCAAGACTATGAGTGTGATGAAAACATTTAATTCATAGTTTGTCACTTTTGCGTCGTAATTTAATTGCGTTGTGTAGTTTACATTGCAATATCCATCTATAGGTTTTAATGTTTTACTATTTACTTCTGTCGGATATTGATTCAGGTTTTCATTCCATTGCCCACCAACAGCTATGCAATCAGCTTGATTATCATAACTTTTAACAACTTGGGCTTGAGGAAAGTAATTTTCGTAAATTGGTTCTTTGTAAATAAAGCTTAGTGTGTAATTTAAGAATAAGTTTATAACAACAACTAAACCGACAACCAATGCCACCTGCACAAATTTGTTTTGTTTTTTTGTTTGTATTTGTTCCATATCTTAATTATACTCCTATTTACCTAAAACAAAACCTAGATTGTTGCAATAGATTTACGAAGTTGTATAATTTATTGTATGAAACCCGGGGTACAAAAGGGTAGAAGGGAGCTCAAATTACACATAATTTTGACCGTACTTGCCATATTCTTTTTATGGTATCTATTTTCACAATATGCCAAAGCCGACAATGAGGGTTTAATTTCTAGTCCACCCGACATGCCATATGACGCGGTAGTAGTTCCTGAAAATACAGGTATACTTCCAGAGGCTTTTGAAATGCCGAGGCAGTCAGAACAAATTCCAGAAATACAGACTCCAAATTTTAATAAAATAGATGTTCCTAAAATTGTTGATGATTATAATTTTGGTGAAAAAATTTTACCAGAAATAATAGATCCCAAAAAGCCAACTCAATGCGTAAAGACTCCAATTGAAGGTGAAAAACTTTTTGTATTGCTCGGTGAATCTATTGAACCAAAATTTCCACATACAAAAAAATCTCTTTCTGATATTTGGTCCACAATTGATGGAGAGAATTGGAAGAAAGAGGCTGAGTCTACTATTATGGGGGCTAAATTCATGCCAGCTTTAGTAAAAACTCCTGACAATACTGTATACATATTTGGTGGTGTGTACAACTCAAAAAATGAATTTGATACAAGTATATATAAAACGAGAGATATGAAAAAATTTGAACGTGTCGGAGATTTGCCATCGAATTACAAAGGTGAAGCACGGCGTAATATTGTTGTATATTATCAAAAGAAATTTTGGCTTTTAAATGGTTCCGGTATTGAGGGAATCTGGACTTCAACAGATGGGGCAAATTGGACACAAGAAGTAAAAGAAGCACCGTGGAAAGATGATCCAAATTATATATACACATACTCGGCTATTGCTTTAAAAAATCAAATTTTGTTTTTCTCATCGATTGATGGAGCTCCATGGACACCTTATACTTATACATCAAATGATGGTAAGGATTGGGTTCAATATAATCCATATAAGAATGGTACTCCACCAGGTTGGATAGTTGTACATAAACCATTGATTTTTAATGATATGATACTATCTTTTCCAAGGCATGATTCCAATCATCAAGGTCAAGCACTTGAAAACGAAACAAGTGTTGAATATCGTTTTTGGTATATGCCACTTGTTGATAAAATAAATCCTGATCAAACAAATTGGTATGAAATTATGTTATATTCTAAATTTTATAAAACTCCTATGGAGCCAATCGCCTTGGAAAAAACTCATTCTGAAGAATTAGCTGAAATAATTATTCCTTTTAATAATAGACTTTATTCTATAGGTGGAGCAATTGGTGGATGGGATAGTGGGGAAAGATGGAGACCATCTGATGGTAAAATAAATACAACAGGAAAAATTTGGGTATCGGATAATGCAAAATCTTGGAAAGAAGCTATCTAAAAAGGTATAACATATCCAAGCCCTGCAGACAGATCAATGGCTGTTGCTACAACATTGCCAGCGCAATCATTGGGACTTTCATCATTGTCTGCACCCGATTTGGAAATTACAACATTTAAAGGAAATACTTCGGTGGCAAGTCCTAATGAAAAAAATGTGGATATAGGTGAATGGGAATTGTCTGCAAATTCAAAAGATAAAGATACTACTTTTAATGGTGAAATTAAAATATCTTCGATTGATTTGTACGGTACAGCTGTAAAACCAAATTCATCTGCTCTTGCGAATTTGCGAAATATCCGAGTTTATTCCGGAACAAATTTACTCGCTGTTATACCTGGTTTTGAACCACCATTTTATAGGAATCCTTGTGCACCTGTAGCAGATTGTGGAACTGTAATTCAAAAAACAATTTATTTTCAAAATGATTTAATTTTGAAGCAAGATGAAAAAGTTACAATTAAAATTGTTGCTGATTTAGTAAATGCACCACAGAGTTTTACAATTGATATTTCTGCTTTCACATACAATGATACAAAAAATGGAATACCTTGCTCTGTTTATACTACAGACCCAAATGACAATTTGCGCTTTTTTCCTGGGAATACTATAAACATTGCTTTTCCAGTATTAAAAAATAATCCACCAATGCCTGTAAATCCATATAAACAAATGGCTTTTTAGTTGTACCCATAACTAATACACCATCCGCCACAAAATGAGTTTGTATAATTGATTTTTTTTAAATAGTTTTAAACTTTTGTGTAAAATACTCCACCTCCGTGTTTTCCGTGCTGGATTATCAAGCCTCGCTTGACGAGCTTTTGGAGGTAGTCGGTGGCTGTGGAGTCGGATACTTTCAATAATTTTTCCACCATATTGTTTGTCACACGTGGATTATTATCAAAAAATGCTGTTAGGGTTTCCAATCTCTTTTTATTTCTACTCTGAATTGCTAAATTGGCTTTATTTAGCATTTTGGATAAAAACTTTTCTATTATACTTTTTTCATCTATTTTATTCCCCTCTTGAGGGTGAGGTTGGGGTAGGGACCCGACCGCAAGACCTTGAGCATTTGTATTCAAATGTGAAAGGTGTACAGGCCCTGTAGGGGCAGACGAAGTCGGGGTGGAAGTTTCTTTTGGTTTAACTTCTTCTATTTTTGAAATTTTATTCCCCTCGGCAGGTGTGGCTTCATCCGGGGTGGAAATTTCTTGAGGTATTTCTTCTGTAATCTTTGTTTCCGGTTCGGTAGTTTCTTTAGGTTTAGTTTCCTCAACTTTTGGCTCTTGTATCTCTATAACAGGTTCCACTGTTGCTTGTGTTTCAGATTCAACAATTATTTCTGTTGTTTCCTGTGGTAAAGTTTCTGTTTGAATACTTTCAACCTTCAACTCCTCATTTTTAGTCCCGTTAGAAGTAGATTCACTTTGTGAATCGTTTGTTTGCACGGGATCATTTTCTGTTGTTTCCTCCTTTTTTATATCAGTATTTAAATTTGTTTCATCTTGTGCCATATTTATATTTTAACGTTATTAAAACATTTGAGCAAGAATGGGATTAAGGGTTTCAGGTACCCTTTTCTTTGTATTGGATATAAAGGTACCTGACACTATTAATCCTCTTCGTACTTTCGTACATATGATTGACAGGTAGTAATATTAGGAGTAGAGTGAAGAAAAAACTTTTAAAAATTGAACGATATGAAAATCACAGAATCAATTACCAATGGTAATCAAACTCTTGTTTCATTGCTTCAGGCTATGAAAAAATTGTATTCAAGACACCGCTCAAAATCAGCGAGGTATCAAAAGCTGTATGAGGAGTATCTCACTCAAATTTTTAGCAGAGAAATAACCGAAAAAGAACTGGATAAAGCTAAGAGTTTTCTTCACTCTGCAGGATTGGGAGAATTTTCTGACGCAATGAGGATAAATGATGCTAAGACGATCTTACGTCAGAGAGATTTTATATTAAGCAGGTCATACATTCTCGCAACTCTTCCTGAGGAAGAGAATAACATCCTTTCATTTTTAGAAAAGGTTGCAATAATTGCTAAGGATAAAAAGGAGTTGAATCAATATCTAGTGGTAAATAGCCAATATGATTTGAAAAACTCAATTAGTAATGTGTTCTATGAAAGTTACAAAATCTACCATGATGGATTTAATTTGGGTTGTAATAGTAGTCGTTTTGATGATTATGGTTCACTTCCTAATACTAATTCTAGTTTTATTGATTTGCTTCAGAGAGATGAATTGATTAAGTTTTCATCTACAATTTTTCTTACGGATGACCCATTTTTATCACATTATATGATAGGAGGATATCCTGATTGGAGTGACCATCCAAATCCAGCCATTACACAAGTGCTAAAAGAACAAACTATCGGCTTAACCCTGCCAATTGATTATGGGTATGGTACCATAATGATTTTGGATTTTCCCAATAGACTGTTTAAGTCTATTTTGTAAGACTAATCAAGAATAATAAAAAAAAGCTCTTTTGCTAATGCATGAGCTTTTTTTATTATTTAATAATGATTTTATTTTGTGCGTTAGGTTTTACCTAACACAAATATGCCTACTAGCATCAAAGCTCCGAAGTAAAATTCCTACATGAAACAAAGAGAAAAAGTAATTACAAAAGATACTACTATAATTTTTTAGTTTAGTGTAATAGATGTCAATAGATAGTTTTATGCTACAATCTTTTTATGCCAAATCATACGGAATTGTTGGAATTGTTGTTGAAGAATAGGGGAATAGACGAGAAGGATTGGGATAAATTTTTAAATCCTAAATATGAAGATTGCTACGACCCGTATTTGCTCAAAGATATGGAGCGTGCTTGCGTGCGGATATTTGAGGCGATAGAGGCTAAAGAAAAAATTGTGATTTACAGCGATTATGATTGCGATGGAATTCCGTCGGCAGTGATAATGACCGACTTTCTTAAGAAAATAAATTATGAAAATTATTTAGTATATATTCCCGATCGCCACGATGAAGGTTATGGTTTGCATATGGATGCCATAAAAGAATTTGTGGAAAATGATTTTAAACTTCTCATTACTTTTGATTTAGGGATCACAGCTGTCGATGAAGTGGCTTATGCTACTGCAAATGGCCTCGATGTGATTATTACTGATCATCACTTACCCCTTCGACAAGCTCAGGGCAAGCTCACTCAAAATTTACCAAAGGCGTATGCGATAATTAATCCAAAACAAGCAGGATGTAATTATACAGACAAGATGTTGTGCGGAGCGGGGCTTGCTTTCAAGCTCGTGCAAGGAATGGTAAAAAAATATGGAGAATATTTTAAAATAAATGAAGGTTGGGAAAAATGGTTGCTCGACATGGCCGGTATTGCCACACTTTCCGATCAAGTGCCACTTCTCGATGAAAACAGAATTTTTGCTTATTATGGTTTGAAAGTTTTAAGGAAAAATAAAAGGGTAGGTCTTGCACAGTTTTTTAAAAACCTAAAAGTAGATGCGACCAAAATTACTGAAGACGATATTGCTTTTACTTTGGCTCCAAAGATAAATGCAGCATCGCGTATGGGTTCGCCAATGCAGGCTTTTGAATTGCTTGCCGAGAGCGACATTGCAAAAGCTGGTTCTTTAGCAGATCACCTTATAAAATTAAACGATGAGAGAAAGTATTTGGTCGCAGGTATAATGAAAAATGTAAATAAAATTTTATCAAAAAAAGATGATAAAAAAGTAATTGTGATCGGCAATCCCGATTGGAGGCCCGGAGTGCTTGGAATCGTGGCTTCAAAAATAGTGGATGAATATAAAAAGCCAGCATTTGTGTGGGGCCGAGGCGAAGGTGAGGTGATAAAAGGATCTTGTCGAAGTTTTGGTAGTATAAATTTAGTAGAGATTATGACTTCATTGCCGGAAAATAGTCTAATTGATTTTGGTGGGCATGTTTTAGCTGGAGGATTTTCTGTACACAATGAAGAGATTCATTTTTTAGAAGAAAGAATTATTTCTGTTTATGAAAACTTTTCTTTTTCGGATGATACTCATATAGATAGTGTGGCCGAAATAAGTATAAGTATTGACGATATGAATATGGAAAATTATAAAGTCATCGAGAAGCTTGCACCATTTGGTGTGGGAAATCCAAAACCCATATTTTTATTTGAAGATTTACCGATAAGTGAAATAAAAGAATTTGGGAAAGACAAAAATCATTTAGAAATTATATTTTTAAATAGTAATGTAAAAAAAATTAAAGCTATAGCTTTTTTCAAAACACGTGGTAGTTTTAGTCGCTCACTCACAGCAGGCGAGAAGATAAATCTCACCGCTGTCTTTGAATTAAACACATATCTCGGCAAGACCGAGCTACGATTAAGAATCATAGACATAAAATAAATTTTTTGCTTTTATTTTTTAGCGGGAGTATAATATACCTATTAGTAAAGCTTATTAATAAAATAATTTTTTAAATATATGAAAAAAATGCTCAAGGTTTCATCTGTTTTGGCGATTGTAGCGGGTATTGTATTTGTTGTGGGAGGATTGTGGGGGATTTGTTTTACTTATAAAAATGTGGCACGAGAAAATATCATCACACCAGAGGATGCTAGTATTCCAAATAAAGCCGTACGTGGCCCAATGACCCTGAAATCTCAAGGTGATATAATAAGATTTCATACATTAAATACGACTGGTGGCAAAACTTATGCAGAAATGCCACGCCAAATTGTCAAACTTGATTCTGCTGGTAAACCCATCTTAGATGCTGAAGGAAAAGAAGTCATGGTGCCAAATGATGCTCGCAATATGTGGGTCACAGCCACCACGCTCACAACAGCATTAAATCTTGGTATCGTCACATACGTATTTTCTGGATTTATGGTATTTTTGGGTCTTATTTCAATTTGGACTGGATCAATTTTTTGTATTTTAAGTAAAAAATACGAGTAATATAAAGTTGTATTTGTTGGCATTAAAAAAACAGGCTCATCCTGTTTTTTTAATGCCAATTTTAGCCTTATTTTTGGTAAGTTATCCCCAATTTTACATTAGAGAAAAATAAGAATATAATAGTCTGACAGTTGCGAGATTATGCAATTTGTAGGATTGACATTTACCGCTTGCATTATCATCAAGCGGTTTAAATGACCCCAAAATTATGAAAATTCAAAACAACAATTGGCTAAAATATATTATCGGTTTTACAGCATGTCTGCTCGTTCGTCTTATTCCGTTTCGTGCTCCAAATATTGAGCCAATCCTTGCAACCCAAATGCCTTTTGCTAAAAATTATGGAAAAGTCGTTGGGTTTTTCTTTGGATTCTTAAGTATTGTACTTTTTGATATCATCACTATGAAAGTCGGTGAATGGACATTTGTGACGGCTTTTGCTTATGGATTTTTGGGGCTTTGGGCAAGTATTTATTTTAAAAATAGAAAAAACACTTCTTTAAATTATGTGAAATTTGCAGTAATGGGAACTATTTTATACGACATAGTCACTGGATTGACTGTCGGTCCGGTTTTTTTCAACCAACCAATCATCCAAGCTTTGATGGGGCAGATACCTTTTACATTACTTCATCTGGCCGGCAATATAGCATTTGCCTTACTTCTCTCACCACTCATTGATTATGCTTTGAATAAGAAAAAAAAGATACACACCATTACTAAACTAAATCCTAAATACATCTCATGACTACAAAAAATACACAAATAAAAATAAAAGAAATTCGAAAGCGTGACGGGACTATCTCACCATTTGATCTTGCAAGAGTGGAAAATGCAATTGCAAAAGCTTTTGAGAGCACAAAAGAGGGTACTACAAAAGATGCAAAAAAGGTAGCGATGAGTGTATCCAAAGAGCTCATTGCTCTTGCCAAAGCTAGTCGTGATAAAAAATATTTACCAAGTGTAGAATTGATACAAGATTTGGTGGAGAGAGAGCTTATGAGTCAATCTTTTCCTCAGACAGCAAAAGCATATATCCTCTATCGTAAAAACCGTGCTGAAGCTCGTGCCTATCAAAAACCGATTTCAGAATATGTGAGAAAGTTGGTAGATGAAAGTAGCACTTATTTCAAGACATCATATGCAGAATATATTTTCTACCAGATGTACTCAAGATGGATTCCAGAATTGGGCCGTCGTGAGACATGGATTGAGGCTATCGATCGATTTATGGACTTTATGCGTGAAAATCTTCAGGATAAGGTGACAGAAAAAGAGTACGCTATGCTTCGCGAAGGAATACTGAGGCAAGATGTATGCCCATCTATGAGATTGCTTTGGTCTTCAGGTAAAGCTGCTCGTGAGTCTAATGTATGGGCATACAATTGCTCATATATCGCACCTACTTGCTTTCAAGATCTAGGAGAGATTATGTACATACTTATGTGTGGCTCAGGCCTCGGTTTTGCTGCAGAATCTGAAAACGTCCAGCAATTTCCTCAGATAAAACGTCAGACTGGCGTAAAGCTTCCTGTGCATGTCGTGGTGGATAGTAAAGAAGGTTGGGCGGATGCATTTGTGCTTGCGATGAATACATGGAGTGAAGGTAAAGACATTGAGCTTGATTATTCAATGCTTCGTCCGGCAGGTGCAAGACTAAAGACTGCGGGGGGAAGAGCTTCAGGTCCACAGCCACTTGTGGATCTTGTGAATTTCTCAAAAAGAAAAATGCTTTCAAGACAAGGCAAGCGTCTTACAAATATCGATCTACACGACATCATTTGTCAGATTGGATTGATAGTGGTGGCAGGTGGTGTGCGACGCAGTGCTCTTATTTCGCTTTCAGATCTTGACGATACGGATATGCGCAATGCAAAATCGGGCCAGTTTTATCTCACTGAAGGTCAGCGCTCAATGGCAAACAATTCCACCGTCTATCATGAAAAGCCAAGTGCTGAAGACTTTCTTCGTGAATGGCTTGCTCTCATAAAATCAAATTCTGGAGAAAGAGGGATTTTCAATCGTGGAGGATTGGAAAAACAATTACCAAAAAGAAGATGGGAAGCTATTAAAAATGAAAGTCAAATTGGTCTAAACCCTTGTGGAGAAATTTATCTACGGTCAAAACAATTTTGTAATCTCACGAGTATCGTCGTCCGCCCTGAAGATACAGAAGAATCATTAAATAGAAAAGTGGAGCTTGCCACGATACTCGGTACTTATCAATCCACTCTTACAAATTTTAAATATCTTTCAAAAGGATGGAAGAAAAATTGCGAAGAAGAAAGATTGCTTGGCGTGTCTATCACTGGGTATTACGACAATACTGTCATCCGCAATGACAAAGTCCTCGACGATCTTCGCAAGACGGCAATAGCTACAAATAAAAAATATGCAAAACGTTTTGGTGTAAATGAATCCACCGCTATCACTTGCGTGAAGCCTCATGGAAATTCTGGACAATTGCTCGGTGTGGGCTCAGGAATGCATCCATGGTATTCTCCATACTTTATTCGCCGAGTAAGAATTTCTCACACTGATCCATTACTTCAAATGATGCGTGATCAAGGTGTGCCATGTTTTCCAGAAGTCGGTCAATCAAAAGATGATGCCACTACATATGTATTTGAATTTCCAATCAAAGCACCAGACGGTTCTGTATTTAAAGATGATGTATCAGCACTCGATCTTTTACATGAATGGAAAAGACTCAAAGAGCATTTTGTGGAGCACAATCCATCGGCCACTATATATGTGGGAGAAGATGAATGGCTCAATGTCGGAAACTTTATTTATGAAAATTGGGATGTAGTGGGCGGACTATCATTTTTACCTCGATCAAATCACGTGTATCAGCTCGCTCCATACGAAGAAATCACAAAGCAAGAATACGAAAGACGAATGTCATTTCTAAAAAAGGTTGATTTTGCAATGCTTACACGCTATGAAGATGTGGACAATACAGTTGGAGCAAAAGAATTTGCTTGTGTTTCAGGAGTTTGTGAAATCTAAAAATATACCTGTCCCGTACTAAATTTTGGTTACGTGGCATAATAATAAAAATTATTAATTAAAATTTTAGTATCGGGATGTTATACACTGGAAAAGGGGACAATGGCACCACGAAGACATTTGGTTGCGATCAGCGTATCTCAAAGTCTTCCGCTATTGCCGAGGCTTTGGGTTCCCTTGATGAAATTAATTCTTTTCTTGGATTGGTAAAAGTAAAATCCAAAGATATTATTTTCAAACTTGAAATGGGGGATATTGTACTTTCCGATACTATTGATCGTATTCAGCAAGATTTATTTATCATACAAGCCGAAACAGCCGGAGCAGATAAAAAAATCACATCGGAAAAAGTAAAATGGCTAGAAAATATAATAAACGATATAGAGAAAATTCTACCCCCAATCAAAACCTTTTTCGTCTCTGGTGGATGCGAGCTTGCATCCCTTTGCGACATTGCTCGTACCATCGCTCGTCGTGCCGAGAGAAGGGTTGTAGGAGTGAGTGAAGAGAATCACCACCCCCTACCCCCTCCTTCCCAAGGAGGGGGACAATCCACCCCTGTCGCTCCTTTCACCCTTGCCTACCTAAACCGCCTTTCCTCCGTCCTCTACGCCTTCGCCCGCGCCTCAAACCACCTCGCCAACATCACCGAACAAAAACCAAGGTATGATTAATTTGGTATAATGAGTATATGACTGAAAAATTGTCTAAACAAGATAATAATGTAAACCCTTCAAAATTAATTGCAAGTAATATTAATGGGTTTTATGAGTTAAAAAATGATCCAAGTAAAATTATAAGAATTCAAAGTTTTAATAATATAAAAGAAACATATGGTAATAATACTGACCCTAAATTTGTTGTAGAATTAGCGAAAAAATTATTTAATGAAATAGAAACAAATTATAATATTCCAACCCCAGTGGAATTTGTTGTTGGCAAAAATGAAAAAGAAGAAGATGTTGTTTATTGCATTACTGATAAAATTGAAGGAGAAAGTTTAGACAAGATAGAACGAACGCCAGAATTAATAAAGAAAATCGAAGATTTATATACTTCCATATCTAAATATTATTTTGATAAATTTAATACAAAAGAAGCCCATCTTGCTGATATAAATGCGACCTCACAATATGTTTATGGGAAAAAGAAAGGTGATGTGGAACCTAAAATTTATTTAGTAGATACTGATTTATATATAAATAAAGGTGATGTTGCATTATTGCATAATGTGAAATGGTTAGTTCGACATATGCCATTTAAAATAAATGAAGCTGAAAAATATATTAGAGAAATTATACAACAACCATTATCTCAAAATTTAAGTGATGCAGAAAAATTAATAGCTCAAAAAGAAATCAAAGAATCTTTAAATTTTCTTAATGGTACATATAAACAAGGAGATGAAATCGATGATATTGGTTTTATTTCAACCCTACTTTATTAATAAAATGTTGGAAAGTAGCAAGGACTGTTCTTGCTACACTTATTAATCTAGAATCTTCTTTAAATTCGGTTTAAAATATTTTTTTCCTTTTATCATTTTGTATTGATGGTAATCTTTGCTCATATGCGAGAGGTGCACTTCCTTGAATATTTTCTCCATTTTGTTTTGTAATCCATGCTCAAGTATACTTCCGTAGACCCCATACAATACATCAGCCAATTCTTTGGCAATATTTTCCAAATCTTTATTTTTTGTACCTCTTATATATTCCTTTACTTCTTCATTCATCAATTTATACCTCAGATCTGACCTATCTTTTGGTATAAGAGAAGGTTTCTTTAATACTGGAACGTTGAATTTTTTATGAAATTTTTTTACCAAGTTTAGCTCTTTTTTCATATTGAAATTATAGCAAATATACTGTTAAATTTCCTAGTGGAATAATGTGTATTTTTGGTATAATAATTTTATGCAAATTAAAGCAATAATTTTTGATTGGGGGAGGGTTCTTTTTGATTCGGAGACGAAGAAGGATTTTTCGGAGGCGGAAGATGTTGTTATGTTTTGTAAAAACAGGGGGTTAAGGCTTGCTGTAGCATCGCTTGTATCCGCAAGCTCCAATGCTAATTTGAAAGAAAGAAAAAATCAAATAGAAAGTTCCAATTTAAGAAAATTTTTTGAATTTGTAAGAGTAACAGAAGGTGATAAAGATTTAATTTTTGATGAAATAGTTGAAAAATTAGGTTT